>JBIKWX010000229.1:0-6063 GCA_044356095.1 Roseomonas sp.
GGCGGCTGATCGGCTCCGGCAGGCAGTTGCGGGCGATACCGTGCGTTATGTTGTCAATCGCAACATCAATTACACGAATATCTGTAGCTATCGTTGCAGCTTTTGCGCCTTCAGCAAGGGCAAGACGCATGAAGCACTGCGCGGCCCGGCCTATGATCTTGATCACGCGGAAATTACGCGACGTGCCAGGGAAGCCTGGGCGCGCGGTGCGACAGAAGTCTGCCTGCAAGGTGGCATCCACCCTGATTATACCGGCGCCACCTATGAGGCGATTTGCCGCGCCATCAAGCAGGCAGTGCCGGGGATGCATATCCATGCCTTCTCGGCGCTAGAAATTCATCAGGGTGCGCGCACGCTGGGGCTGTCCTTATCAACGTTTCTGACGCGGCTCCGCGATGCCGGCCTTGGCACTTTGCCGGGCACGGCAGCGGAGATTCTGGATGATGAGATACGCGCCATCATCTGCCCCGATAAGGTGAATACGGCGGAATGGCAGGCGGTGATGCGTGCCGCGCATGGGCTTGGGCTGCGCAGCACAGCGACCATCATGTTCGGCCATGTGGAAGCGCCCTTGCATTGGGCGCGGCATTTGCTGGTGCTGCGTGATTTGCAAGCGGAAACCGGCGGCTTCACCGAATTCGTGCCGCTGCCTTTCGTGCATATGGAAGCGCCCATGTATCTGCGCGGCCTGGCACGCCGCGGCCCCAGTTTCCGTGAGGCACTGCTGATGCACAGCGTTGCGCGTTTGGTGCTGCATCCGCATTTCACGCATATCCAGACAAGCTGGGTGAAGATGGGCCCCGAAGGTGCGGCGATGGCCTTGCAGGCCGGCGCGAATGATCTGGGTGGCACGCTGATGAATGAAAGCATCAGCCGCGCCGCCGGCACGGAGCATGGCCAGGAATTCCCACCCGAGGCGATGGAGAGCCTGATCCTTTCCATCGGGCGGCAGCCGATACAGCGCAGCACAACCTATGGCGTTGTCACGCGTGAACGCGAAGATGCTTCGCGTAGTGCCGCACCGCTTGTGCCCATGGTACAGACCGCGCCGCGCAAGCGTGTATTGTTGGCAGGGGATTAAGCGAGACGTTCGAGAATGCCGTTTTGCTGCAACCACACCAAGGTTTGCGTCCCCCTGGCTTCAGGAATGCCGGCAAAGCGCGCGATATCGGCAGGGTGGTCAATATCCATCGCAATACCGGGCAAGCGCAGAATCTGCGGTGTGATGCCGGCTGCACGTGCGGAAGCCAGATGCGGGAAATAGCTGTCTTCACCAAAGCGCAGCTTTACCGCATTGGGTGGTGACATCAGAATGGCATTCGATCCCTGCTCATCATGCGCGGGGGCGATGATGAAGGCGGGTGGAATAGTCGTCGCTGCGATCAGCGCTTCGACCTCCGGCGTTTTCACCGCGGAAACATCGCCGGGCAGAGTGAGAATGGCCGCGACACCTTCCGCTTGTAAAACAGACGCCGCCGCTGTCACCGAACCGGTATGACCTTCCCCTGCGCCTTCCGTGATGATCCGCGCATCATGTGCCTCCGCCAGCGCCTGCGCCCAAGGATCCAGTGTCACCACTGCAATGCCTGCCAGACCTTGCGCGGCTGATAGCGCTGTCAGTACATCGCGCAGCATCACCTGCATAAGCGCGACGCGTTCCGCAGGTGACAGCAAGGATGCGAGGCGTTGTTTTGCCCCCGCCATTTCCTTCACCGGCAGAATGACCCAGGGCGTCATCTGAGCGCGTCAATCGCCGCCAGCACCTGCCGCGCCAGCGCGGTCTTATCCGCCTGATCGCGCATCAGGGTTGCGGCATGGAACACGCGCGGCGCGATGCCAGCCGCGTCATCGCCATGTTCCATCACAACGCCATGCAGCAAATCACCATAGCGCGCGGCTACAGCGCCAGCACTTGGCGCCACATCAAGCGCTTCAAACATGCGCGCTGTCGGTCCCTTCACGGCCTGCCCGGCAATGATGGGCGATACCGCCACCACCGGCGCGCCTGATGTCTTGATGGCATCGCGCAATCCCGGCACGGCCAGAATGGGTTCGATGCTGATGAAGGGATTGCTCGGGCAAATCACAATACCGCGAGGCTTTAAGCGCAGCGCTTCCAGCAATGCAGGTTGTGGGCGCGCATGTTCAACACCAGCAAATTTCACTGCCCGCGCCAAGGGTTCAGCGCGCAACCGCACAAACCAATCCTGAAAATCAAGCCAGCCCTGATCCGTGTGGATTTGCGTGCGCACCGCATCATCGCTCATCGGCAGAATGCGCGGGCCAATGCCGAAGCGTTTGCGCATATCATCCGTAATCGTCGAAAGTGTTGCGCCACCGCGCAGCCGATGGCTTCGCAGCACATGCAGCGCCAAATCGCGATCACCCAGGCGAAACCAATCCGCCCCACCAAGCGCCGCGAGGGTTTCCATGAAAGCCCAGCTTTCATCCGTGCGCCCCCAGCCAAGCTTGGGATTATCCAACCCCGCCAGGGTATAGAGCAGCGTATCCGTATCGGGACAAATCGTGAGGCCGAAATGTTCGAAATCATCACCGGTATTGGAGATGATCAGCAATTCCTCAGGTGGCAGAACATGCGCAAGACCAAGTGCCAGCTTCGCCCCACCAATACCGCCGGAAAGTGCGATGATCACGGGAAAAGATCCTCCTGCGCTGGACGCAGCAATTCGGCAGCAGGGTTTTCCGCGCCTGACCAGGATAGCCCGCGCACCAACACAGCAGGCTGGCCCTCAGCGCCTTGCCCCATCACCAGGCCCGCTGCTGCCGCTATTTCATCGGCGAAGCCCGTGATGCTGACCATGAGCGTACGACCAAACAAATCAGGCTGACCACGCAAATCACGCAAGGCGGGCAGTCCCGCCGCACCAATCGCCACGCCGACCGTGCCACGCCGCCAGGCGCGGCCAAAACTATCCGTGATCACCACAGGCAAGCCAAGCCGCGCGGCAAGTGCCGCCGCACTACCATCAGGATCACGCGGCAGAAGCAACGCATGGCCATCAACGCCGATATTGGATTGATCAATGCCGGCATTGGCCATGACAAAACCAAGTCGATGCTTGACGATAATCAGGTTGGGCCGCGCACGCACAACGTATTGCGATTCAGAAAGGATCAGCTCCACCAGACGCGCATCCTTGCCGGTTTGCGCAGCAAGCTCGCGCGCTGCGGCTGATGGCTGCACAGACGCCAGCGCTATGCTCCGCCCTTCCGCCTTGCTCACAATTTTCTGCGCAACCGCGAACACATCGCCTGATTGAAGCGCAAGGCCAGCGCGCGCCATGGCAGCTGAAAGCAAACCCGCAAGATCATCGCCCGCCTGCACCATCGGCAGGTCCGGCAGCGCAAAAAGCTGCAGCGCGGCCTTCAAGCGAAGCGGCGGCGCAGCAGCGGCAGCACCTGCTCCCCATAGAGCCGCAAGAACCGCGCCTGATCCGGCCCTGGTGCGTGAAACACCAAATGCCGAAAGCCGAGGCGGACATAATAGCCGATACGCTCCACATGCTCTTCCGGATCGTTGGAGACGATCCAACGGCTCGCCGCGCGTTCCAGCGGAAGCGCATCGGCAAGGCGTTCCATTTCCACCGGGTCTTCCACGGACATTTTTTCTTCGGACGAAAGCGCCAAAGCCGCCCAATGGCGCGTATCTTCCAAGGCGCGCTGCCTGTCCGTATCGAAGGAAACCTTCACTTCGATCATGCGATCATAATCGGGCTTTGGGGTTGCTGCGGCTTCCAGCCCCGCCACCACATTTGGCAGCAGGGTTTCAGTGTAAAGCTCTGGCTTCTTGCCGCTGGTGCAGATAAATCCATCGCCCGCGCGCCCGGCATATTTCGCAACCATCGCACCGGCAGCGGCAACATAAATCGGCACGGGTGTCGCGGGCCGATCATAAATCGTCGCGTGTTCGGTGCGGTAATATTGCCCTTCGAAGCTTACGCGTTCCTCGGTCCAAAGCTTGCGCATCAATTGCACGGCTTCACGCATGCGGGCGAAGCGTTCTTTGAATTCCGGCCAGGGCTGGCCGGTGGAAGGCACCTCATTCAACCCCTCACCAGTGCCGATGCCAAGAATGACGCGGCCTGGAAACATCGCGCCCAAAGTGCCGAAAGCCTGCGCCACAATGGAAGGGTGGTAGCGAAAGGTTGGCGTCAGCACGCTGGTGCCCATCACAAGCCTTTGCGTGCGCGCGCCAAGCGCGCCAAGCCACACCAGCGAATTCGGCGCGTGCCCGCCCGTATGTTTCCAGGGCTGGAAATGATCCGAGATGAAGCAGCTATCGAAGCCCATCTCTTCCGCCAATACGCCAAAATCCAGCAATTGCGCTGGCGCGAATTGTTCGGCGGATGCCTTATAGCCAAGTTTCAACATGGCCATCACGTATCCGCGAGTGCCGCAAGCATCGCATCCCGATGCGCGACATCGCCATCTTCCGTAACTGGCTGGATGCAAACATGCGTGGCACCCGCTGCAAAATGTGCGCGCAGGCCTGCCTTCACTGTTGAGGAATCGCCATGCAGTACCATCGCATCAATGAAGCGATCACTGCCGCCATTGGCGAGCTCCGCTTCACTAAAACCAAGCCGCAGCCAATTATTCACGTAATTCGGCAGCGCCATATAACGCGATAATTCGCGCCGCCCGAGGGCACGTGCACGCACCGGATCGATTTCAATGCACACCTTCTGTTCGACGGCCAGCACCTTGCCCGCCCCAAGAATAGCCGCGGCCTGGGCAGTATGTTCCGGCGTTACGTTGTAAGGCACAGCGCCATCCGCCGCACTGCCGGACAGTGCCAGCATTTTCGGCCCAAGCGCTGCGAGCAACACTGGCCCTTCCAACACATCACTGCCCGCCTTGCGCAAAGCTTCCAGATAGCCGCGCATCGCGGGGATGGGTTTCTCGTAGCGATGCCCGCGCAAGCCTTCGACCATCGGGATATGACTGACACCAAGCCCAAGCGCGAAACGCCCGCCATGCAGCGCATTCAGCGTCGCGAGGCCGCGGCGTGCGGTGAAGGCATCACGCGCATAGATATTCGCAATCGAGCTGCCAATAATGAGCTTCCGACTATTCGCCAGTAAAAACCCCGCCAGCGCCATGGATTCATAACCGCGCGATTCCGGATACCAGAAGCTGCCATAGCCGTGGTCTTCCACGCGGTTCAGCAGCGCGCGCAAGGCCGCCGCATCCAGCCGATCCGTGGAACACCAAACGCCCAAACGACCGAATTGCATGATAGACTTCCTTTCCTCGAGACGCTGGCTAACCGTAGGTTTCATCCAACGCCTGAAAGCGCGGCAGATCAACCAGGGCGCTGAACTCCGCATAGCTCATCATGGCGCCCGCTGCCTTGCCGGGTGTGCCATCACGCTTCAACACGGCCAGCGCATCAGCCACCGCACGCGCGGCGGAAAACAGCGCGGTCATTGCATAAAACACAACCGCGAAGCCCATTTGTTCCAGATCCTGCACCGTCAGCGCCGTGGTTTCATTGCCATCCACAATGCTCACAACCTTGGGGCCGGGCACCTGCCGCGCCACAATCTCAACCTCGGAGATTTTCTTGATGCCATCAACAAACACCAGATCAACGCCAGCATCCTGATACATCAGCGCGCGGCGCACGGCTTCTTCCGGGCCAATCGCCGGCATGGCATCGGTCCGCCCAATAATCAGTGGCCCGTTCGCGGGGCGGGCCGCAATGGCGCATTGCAGGCGCCGGACATTCTCTTCCGCCGGGATCAGCCTGATGCCGGCCAATTGCCCGCAGCGCTTCGGCGCCACCTGGTCTTCCAGGTGAATCGCAGCAACGCCGGCCTGCGCATATTCTTCAACGGTGCGCGCGATATTGGCCGGGCCGCCATAGCCCGTATCCGCATCCGCAATGATCGGAATTGTCACGGCGCGCGCCATATCCCGCGCATGGGTGGTCATTTCCGTCTGGGTCAGCAACCCGATATCGGGGCGACCCAGCCGAGACGCCGTCGCACCAAAGCCGGTCATGTAAATCGCCTCAAACCCCGCCTGTTCAATCAGCCG
>JBIKWX010000230.1:0-6062 GCA_044356095.1 Roseomonas sp.
TTCATCGGCAATCAGCAGCTTCGGATCATTGGCGAGTGCGCCAGCAATCATCACGCGCTGACGCTGCCCGCCCGAGAGTTGATGCGGATAGGCGCCAAGCCGTTCCTCAGCCTGAGGAAAGCCGGCAAGCCGCAGCAATTCAATCACCCGCGCACGTAAAGCGGGACCTGAGAGCGGGCGATGCAGCGTAATGGCCTCAGCGATTTGGCGCTCAATTGTGTGCAAAGGATTGAGCGAGGTCATGGGTTCCTGAAACACCATGCCGGCGACGCCGCCGCGCAAGTCACGGAGTTGCCTGTCATCCGCATCCAGCACGGAAATACCATCCAAGGTGATGGACCCGGCCGGGTTGCTGCCAGCGCTGGACAGCAGGCGCAGGCAGGACAGTGCGGTGACAGATTTGCCGCTGCCGCTTTCGCCCACCAGCGCCAGGGTTTCGCCAGGCTGCACATCAAAGGAAACGCCGCGCACGACCTCTCGCCCACGAAAGGCCACCGAAAGATCACGCACCGAAAGCAGCGCCATCAGCCCTGCCCCCCCGGCAGCTTGCGTGGGTCGAAGGCATCGCGCACCGCTTCACCAACAAAAATCAGCAGCGTCAGCATGCCACCCAATACAAAGAAGCTGGTCAGTGCCAACCACGGCGCGGTCAGGTTGTTCTTGCCCTGATTGACCAATTCGCCGAGTGAGGGTGAGCCCGGCGGCAGGCCAAAGCCCAGAAAATCGAGCGAGGCCAGAACCGTGACACTGCCCGACAAAATGAAGGGCAGAAAGGTGAGCGTCGCGACCATTGCATTCGGCAGGATATGACGCTGCATGATGCGCGCATCGGAAACGCCCAAAGCCTTGGCGGCGCGCACATAATCGAAGTTGCGCCCACGCAGGAATTCCGCGCGCACCACGCCAGTCAGGTTCATCCAGGAAAACAGCAGCAGGAAGATCAGCAGGACCCAGAAGCTTGGTTCAATCACGCTTGCCAGAATGATCAACAGGAAAAGCTGCGGCATGCCGGACCAGATTTCGATGAAGCGCTGAAACAGCAAATCCGTCGTACCACCATAAAAGCCTTGCACCGCGCCGGCAGCGATCCCGATGACGGAGCTGATGATGGTCAGCGTAAAGCCAAACAGCACGGAAATGCGAAAGCCATAAATCACCCGTGCCAGCACATCCCGGGCCTGGTCATCCGTGCCAAGCCAGTTGCGTGCCGAAGGCGGCGCCGGTGCGGGCCGGCCCAAATCACGCACCACGCTGCGGTAGGAATAGGGGATCAGCGGCCAAATTAGGGTTGCACCCTTGGCCTCAATTTCTTCGCGAAAGCCGCGATCATGCCAATCCGCCAGCGTGGGCAAGCCGTCTTCAATAATGTCGCTTTCTGCGTAATCCACCAGCACCGGCGCATACCAACGGCCATCAATGCGCGCGATGATGGGCCGATCATTCGCCAGGAACTCGGCAAACAGCGTGATGAAGAAGAGTACGCCGAAAATAATTAGCGACCAATAGCCGCGCTTATTCGCGCGGAAATTCGCAAGCCGCCGCTGCGTGAGGGGAGACAGCGTCATCGCCGCGCCTCAAAATCAATGCGCGGATCGACCAGCGTATAGGTGAAATCGCCGATGATCTGCATCACGAGGCCCATCAAGGTAAAGATGTAAAGTGTCGCGAACATCACCGGATAGTCGCGGCGAATGGCACTTTCAAAACCAAGCAGCCCAAGCCCATCGAGCGAGAACACAATCTCCACCAGCAGCGCACCGGTGAACAGAATGCCGATAAAGGCAGCCGGAAAACCCGCGATGATCAGCATCATGGCATTGCGGAAGATATGACCATAAAGCACGCGGCTTTCGGAACCGCCCTTGGCGCGGGCCGTCAGCACATATTGCTTGCCGATCTCATCCAGAAAGGCGTTCTTGGTAAGCATCGTCAGCGTGGCGAAGCCGCCAATCACCAGCGCAATGGTCGGCAGCACCATATGCCAAGCATAATCCATGATGCGCGCACCGAGCGACCAGGTTTCCGACCCTGGGCTGTTCAGCCCGCGCAGGGGGAACCATTGAAAGAAGGAACCGCCAGCGAAGAACACCACCAGCACAATCGCAAATAGAAAGCCCGGTATGGCATAGCCAATCAGCACCACCGCCGATGTCGCGACATCAAAGCGCGATCCATCACGCACCGCCTTGCGGATGCCAAGCGGGATGGAGATCAGATAAATCAGCAGCGTGGACCAAAGGCCAAGCGAAATGGATACTGGCATTTTTTCGATAATAAGGTCAACCACTGGCCTATCGCGAAATAGCGATCGCCCGAAATCAAGGGTCAGGTAGCCCAGGATCATTTCCTTGAAACGCGTGGTGGCCGGCTTGTCGAAGCCAAAGGCGCGTTCGATTTCGGCGACAATCGCGGGATCAAGCCCGCGCGCGCCGCGATAATTTCCAACCGGCCCATCACCGCCACCGCCAGTGCCGCGCTGTTCCAAGGCATTGGGCGTGCGGATTTCGCCACCGCCTTCGCCCGTGATGCGCCCCATGGTCTGGCCTTCACCGCGCAATTCGGCCAGCATTTGCTCAACCGGCCCGCCTGGGGCGAATTGCACCACGGCGAAATTGATCACGATGATCCCGAGCAAGGTCGGTATCACCAGCAGCAAGCGGCGAAGAAGATAAGCGGCCATTATTACAGATTGCGCCGGGCTTCAGCCAAAGCAGCATCGCGCGCGGGGTCTATCCACCAGGCCGCGGGAAAGCCGAGGCCAAAGCGCGGGGTTTTCTCCGGCCTGCCAAAGCGCTCCCAGAAGGCGATGCGGAAGCTGCGGCTATGCCAATGCGGGATCATGTAGTTGTGATGCAACAGCACACGGTCCAGGGCGCGGGTGCGCGCAGTCAACTCCGCCTGGTTTGGCGCCGCAATGACCAATTCCACCAGCTCATCAATCACCGGGTCGCAAATGCCGGCGACGTTCTGGCTGCCATTCTCGCGCGCCTTGGCGCAGGTCCAGTAATCGCGCTGTTCATTGCCGGGGTGAAAGCCCTGGCCGATGCTGTCAATCGTCATGTCATAGTCAAAGGCATCAACGCGCACCTGATATTGCGCCGGGTCCACGGTGCGCACGCGCGCTGAAATGCCAAGCCGTTCCAGCCATTGCACATAGGGCAGCGCCACGCGTTCGAATGTCGCGCCTTGCAACAGGATTTCGAATTCAAAGCGCCGGCCTTCCGCATTCACCAGGCGCCGGTCCCGCACATTCCAGCCCGCCTCACGCAACAGCGCCAGCGCGCGGCGCAACCCCTCGCGGTTATTGCCGGAACCATCGGTTTTCGGCAGGCGATATTCCTCAGTGAATACGGGTTCCGGCACACGGCCGCGATACTGGTTCAGGATTTCCAATTCGCGCCCTTCCGGCAGACCACGAGACGCAAAATCCGAATTGGAAAAATAGCTCTCGGTCCGCGTATAGGCACCATAGAACAGGTTGATGTTCATCCATTCATAGTCGAACACTTCAATCAGGGCGCGCCGCACCCGCGCATCCTGAAACAAGGGCCGGCGTAGATTGACAGCGAAAGCCTGCATGCCGGTCGGGATTTCGTGACGGATTTCCTGTTTGGTGGCGAGACCCCGCCGCGCTGCCGGGAAATCATACCCTGTCGCCCAATCACGCGCGACATTTTCCTGGCGGAAATCAATCTGCCCGGCCTTGAAGGCTTCAAAAGCCACGGTGGTGTCGCGGAAATATTCGTAGCGAATGACATCAACATTGGACATGCCGCGCGTCGTCGGCAAATCGCGCCCCCAGTAATCGGCGACGCGGCGCAGCACCACGGTACGGTTCGGCTCAAAACGATCAATACGATAGGCACCCGATCCCAGCGGCAGATCGAGGCTTGGCCGCGTGAAGTCCCGCCCTTCCCAGAAATGCCGCGGCAGAATGGACATCTCACCCAATATCAACGGCAATTCGCGGTTCTCATCGGTACGGAAGCGATAGGTCACACGCCGCGCATCTTCCGCCACCACTTCGGTCACATCCGCCCAATAGGAACGGAAGAAGGGCCGGCCATTTGCGCGCAGCGTCGTGAAGCTGAAGACAACATCTTCCGCCGTGATCGGCCTGCCATCATGCCAGCGCGCGCCTTCGCGCAATTCGAAGGTTACGCCCTTGCGATCCGCCGGCAATTCAATGATGCGCGCGAGATGGCCATATTGGGATAGCGGCTCATCCAAATTGCGCGACAGCATCGTGTCATAAATCAGCGTGCTGCCAACCGCCGCCGTGCCGCGCAGGATGAAGGGGTTGAAACTGTCAAAGGACCCAATGGCGGTCAGCGTGATCTCACCGCCCTTGGGCGCATTCGGATTAACCCATGGCCAATGGGTGAAATCCGCCGGCAAGGCGGGCTCACCAAGCAGCGCCATGGCATGGGTGCGCACCACCTCACCGGGCCTGTCACCCCCGGCGGGATTGGCGGCGCGCGCCCCTAGGGGCAAGCTGGTCAAGGCGGCGCCGAGCGCCAAAAGGTCACGTCGTTGCATAGGCTTCAGGATGGGGGTTCAGGGCGCCCGGGGCAATGGCGCTGTGTTTCAGCTTTGTAAAAGATGAACCGCTTCTTGCAACAAGCGAGGATCACCCAGCGCGATCACACGCCCATCGCTGCCCGGATGAAGTGGTTGCCCAGCCCAATCCGTCACGCGCCCGCCCGCACCCTCAATCACCGGCACCAGGGCGGCCCAATCCCAGATTTTCAAATCGCTTTCCGCCACCACATCAATCAGGCCAAGCGCGACCAGGCCATAGGCGTAGCAATCGCCGCCCCAGGTCACGCGGCGCGCCCCGTTCCGCAGCCGGTCAAAACCAGGGCGATTGGCAGGGCTGAACATATCCGGGCTGGTGCAGGAAAGCTCGGCCTCGGCCAAAGCCGCACAGGGGCGGCAGCGCGCCATGCCGGCGAAGGGGCCGGAAAACCGCGTCGGCTGACCCGCCACACCCAACCAGCGCTCGCCAGTGATGGGCTGGTCAATAATGCCAAGCACGGGTTTGCCACGATGCAGCAGGCCAAGCAGGCTGCCAAAGATGGGGCGACCTGTGACAAAGGCGCGGGTGCCGTCAATCGGGTCCAGCACCCAGACCCATTCGGCATCCTGGCGTTCCGATCCATGTTCTTCGCCGATGACGCCATGATCCGGCAGGGTTTCGGCCAAAAGGGCGCGAATCGCTTCCTCGGCTTCCTTGTCGGCGCGGGTGACGGGGCTGGCATCGCCCTTGGCTTCCACCAACAGCGCTGAACGAAACAGCGGCCGGATCACGGCCGCCGCCCGATCAGCGGCGGCTTCCGCCACCGCGATGAAGTTTTGCGGGATCAGGGCGCGGGCGCGTTCGGCGAAATCGAACGCAGATAGGCGATCAGATCCGCGCGGCTTTGCACACTCGCCATGCCGGCATAGGTCATCTTATTGCCCGGCGCATAGGCGCGGGGATTGGCGATCCAGGCGTTCAATTCCTCATAGGTCCAGGGCTTGTCAGCCATACCACGGATGGCGGCGGAGTAGTTAAAGCCGGCAGCGTGGGCATGCTTGGCACCAACAATGCCATGAAGGTTCGGGCCAACGCCGGCACGGCCACCTTCATTGAAGCTATGGCAGGAAGCACATTGGCGCTGCGCCAATTGCTGCCCGGCCTGCACATTGGCGGCAGCGAGCAGGGGCGTGATGGGTTCCAAGGCCGGCGCGGCGGGGGCGGCGGCAGCCTGCGCCGGCGCGGCTTCGCCAATCTGAAGCACGCTGTGATGCGGCATGGTTGGGTGCACAATCAGGCGGCCAATGACCCCCGCCATGCCAAAGGTGACGCCCGCTGTCAGAACGGCAGCGAAAATCTTGTTCATTTCAAGACTGTTACTCATGGCCAAGCTCTTCCTCACACCGGATGCTGCCCGCCGGTTTGCACCCAGGGACGCGCTTCTTTAGAACGCGGGGAACATACAGATCACCCTTCCCGCCGGCAAGGCGGCAGGAGCCCTTTTCCTTGCGTCCCATCCTCGTTATCCCCGCCCGCATGGCCG
>JBIKWX010000024.1:0-19771 GCA_044356095.1 Roseomonas sp.
CCGGGTTCTGTCTTGCCCCTTGCGGGGCATGGACGGCCATTCCTCTGGAGCCCACATTACTGGGGGCTTCGCGCGGCCAACCCGGGCGGAAGGGCGGAAATGCCCCTGCGCCAGCGCCTTGCGGCGCCGCGCCGTCCGCCCCTATTCGGCCTTGCTCCGGGTGGGGTTTACCCTGCCACCCCCATTGCTGGGGGCGCGGTGCGCTCTTACCGCACCGTTTCGCCCTTACCGCGGGGTGTTGCCACGCCGCGGCGGTTTGATTTCTGTGGCACTTTCCCTGAGGTCGCCCCCGCCGGCCATTAACCGGCACCCTATTCCCGTGGAGCCCGGACTTTCCTCCAGCCCGTGATTACCTCACGAACCAGCGGCCGCCCGGCCGTCTGACGCTGATTGCATCTGGGGCTAGGTGGGTGGGGTGGTCAAGGGGAAGCGCCAAGCCCGACAAGGCGCAGCTTCGGCCAGCGCTTGCGCCAGCCCTTCGCTTCAAGCCGCGCCAGCGGAATTTCTGGCTTGGCACGAAAAGCCGGCGTTGGACGCAGGATCATCGCCAGGACATCCTCCACCCCAAACGGGGCGAGAATTTCAACACCATTCGGCCCAAGACGCGCAGCAATGGCGGTTGCGGTTTCCGGCCAATGGGCCAGGGCATCGGCAATATCGCGATAGGGCCGATGCCCGTTGCGTTCATGCATGCGCGCCTGATTGCGCACGGACCAGGGAAGATCAGGCGCGGCGATGCGCAGCGCCACCTCAAACACTGCATCCTGTTCCGCGGTTGCATTGACCAGATCGTGAAAAACCACATCCAGATCGGCGGGCGGTAAGGCTTCCGTATCCTGCCCGGAAAGGTGATCCCACACGGCATTGCGCACAAAGCCTGCGCCAATCCAGGCGCCGGCAGGGCCATGCGCGGCGAGTACCGCAAGGCAGCGCATCATGCGCGGGTTATGCTTGATAAAATCAGCGATATCAGCAGCGTTGCGCATCCACCTATTCAAACACCCGCGCCAACGCCGCCACCCGCGCGCGCGTCACTTCATCCGCAATCCCATCCGCGCGCCCGGGCAGCCAATGGCGCTGAAACGCTGTCAGCAAAACGGAAAGTGGCAAATCGGTGCGATAGCCAATGGCGCCAAGCAAGGGCAGCAGCGCAGCCTCCTCCACCGCCACCCCAGCCGCGCCTGGCCAAAGCCCAACGCCATTCGCCGCCAGCCCCTGCCAATCAAACAACTCACCCGGATCCTGTTTGCGAACCGGCGCGATATCCGAATGCGCTACCACATTGCGTTGGTCAATCGGGTGGCGCGCCATGATCTCCAGGCACAAATCACACACGGCGGCCATTTGCAGGGCGGGGAAGGGGCGATAGCCCCATTCATGGCCGGGGTTCACAATCTCAATCCCGATGCTGTTCCCGTTCAGCGCACTCCGCCCGCGCCAGAACGAAATGCCGGCATGTGCCGCGCGACGTTCCTCTGCCACCAGGCGAAACACCGCGCCATCTTCTTCCACCACATAATGCGCCGAGACCTTGGCGGCAGGGTCGCAGAGCCGCGCAATCGCCTCCTGCCCGGAACGCATGCCGGTGTAATGCAGCACAATTGTATCAATCACCGCACCATCGGGACGCGCTTCGTGATTGGGGCTTGGCACATCGCGCATGCGCAAGGCGCTACAGGCCCCGCTCGCGCTTGATCCTGTCCCAGGCGGCGTTGATCTGCGCCACTTGTTCCGTCGCGCGCTTGACGAATTCCTGCGGCACCCCGCGCGATGCCAGGCTATCAGGATGGTTTTCCCGCATCAGTTTGCGCCAGGCCAGGCGCACTTCCTCATCACTCGCCTGCCTGGTCAGGCCGAGCATAGAATAGGGGTCCTCACCTTGGGCTTCCGGCGCGGCGGCGCGGCGTGTGCCGCCCTTGGCGCGTTCCCAGGCAGCGGCATCCAGCCCAAAGCGCGCATGCATGCCGCGAAGCATATCGCCTTCGGATTTTGTGACCGGCCCATCAGCGCGCGCAATCTGCACCAAAGCCACCAGCACATCTTCCAGCATCGCCTTATTATCGGCGAAGGCTTCACCCAGTTTTTCGGCAAAAGGCTCCCACCCATCAGCGGAGTCGCGTGCCTGATCAAACAGGCGCCCAACCTCACCCAAGGCTTCTTCCGGCACATGGAACAGGTTGCGGAAGGCTGCGATTTCCTCGCGCTTGATCGGCCCATCCACCTTGGCGAGCTTGGCCGAGAGCACGACGACAGAAAAGGAAAACAGGTTTTCCTTGCTGCCGAAAAACGCCATCAGATCAGGTGTGGCAGCGGAAATGGCGCCACCCTTGCCGCCCAGCGCCCCGGCATCCGCAGCATGGCCAAGCGCGGCCCCCACCATGGCACCCAAGGGGCCACCCATGGCGAAGCCCGCCACCCCGCCCAGCATCTTACCCCAAAAACTCAAAATGCCTCCTGCGCGCCGAAACCGGCCCGCCTGTTAGCACGAAAGCCGCGCTGGCCTGTAGATGTGCCGGATGGCCGGGCGTCGCAAGCTTTGGGGCCTAAAGATCGAGCGCGGTCGCCGTGGCCGAGAACAGGAAGGACGCCATGGCTGCATCGGCCCCGGGCCGGCCAAACAGCAGCGCCCCCACCGGCATGCCGCTATCGGCGGCGAGGCCCGCGCGCAGCGTCACCACCGGTCCGCCCAGCACCGTGGTTGGAATGACAAAGGAAGGATCACCCGTGCTGCCGGCATCTGGCGCCACATCCGGCGCCGCGGGGGTCAGGATGAAATCATCAGGCCCAAAGCCGGCCCAGAAACGCGCGCGAAAACCCGCGAGGTCACGCAACGCCGCGTGGTATTCCGCATCCGGAATGGCCAGGCCTTCTGCGATCCCATCGGCGACAGCGCTCGCGATCCGATCACGCGGCAGCCCGGCATGGGTGCGGCCAAGCTCTGCCAGCATGACGCGGCGATGGCGCGCGATCATTTCGGCAAAGCCGGCTCCGGCACTGGCGCGGTGCAGCGTAAGGCCGGCAGCGCCAAGCTGTTCCGCCAGCGCGGCGATACGCGCCGCCGTGGCCGGGTGTTGCAGCTTTTCGATCAGCGGGTCTTGCAGCAGCACAATGCGCGGCGTGACGGCAGGGCGGCTGGCCAGTCGCAAATGATCCGCCGCATAGCCTGCTGCCAGATAGGCCGCATCCTGCGCACGGGCGCCAAAAGCGCCGACCGTGTCGAAGGAGGGTGCGAGCGGCACCACCCCAACCCCACCAATCGCGAGCGTTGAGGGTTTGAAGGCGCAAACCCCTGTATAGGCAGCGGGCCGATTGACGCTGCCCGCGGTTTGCGTCCCGAGTGCGAGTGGCACCATGCCAGCCGCAATCGCCGCACCGGAACCGGCGGAAGACCCACCCGGCGTGCGCGCCAAATCCCAAGGGTTGCGCGTGGGTGGCAGGCTTTGGAAAAACGCATATTCCGTGGTGTGCAACTTACCGAGAATAACCGCCCCCGCCGCACGCAAATGCGCGACCACCGTGGCATCGGCGCCGGCCGGCGCGATATCAGCGCGGGATGGGCTATTGGCGCGCGTCGGCAGGCCGCGCACATCAATCACATCCTTGATGCCAACAGGAATACCGTGCAGCGGCCCGCGGATATTGCCGGCCACGCGTTCCGCATCCAAAGCGCGCGCTTCGGCAAGCGCGCTATCGGCCAATATGTGTATCCAGGCTTTCACCTGGCCATCAACCGCCGCGATGCGGTTCAGATAGCGTTGCACGAGGCTTTCCGACGTGGCTTCGCCTTTCGCCATGGCGGCGGAAAGATCACGAATGCGTCCGGGGTTTTGGATCAGGGGATTGGGCATGGTGCTTCTTCCAATGGGGTGTGGAGTTGGACTTCACCTCAACGGGCAACTTTTTGTACATAGAGCTGCCATAGCGGTAGCGATTGATAAATCTCCAGTTTTCGATGGAAAACATTCACGAAAGCATCAATCGCAGGCTTTGGCATCCGCGAAGGCTCCCGCCTTTCTGGAAGCTGGTCGGACCAGATATAATCATCGAAAATCAAGGTCCCACCGATGCGGAGCAAGGGGAAGGCCAAGATGGCATCGGTCAGCACATCCGTCGCCTCATGCGACCCGTCAATGTAAATGAGGTCGAAGCTTTCCATTTGGCCGCAAGCGATAAGGCCCGCCAAGGCATCACGCGAAAGCTGCTTTAATTTTTGAAAAGTGATCCTGCCAGGCGCGCGTGAGAGCGCGAGCTTCGTATTATAATCGAAGCGTTGTTCGACCTCCGTCATCAGAGTCTCGTAGGTTCCGCCAGCCTTGTGTTCCAAGCCTCCTTCCCAGGTATCAACACAGGTTATTGAAACCTGGCCATCCACCAAAACAGGGCATTTCTCGATCAAATAGCAAGCTGAACGACCCTCGAAAGACCCAATTTCCAGGATCCTTGTTGGCTTCAATCTTGCAAGAATCCGATCCCAAGTTGGGGCAAGGCGCGAAAACCAATCTTGTGTGAAGACGTAGTCATCGGCGCTTACATGGCCCAGGCTGACAGACATGTTGAATCTCCAAATTGACCCAATCTAGGGTGAGTTGGCGACCTATTTTGTCACAAATTCCCGCGCAATACCGCGGCAATCCATCTCAAACTCCAGATCAACCACAGGCGGGCGGCAATATTGCCAGGTCAGGCCATGGCGTGCGGCGCCGCGACGGACGATTTCCTCGGCGAAAAACGGCCCCATATCATGCACCGTATAGGCCTGCACGCCGGTGGTTGCGCGCCAATCAGCGCCCAGCAGGCCCATGCGGCGTTCCATTTCACCAAGCACCCAGCGCGCTTTGGCAATCATGCCGGCAGGCGAAATATCGCCAAGCGCCACCGTATTGCTGCGGTAATCACCCCGGCCTTCGGCAGCTTCCCCACTGCCAGCCACTGCAAAGGATGGCGCGGCACCGGCATCCGGCACAGTATAGACGAAGGCATGGAAACAAGGCTCGGCCGGTGGGGCGATTTCCGGGCAGACATTGCTGCGCGCCACGGGGTTCAGCCCATCACGAAACAAGCCCCATTCCTGCAAGGCGCCGCCATAAACCCGATTAAACGCCGCAAAACCTTCTTCCGTGAAAGGCGCGGGGGAGCGTAATTCACACGCCGCAAAAGCAAGCTTTGGCCGGCCGAGCGACTCCAGATGGGCCGCAATCCGCGCGAAGCCCGCCATGAGCGGCAGGGGTTCAACAAAGCGCACGCGTTCCAGCCGAAATCCCGGTTCGGCGGCGACACCGGCGCTATATTGATAGACTCCAGGAATGAAACGGTAGCCCGCTTCGGGAATTGTCTGGACCATACACGCCCTTCCGGCCTTCGGGTTGCGGTTCGGCCATGGTGATGGCAGTCAGGTTGGGTAACAAGCCCCTTAATGGACCACATCAAAATGACCTCCCCCGTCACGCTTGGTATCATCGGCCTTGGCATCATGGGTGAGCGCCTGCTGCGCGCGGCCCTCGATCATGGCGCCGAAAGCGTCACCCCCGTCGCGGTCTGGGACCCCGCACCGGCGGCGGCGACGCGCCTTGCTGGCATTACCGGCGCACCGCGCATGGTGGCCACACCGGATGCGGTGATCGCCGCCTGTGATTGCCTCTACATCGCAGCCCCGCCAGCGGCGCATATTCCGCTGGCTGATGCGGCCATTGCGGCGGGTCGCAGTGTTTTTATCGAAAAACCGCTCGCGACATCACTGCATGAGGCGCGCGCTTTTGTTGTGCGGGCAGAGGCAGCCGGCGCGCGGGCGGCGGTGAATTTCCCCATGGCGTCATCGCCAGCGGTGGCGCAGCTTTCCATCTGGCGCGCAGCACTCACGCCCGAAAACCTGGCCATTGAAGTCGCCTTCCCCACCTGGCCGCGCGGCTGGCAGCAGGCGGCGGCAAGCTGGCTTGCGAAGCGCGCCGAGGGCGGCTTCACGCGCGAAGTAGTCTCCCACTTCCTATTCCTCACGCGCCGGCAATTGGGACCAATCAAGCTTTTGGAAGCGCAGGTGACCTTCCCGCCCGGCGATGGCGCGGAATCCGCCATCACCGCGCGGCTCATGGCGGGCGGTGTGCCCGTCACGCTGCAAGGCTCGGTCGGCACCACCACCAAGGATGACCATAATACCTGGACACTGAATGGCGCCATCCGCCTGCGCGATTGGTCCTTTGCCGAAAGGCTTGGCGCTGATGGCAACTGGGCGCAGGCGCCGGATGCGCTACCCAATGAGAAAATGCGTCCGCTGGTGTTGAAGAGGCAATTGGCGCAAGTCGCCGCCATGACGCGCGGTGAGGCGCATCGGCTGGCCACTCTGCGCGAAGCCCTGGAAGTGCAGGAAATTGTGGAGGCGATCCTGGCATCTTGAGCGCCCCCGCCATCGGGCTTAGGCTTACCTCATGATTACCGATGCGCCCGCCATCCCAACCACGCTCATGGTGCAATTCCTGCGCTGGTTGGAAGAACGCCCGCGCAGCTACGCCGACACCATGGATGCCTGGCGCAGCAATTGCCCGCGGCTTTCCGCCTGGGAAGATGCCTTGGACGAGGGCCTGATCCGCCTTGAACCCGCGCGCGCTGGTGCTGCTGACATGCAGGTACGCGTGACTGCCAAAGGGCGCGCTCGGCTAGGCGGCTGATCAGCCCTTCAAAATCTCGGCATTATGCGCGCCAAGTCGCGGCGCAGGGCCCGCCATGCGCGGCCTTTCGCCATTGAAGGAAAGCGGCATGGCAACCAGGGAAAAATCCTCATTCGGTACCGGCTGCACCATGCCAAGCGCCTGGGTTTGCGGTTCCGCCAACACTTCGGGGATGCTGTTCACCGGCGCACAGGGCACACCAATCCGCGCCAGCCTTTCCAGCCATTCGGCGCGCGGTGTAATGCGCATCAGCGCCGCGATCATTGGCAGCAGCAGCGGCTTATGCTTCAGGCGCGCGCGATTGGTCGCAAAGCGTTCATCGCTCGCCCATTCCGCATGGCCCAATTCAGCAGCGAATTTCGCAAACAACCGGTCATTGCCGCAGCAGACCAATACCGGGCCATCGGCAGCATCAATCGCCTCATAAGGTGTCAGATTGGGATGGCCAGAGGCATGGCGTTCCGGCAGCTTGCCCATATTCACATAGGCGCTGATTTTCTGCCCCGCCCATAACAGCGCTGTTTCAAACAGCGATGTATTCACGACACCGCCCTGCCCCGTGCGGTGGCGCCGTTCCAGCATGGCGAGCGCGCCGAGCACCGTCCAAAGCCCCGTCCCCTGATCAACAACAGAAGCCCCCATGCGCACCGGCGGCCCATCCGGTTCGCCGGTGATGGAAGAAAGCCCACCAAAAGCCTGCAACAAGGGTTCATAGCCAGGGCGCAGCTTTTCCGGCCCGATATGGCCGAAGGCCGACATTTCGCAATAGATCAAATGCGGATGGCGCGCTGTGACCGCCGCGGTACCAATCCCCAAAGCCTCCGCCGCGCCGGGGCGAAGGTTATGCAGCATGATATCGGCATGGGCCAGCAAGCCATGCAAAGCCTCCACCCCCTCGGGCGATTTCAGATCAAGTGTCACGGATTTCTTGCCGCGATTGAATTCGTGGAAATTCAGCGCATCGCCATGGCGGAAATCCGGGCCCATCCGGCGCGCATCATCGCCGCCATCGGGTTTTTCCACCTTGATCACATCCGCGCCGAGGTCAGCGAAAATCGCGCCCGCGAAGGGGCCGGCCAGCACCTGGCCAAGCTCAATCACGCGCACGCCAGACAATACGCCCATCATTGCAATTCAATCCCGGCTTCGCGCACCAGGCGCTTCCATTTCTCGATCTCGCTTGCCTGGAAACGCGCCAGATCATCGGGCGAGCCAGGGCGCAGCACCATGCCGTTGGCGGTCAGGCGGTCACGCACGGCGGGGCGGGCCATGATCTCATTCACCAGGCCATTGATGCGGGAGATGATCTCGGGCGGCGTGCCGGCGGGCGCGTAGATCGCGTTCCAGGACAGCATTTCATAACCGGGGAAGCCCTGTTCTTCGACCGTTGCGACATTCGGCATCATGGCAACGCGCTGGCGGCTTGTCACACCAATCGCGCGCACGCGGCCTTCGCGCGCTTGCGGCATGGAGGTTGTGGCATCCACAAACATCACCTGCGCCACGCCGCCAATCACATCCGTGATGCCGAGCGGGTTCGAACGATAGGTGACATTCACCATATCCACCCCTGCCATGGCTTTGAACATCTCCCCGGCCACACGTGATGAGGCACTACCGGAAGCGAAATTGAGCTTGCCCGGATTGGCGCGCGCATAATCGGCAAGTTCGCGCATGCTACGCACCGGCAGATCATTATTCACCACGACCAGCAGCACCCCGACACCAATCAAGGCAACCGGCGCGAATTCCGTCACCGGATCATAGGGCAGGCGATGAAACAGCGCCGGGTTTGACCCATGCGTGGTATTGGCGGTGGAGAGAAACGTATAGCCATCAGGCCGCGCCCGCGCGACGGCTTCTGAGGCGATGAAGCCATTCGCACCGCCGCGATTATCCACCACTACGGGTTGGCCAAGTTCCGCACTCAGCGCATCGGTGAAATTGCGCGTGGTGACATCGGTGCCGCTGCCGGCGGGGAAGGCGACGATGAAGCGAATGGGCCGATCCGGCCAGCGCGTGGCCGGTTGCGCGGCAGCGCCCCCCGCGCCCAGCAAACCCAAAGCCCCCAAAAGCGCCGCGCGCCGCTGTACTGTGGTGTCTTTCATGGCGTTTCCCTTTGGCTCTGGCGCAGCATCGCGTGCAGCGCCATAGTCATGCCCAAGCGTCATCGCGCCAAGCTAGGCTGTCAACGCCTGCCTGAATGGGGAAACCGTCATGTCCGATCTGCCAAAGCATGTCCATTTCCACGAAGAAGGCCCGCGAGAGGGATTTCAGATTGAACCCGTGATCTATCCGCTCGCCGATCGCGTCGCGCTGGTGGAAGCACTGGCTGAAACGGGCCTGACCGCCATTCAGGTGGCATCCTTCGTCTCCCCCAAGGCCGTGCCGCAAATGGTGGATTCAGCCGAGTTCTTCGCCGCCATCAAAAAGTGCCCCGGCGTGCGCTATGAAGCGCTCTGGCTGAATGAACAGGGATTTGCGCGCGCCCGCGCGGCCAAGGGCGTTGATCTGGTCGGCAAGATCAGCCTTTACACATCGGATGCCTTCGCCAAGCGTAATAATAATTGCACCGCGGCTGAAATGCGTGATCGTGTGGTGCGCTGGCTTGATCTTTACGCCGAAGCCAGCGTCACGGTGGAACGCGCCTTGGTGATGACCGCCTTTGGCTGCAATTACGAAGGCGAAATTCCGCCTGAACGCCCGGTGCAGGAATTGCTCTGGGCGCATCGCGTTTGCGCGGAACGCGGCATTGATCTGAAGAAGCTCTATTTCGCCGATACCATGGGCTGGGCCAATCCGCAGGCGGTGAGGCGCCTGGTTGGCATGCTGCGTGAAAAACTCCCCGATGTGGAAGTGGGGCTGCATTTGCATGATACGCGCGGGCTTGGCACGGCCAATGTACTTGCGGCGCTTGAAATGGGTGTTTCGCTGTTTGACAGTTCAGTGGCGGGCCTGGGTGGCTGCCCCTTTGCCGGTCATGGCGATGCGCGCGGTGCTGGCAATATCTGCACCGAAGATATGGTGTTTCTGTGCCATGAAATGGGCATTGAAACCGGCATTGATCTTGACCGGCTGATTGAAGCCGCGCGGCTTGCGGAACGCATCATTGGCCGCCCGTTGGCGGGGCGGATCATGCATGCCGGATCGCTCCGGCAATACCGCGCGGCGTAATTCGTCAGAAAGCAGAATGGCACCCCCGGCGTTGAAGGGCGCAATCTAATGCCCTTCAAAGCGTCGCACCACCATCAATGGCGAGTTCCGACCCGGTCATGTAGCCGCTTTCGTCTGAAAGCAGGAACAGCACCAGCCGCGCGACTTCATCCGCCGTGCCCTGCCGTCCCATGGGCACGGATTTCAACCGCGCGGCATTTTCCTCCGGCGTGCGGATATCCAGCATCGGCGTTGCGATCGGCCCGGGATGGACTGAGTTCACGCGAATGCCACGCGGCGCCAGTTCAAGTGCAGCGGATTTCGTCATGCCGCGCAAAGCCCATTTCGTGGCACCATAAGCAAAAGCGCGCGCTGATCCGCGCAGCCCAGCGGTGGAGGAGATGTTCACAATCGAACCACCCCCTGCCCTTTCCATGGCCGGCACTACCGCCTTCATGCCAAGAAAACACCCAAGCTGATTGATGCGCGTATGGCGTTCAAACAGCGCCGCATCGGTTTCCATCATCAGCTTCGGCACATAGATGCCGGCATTATTCACAAGTCCCGTGAGGGGGCCGAGTGCTTCGGCGGCCGCAACGGCTTGCGCCCAATCCGCCTCCTCGGTCACATCAAGCTTGAGGAATTGCGCCGCGGGGCCAAGTTCGCGCGCCAGGGCTTGGCCTTCCGCTTCCAGCACATCACCAAGAATGACGCGCGCACCTTCCGCGACCAAAAGCCGCGCCTCTGCTGCGCCTTGCCCGCGCGCGCCGCCTGAAATCAGAATAAGTTTGCCGTTGAAGCGTGCCATGATGTGCCCCTTCAGTGTTTGGCGACATCATGGCACCCGAATTTTACCCTGGAAAGTCATACTGCGACCTTTCAGGCTACTAGCAGTCTATATCACGCGGCACGGATTTCACGGAGGAAGCCATCCACCTGCTTCTTCAGCGCTACCCCATCCTTGCTGAGTGTGCCCGCTGCCGATAGTAACGACGTTGCGGCGCTACCTGTGACATTCGCGGCCTGGCTCACCTGGGTGATATTGCCCGCGACCTCTGTCGTACCGACCGCGGCCTGCTGCACATTGCGCGCGATTTCCTGTGTTGCGGCGCCTTGTTCTTCAACCGCCGAGGCGATGGCAGTTGAGCTTTGGCTGAGATGTTCGATGGTTTCAGCGATATGCGTGATTACCTGTGCAGACCGCTGGGTTGCTTCCTGCATGGCTTTGATTTGGGATGCGATTTCATCAGTCGCCTTGGTGGTCTGGGAGGCGAGTGCCTTCACCTCTGATGCGACAACCGCAAAGCCCTTGCCGGCCTCACCGGCACGCGCGGCTTCGATTGTGGCGTTCAGCGCCAGCAAATTCGTCTGCCCTGCAATATCATTGATGATACGCACAACATCGCCAATGCGTTGCGCCGCTTCAGTCAGGCCCTGGACTTCCTGCGTGCTGCTCCGTGCCTGGCCCACCGCTTCATTGGTCATGCGGCTGGCTTCGGCCACTTGCTGCGCGATTTCACGAATGGAAGCCGTAAGCTCCTCGGTTGCGGAAGCCACTGTTTGCACATTCGCTGTCACCTGTTCCGAAGCCGCGGCAACGGCGGTGGATTGTTCCGAGGTTTCCTCAGCGGTACGGGCCATATCTGCAGCCGTCCCCTGCAACTGGGAAGAAGCCGTGGTCACATTATTCACGACCTCACCGATGCTTTCTTCGAATTTATCGGCCAGCGCATTCATGGCAATGCGGCGTTCTTCTGCGGCGCGTTGCTTTTGTGTTTCCTGCGCCTTGCGGAGCTCTTCGGCTTCCATCATGCCATTGCGGAAAACTTCAAGCGCTTCTGCCATGGTGCCGATTTCATCACGCTTGTCGCGCCCTGGGATCACGGTTGAAAGATCACCGCGCGATAAGGCACGCATGGCTTCTGTCATGCCCGTGATCGGGCGCGTGATGCCGCGCGCCAGAATGAAGCCCACAATCAGCGCCGCCATCAGCATGGCAAAGGCGAAAGCCGAACCATAGCTGAGAATCTTCCAGGCCTCAGCCGCATTTGCCTGATTGAGCGCCGCAAGATCACGCTGCAAGACATCCTCGACCGTTTTCATCAGATCAATGCGATCAGTGGTCGCCTTGAACCACTCACGCGCATTCACGCCACTGAGCGGCCTTTCGGCACCGGCTTCAACAGCAATCCGGCGCAGCCTTTCCGCTTCGGTGATGATGGGACCAGACAGCGTTTGCTGCGCCGCATTGCGCTGCGTATCCGTGGCGTAGGATTGGAAAGCGGAGAGATAAGCCCCCTGTTCGGCCAGAATAGTGAGCAGCGTGCGATATTGCGCTGGCGCGAATTGGCCGGAAGCAAAGCCCGCCGAACCGGTCGCCCGTTCCTGGCCAGCACGTTCCTTAGCGGCCAGGAAGTTGTAATAGGCAAGCAAATTCGCGGTCACTGCCGGTGAATCTGATACCTTCACCGAATCCTGAGGCACAGCCAGAAGATTAGTGATCAGGGAGGTATAGAAGCGGAAGGAGTCCGGCCCCACAATCCGCAAGCCCGTGACATCGGCGCGCTTGCCTTCAAGCTCACTCAGCCCCGCCAGGCCCTTTTCGACATTCTGGCGAAGCTCTGCGCTGTAATCCGACAGGGCCAGACCACGCAGCGTATCGCGTACAATGGCGATCTGGCCATCCGTATCCCGGCGTTGGGCCTGAAGCTCATTTCCCATTTGCTGGCCACGGCTGCCGATGAACAACGCCGACATGCCGCGTTCCTTCTGCAATTCATGCACAAGGTCACTGATGCGGGAACTGAAATGGCTGAGCGCCTGAAGCTGATCTGCTTGACGCACCGTCTGCAATTGCTGCGAAATCACAAGCCCGCTCATGACCAGGACTGCCAGGATCGGCAGCGCGATGGCGAAGGCGAGACGCGTTCCAATCTTCAGAGAGAAGTCTTGCTTGGACATTGGGGGGCCTTTCCTGCAGATATGACTCAGACCCACATGCCTAAAATAAAATCATGAACATAGAATTAGGACGATTCAGACAAAAATTGCCCAAATAATCAGCGTTAGTTGTTGCTCGCTTAATGGTGGAGTTGATGCTTGGTAAGGACGAAACTTATCTTGGGGCGTTAAAAGGGTAGGCGCTCCTCACCAGCCGAAAAGGGGCCGCCGTGAGACGAACTTCTCGGCTTTTTCTGCGCCGGAACAGGAATGAAAGAACGGCCCTTTGTCGAAAGCGTCAACCCTTGTATCGCCCGGTAGCTTTTCACTCATCTGGATCCATGGCAAGACTGGACTGTGGTCTGGTTTCATTCTGCAAGGGGCAAGCTTATTGCGTGTTGCAGATGAAGTGGACGATTTCGCCTGTCTCGACCTCGTGCTCGATGAATCACCAATGCAAAAGTAGGGAGGAGAAAACATGCAACTCAAAGTCATCCCAACCCGCCGCGCCTTATTGGCGCTAGGTGTCGGCGCGACACTGTGCACGCCAAGCATCGCGTCCGCACAGGACGCGAATTGGCCCAATCGCCAGGTGCGCATCATTGCGGCCTTCCCGGCGGGAAGTGGCACCGACAGCCTCGCGCGTTTCTATGGCGAACGTCTGGGCCGCATCTTCGGCCAGAACTTCGTGATCGAAAACATCGGCGGCGCGAACGGCGCCATCGGCGCACGCGCCGCTGCCCGTGCCGCACCTGATGGCTATACGATCTTTTTCGGCTCCGTCTCCACCCATGCGGCCAATCCGCATCTGATGCGTGAACCGGGCTATGATCCGCTGCGCGATTTCGCCCCGCTTTCCATGATCAGCATCAACCCGCTCGGCGTTCTGGTGCGGGCCGATAACTCTGCGCGTGATCTGCAAGCCTTCATCGCCCATGCACGCGCCAATCCTGGTGCGCTCAATTACGGCATCGGCAATGCGGGCGGGCTGGCTGGTACGCATTTGCTGAGCCAAGCGGCTGGCTTCAAGGCGGAACAAATCTCCTATCGCGGGACACCACAGGCGATGGCGGATTTGCTGGGCGGTCGGCTGCATTTTCTCGTGACCGATCTGGGGCCAGCGGTAGAACATTTGCGCGCTGGCACCATTCGCGCGCTTGCAGTCACCACGGCGCGGCGCGTTGAAACCCTGCCCGACGTACCGACAGTAGCCGAAGCAGCGCTGCCCGGCTTTGATTTCGCCTCCTGGAACGGTTCCTGGATGCCGGCGCGCACACCGCCCGCCATCATTGCGCGGCTCAATCGCGAAATCCAAGTCATCGGCCAAAGCGATGAAGCCAAGCGCCATATCGGTGCCCTTGGCATTGTGTCCACCACCAGCACGCCTGAAGCGCTCGGCGAATTCAATCGCCGCGAATTGGACCTTTGGGCGCGTATCGCGGCGGAGGCGAATGTCGCGAAGGAATAGCGACCGCGCTGGGCTTGGCAAGCACAGCGCGGTCGCGTAACCCGACAAGCAGAGCGCCACTCGGGCGCCGGGAGAGAAAAGGGACAGTCATGGCCGATATCATCATTGACATTGGTGGCGAGATTTTTGAGGCGTTTTTCGAAGACGCCGCCGCGCCCAAGACCTGCGCGCGCTTTCGCGCCCTGCTGCCCTATCAGGACCGCATCATCCATGTGCGCTGGTCCGGTGAGGCCTGCTGGATCCCGATGGGTGAACGCGAACTCTCCATCCCCTGGGAAAACGCGACCAGCTATCCGGCACCTGGCCAGATCATTGTGCATCCGGGCACAATGAGTGAGACGGAAATTCTGGTCGCCTATGGCCCTACCTGCTTTGCCAGCAAGGCGGGCCAATTGGCCGGCAACCACTTCCTGACCATCCGTGAGGGCCTGGACCGCCTGGCCAAGACCGGCCGCGCGGTGCTGTGGGAGGGGGCGAAGCCCATCACCTTCCGCGCGGGGTAAGGGCAGATCGGCGGCGCACCGGTATCTGCCGCGCGCCGCCCCGCGCTGGCGCTACAGCGCTTTCAAATTGATCGCCGTCGGCTTGCCGCGTTCCTCGGCGACCTCAAAGGAAACCTTCTGGTTGTCCTTAAGCCCCTGCATACCCGCCTTCTGCACGGCGGTAATGTGCACAAACACATCCTTGCCGCCACCATCCGGCAGGATGAAGCCAAAGCCCTTGGTGGCATTGAACCATTTCACAGTGCCATTCGGCATGACGTGAGCCCCTATTGTTATGACGGCGGTTACCCCGCCGCTTCGCCAAGATTCCACGAAAATCAGACAATTTTCGCCCCCGCCGCGTCAAGCTTTTTGCGCAAGCCAGGCGCGGATTTCCGCATTATGCTCGCCCAGATCAGGGGCACGGCGGGTAATGCGCGCGGGTGTGGCTTCCAGCCGCAAGGGTGAGGCTAAATGCTGGATCGGGCCCCGTTCGGGGTCCGCAAAACTGCTGACCAGGCCCCGCGCCTGGCCCTGCGGATGGGCCAGGGCCTCATCATAGGACAGCACGGGCTCGGACGGGATGCCGGCCTTGCCAAGCGCGGCCAGCCATTCGGCGCTGCCGCGCGTGGCTAGAATTTCCTCCAAAATCGCGATCAGCGCGGTGTTATTGGCCACGCGATCCGCATTGGTCTTGAAGCGCGGATCGCCCGCAAGTTCCGGCCGGCTGATGACGCCACAGAGCGCCTGCCAGAATTTCTCCTTGGAAGCACCGAGGGTAATGTAGCCATCGGCGGTCCGAAATACGCGATAAGGCGCCGATCCGCGGTGCAATTGCCCAAGCCGCGAAGGGCGCGTGCCATGGGCGAAAACATGCGCGGCCTCATAAACGCCAAGCGCGACGCCCGCTTCAAACAGGGATTGATCAATCCGCTGGCCCAGCCCGGTTTTCTCGCGCGCCTGCAAGGCGGCAAGCACCGAAAGGGCCGAAAACATCCCAGCCGTGACATCGGTAATGGCGATCGGCAGGCGATAGGGTTCGCCATCGGGCGGGCCATTGCCGGCCATGAGGCCCGACATGCCCTGCGCCATCATATCCAACCCGCCATGATCCGCCCAAGGCCCGGTCTGGCCGAAACCTGAAATCGCGCACCAGATCAGGCGCGGATTGGCGGCACTTAATGCCTCCCACCCCAAGCCGAGGCGCGCCAGCGTGCCGGGGCGGAAATTCTCGACCAGCACATCGGCGCTGAGCGCCAATTGGCGCACCAGTTCAATATCCTCAGGCTGTTTCAGATCGGCGGTGATGCTGCGCTTGTTGCGGTTCCAAACCGCGAAGGGCTGGCTGCGGCCATCAATAAAGGGCGGCATGCGCCGCGCGTCATCGCCACCATCGGGGCGTTCCACCTTGATGACATCGGCGCCCAGATCGCCCAGCAGCATGGTGCAATAGGGGCCAGAGAGAAAATTCGTGAGGTCCAGAACAATCAGGCCATCCAGCGCAGCGGTCACGGTGCTTTCGCTCCTTGATGTTCCGTGGTCGCGACGCGCCGGCGCCGCAGTTCTGAGGCAGTGATGCCGCCCTGGCCCCAATTATCCGGGTCAAGTTCTTCAATCAGCACAACAACATCCTCGGCGCGCTTGCCAAGCGTTTCCACCAGCAAATCGGTCACCCCGGCGATGAGTTCGGCTTTCTTTTCCGGTGATGTCGGCGTTGCGCGGCGCGCCAGGGTGATCGTGACCAAGGGCATAGGATTGGGCTCCAGGACGCCGGGCTAGATGGCATCGCAAGATCGAACCCTCAGCAGCCTGCGAAACCCTGTCAAGCAGCGCAAGCTCGTTGGGCCTGCGCAGCATATGCGTAGCGGAAACAGCGACTTCCCGCCCGAAGCGCTGTCACCATCATCGCCAATCCGGCTTCGAAAACAGCAAGCCGCCAAATTGAACAAATCAAGAACAAAGACCTCTTATTCTCAACCACCCCATCCCGCGATAGCACTTGGAGGGCGCTGGTGCGCGGGACCAAGGGAGAAAGCAGCATGCCCAAGAAAAAATCGGCGATTGATCACCTGAATAGCGGACGCGTGCCGCATATCGTTCATATGATTCCACGCGGCGCGCCAGGCTATGCGGAAGCCAAGGGCGGCGCCATGGTTGTCTCCAGCCCGGCCGAGGTGGATGCCCTCATCCGGAAGCTGCAATTGGGCGAAGTCATCACGCTTGATGATCTCCGCGCCGCACTCGCGCGCCGCCATCAAGTGGCGGTGGCCTGTCCGGTCTCGACCGCCATTTTCGCCAATATGTCAGCCCGTGCCGCAGAGGAACGCCGCGCGCTTGGTGTGCCGATGCAAGAACTCACGCCCTGGTGGCGCGTGCTGCGCAAGGGCGGCTTTCTTAACCCGAAGCTGCCCGGCGGCGTTGAAAAACAGGCCGCGCTGCTGCTGGCAGAAGGCATCCTTGCCTCGCCGCTCGGCAAGCAACTGGCTGTCTATGATTACGAAGCGCGCCGACCTGAGCGCCTAATAGAGAATGACTGATCGCCAGAAGGGATCCGGGCACCAACCGATTGGAACTTGACCGCGCTGTGCTCCGGGGTTTGAACAGCCCATGGCCGATTCACCCTCACTCCTCCCCGCACTTGCCAGCCTGCTTGGCCCCGCCGGGCTGCTGACCGAACCGTCTGATCTGGCCCCCGCGCTGGCGGATTGGCGGAGCCTCTATCAGGGCCGCGCCATGGCGCTGCTCCGCCCCGCCAATACCGCCGAATTGGCCGAAGCGGTCAGGCTCTGCAACGCAGCCGGCATCGCCATTGTGCCGCAGGGGGGCAATACCTCCATGGTGGGGGGCGCGACGCCTGATGCTTCCGGGCACGCGGTGATTGTCTCCCTCGCGCGCATGAACCGCATCCGCGACCTCGACCCCGTTGATATGACCATGACGGCCGAGGCGGGCGTTGTGGTGAAAACCGCGCAGGAAGCCGCGGCGTCTGCCGGTTGCCTGTTTCCGCTGAGCTTCGGTGGTGAAGGCACGGCCATGATCGGCGGCGTGCTTTCCACCAATGCCGGCGGCAATAATACCGTGCGCTACGGCAATGCGCGGGAATTGATGCTGGGGCTGGAAGTGGTGCTGCCCGATGGCAGCATCTGGCATGGCTTGAGGCGGCTCCGCAAAGACAATACCGGCTATGCGCTGCGCCATGTTTTTGTGGGTGCCGAGGGCACGCTTGGCATCATCACTGCCGCTGTCTTGAAGCTTTTCGCTCGTCCCCGCGCCAATGAGGTGATTTTCGCCGCTATGCGTGATGCCGAAGCGGCACTCGGCCTGTTCCGCCGCTTTCGTGACAATGACGAAAGCGCGATCCGCGCATTTGAATATATGTCGGGCGATGGCGTTGACCTGACGGTACAATTGATCCCCGGCGTCACCCTGCCGGTTGCCGAACGCGCTGCCCATTACGCGCTGATTGATTTGGCCTCCACTCGACCTGATGCGGATTTGCGCGGCCTGGCGGAGCTGGTGCTGGCACCAGCCATGGAATCCGGCGAAGTGCTGGATGCCGTATTGGCCGAAAGCGAAGCCCAGCGCGCCGCCATTTGGCGCATACGTGAAGAACACACCGAAGCGCAGCGCAAGGCGGGCGCTTCGGTGAAGAATGATGTCTCGGTCCCTGTCTCCCGCGTGCCAGAATTGATCGAGCGTGCCTCCGAAGCCTGCCGGAAGCTGATGCCGGGCATTCGCCCCATGCCCTTTGGCCATATGGGCGATGGCAATATCCATGTGAATTTGGTGCAGCCCGAAGGCGCTGATCCGGCTGCCTTCCTGGCGCGTAGCCACGACATCATGGATTGCGTGAATGAGGTGGTGCGGGATTTGGATGGGTCTTTCAGCGCGGAACACGGGATCGGGCAGCTCAAGACCGATATGATGGAAGCATGGCGCGGGGGCGCGGAGCTTGCCGTGATGCGCCAGATCAAGGCGGCGCTCGATCCCAAGGGCCTGATGAACCCCGGCAAGGTGCTGCCCTGAAGCGGCTTTCGGCCTTGGCGCCAAGCGGGTAGGGTGGCGTGGCCGATGACCCTGCTTGACCGCTATTTGTTTCGCCAGCTTGCGCTGGCCCTGCTTGCCGTAACGGTGGGGCTGGCGGCGCTTGTCTGGCTGACGCAATCGCTGCGCTTCATCGAATTGGTGCTGGATCGCGGGCTGTCGCTTGCAGTGTTTTTCGAATTGACCAGCCTTTTATTGCCATCCTTCTTTTCGGTCATTCTGCCGATCACGACCTTTATAGTCATGCTGTTCGTGCATTTGCGCCTGGCCGGGGACCGCGAATTGGTGGTGATGCGGGCTGCCGGGCTTTCCAATTGGCAAATCGCGCGCCCGGCGATGGCGCTTGGGCTTTTGGTGGTGGCCGTGATGGCCCTTTTGAATTTTTGGTTGGTGCCGCTCAGCCACACCGCCTTCCGGCAATGGCAGTTCGAAATCCGCAATCAATTGGTGGGCGTGCTGGTGCAGGAGGGGGTTTTCTCTACCCTCGGCAATGACCTGACGGTCTATGCCCGCAAGCGTGACGCCGATGGCACGCTGCGCGGCATTATGGTGCATGACCAACGCGAAGCCAGCGGGGCGGTGACCATCCTCGCGCAGGCCGGGCGCATCGGGCAGGGGGCGGATGGGCCGCGTGTGACGCTTTACGATGGTGTGCGCCAGCAGATGGAAAAGGGCGCCGCCGGCGCGCCGCCGCGGCTGACGGTGCTGAGCTTTTCCGAAAACAGCGTTGATCTGGCCCGCGTGGCGCGCAGTGAGGAAACGCGCAGCCGCGACAGCCGCGAGCGTTCCATCACTGAATTGCTCGACCCCGATCCGGCTGAGGCTTTGCGCCCGCGCGAACTCAGACGCTTTCGGGCTGAGGCGCATCAGCGCATGGCAAGCCCAATCACAGCGCTTTCCTTCGCGCTGGTCGGGCTTGCCGTGGCACTAACCGGGCAATTTCGCCGCCATGGCGGTGGTATCGGCGTGGTGCTTGGTATTGGCATCATGGTGGCGCTGCTGGCGCTTGGCTTGACCATCAGCAA
>JBIKWX010000283.1:0-4508 GCA_044356095.1 Roseomonas sp.
CGACCTTTACGAAAATGTGGATCAGGAAGCCGAGCGCTTCCTGGAGTTTGAACGCTGGTGGGGCGGCTATTTCCTGATGAACCGCGATGAGATTCGCTGGATCGTGGAAAATCTGTTCATCGGCAATCGTTTCTCATCCGGGCGCATTGCCGCAGGCGATGGGCAGACCTTCAATATGCGCGAAGTGAAGGCGCCGGTCATCGTCTTTGCCTCGGCTGGCGACAATATCACGCCGCCTGGCCAGGCGCTCCGCTGGATTGCCGATGTCTATCGCGATGAACGCGAAATCAAATCCCTGGGCCAGACGATTGTGTATCTGTTGCATGAGGATATCGGGCATCTCGGCATTTTCGTCTCCGGCAAGGTGGCAAAGAAGGAACACAGTGAAATCGCCACCACGATTGACATGATCGAATCCGTGGCCCCGGGCCTGTATGAAATGGTCATCACCGGGCATGAGGGTCATGAGGATGGCGCATGGCAGGTGGAATTGGTCGAACGCAGCATCGCCCATGTGCGCGAGATTTCCGGCGAGGCCGAGAACGAGGCCTTCCCCGCGGTCGCGCAGATTTCCGAATTGAACCAGCATTTGTATGATGTGCTGGTGGCGCCCGTGATCCGCCAATTCAGCACGGAAATGGGTGCCGAAACACGCCGGCGGATGAACCCGATGCGCTGGCGCCGTTATGCGCTGAGCGACATGAACCCCTTCATGGGGCCGATATCATCCCTGGCGGGTTTGGCGCGGCAAAACCGCAAGCCCGTCGCGGCAAATAATCCCTTCCTCGCTTTCGAAAAAGCCTTTGCGGATTCGGTGGATTATGGCTTCAACGCCATGCGCGATCTGCGCGATGCCTGGGTGGAAACCGCCTTCCATGGCGTCTATGGCACGCTGCATGCCGCTGGCGTCACCGGTGAGGATTATGAGGCAGAAGCAGAAGCCGCGCGTGATTCCGTCACCACCGATGCGCCGCAGCGTGCGGAGGCAGAAGCCAAGCTCGCGCAAGGCGGCTATGCGGAAGCGGTCATTCGCATGATGATCCTGCTGGCTGATGCGCGCGGCGCAGTGCGCCGTTCACGCCTCGCGCGGTCCAATCAATTGCTCACCACCGAAGCGCCCTTTGCGCAAATGAGCGCAGCGGACCGCATGGCGGTAATCCGGGATCAGACCATGATCGCAACGCTGTTCCCGGAAGAGGCGATCAAGGCGCTGACCGTGCTGCTGCCCGATGCGGCTTCCCGCCGGAAGGCGTTGAAGGCGGTGGAAACTGTCGCCGGGCCGGATGAGGAGCTTGGCGATAATGCCCGCGCGCGCTTGCAGCGTTTGCGTAAAGTGCTGGCGGTGCGCCCGCAACGCGCGGCGTGATCAAGGGGCGCCGGCCAGCATTTCCAGCATTTCGGCATCGCTGATCTGGTGGAAATCCTGGTAGAAGGCGCCAATGCCAAAGCGGATGGGGGCGGCCTCGGCCGTGATCACCTCATCTGCGAGGCCCTGAAATTCCGTGATGCTTTCGGGCGCGGCGATGGGCACGGCGAGCACGAGGCGCGCTGCGCCCTGTTTGCGTAGCGCAGCAAGCCCAGCGCGTGCCGTGATGCCGGTGGCGAGCCCATCATCCACCAGAATGGCAATGCGGCCCTTGGGGTCCTGCCGGTTTCGGCCCTTCATATAAACGGCGCTGCGGCGGGCGAGTTCCCGCCTTTCCGCCGCCAGCACTGGAGCAATCATGTCTTCCGTCAGGCCGGTGGCGGCGATGATGTCCTGATTGAACAACGGTTCTTCCAGACCTTCGGCAAACGCCCCAAAGCCCAATTCCGGCTGCCAGGGCACGCCCAATTTGCGCACCAGCAACAGATCAAGCGGGGCATGCAAGCCTTGTGCGATGGGTAGCGCCACAGGTACGCCACCGCGCGGCAGGGCATAGACCAAGGGGCGGTCAAAGCCGCGCGCTTGCAGCAATGGTAACAGTTCAAGCCCCGCTTCGGTGCAATCCGCGAAAAGGGGCAGAGGTCTTGGCATATCCTATAGCGCTTCAGGCTTCCTCATCGCGCAGGATGCGCGCTGCTGCCAGCAAGGCTTTCTCATAGCGCGCGCGTTCCTTGGCGGTTTTCTCTGGCGGCCAGGGGCGAAAACCCTCCCCGGTTTTCGGGCCAAGCTTGCCTTCCGCCACCAGGCGCGCGAGACCTGGGCTTGGATCGGGGCTGGTATTCAGCGAAGGATAGATGGTGCGCCCGGCTTCCAATTGCGTCTCCAGCCCCGCCAATTCCTTTTGCAGTATCGGCCCCGCGGCGACGTAACGAAAACCAAAAGCGTAGCGCACGGCGTTGTCCACATCCTCAGCGGTGGCGAGACCCTGATCAATCACGGAAAAGGCTTCGCGCATCAGCGCATGTTGGATGCGATTTGCAAGGAAGCCCGGCACATCCTTCGCCACGCGAATGACCTTGCGGCCCAGCCCCGCCATGATGTCGGCCAGTTTGTCGCAAACCTGCGGGTCCGTGTATTCGCCGCGCACGACCTCAACCCCCGGCACCAGATGCGCGGGCAGAAAAAAATGCAAATTCGCGCAGCGCGCCCGGCCGGGGAGATCGCCGGCGATATCCGTGATGCGATAGCCCGATGCGTTGGATGCAATCGGGATGCCCGCCGGCACCAAACCATCAAGCTCCGCAAAGACCTTGCGCTTCAGCTCAAGCTTTTCCGGCACGGCTTCAATCACCGCCTCGGCTGAGGCGTAATCAGGCGCCTTCATGTCAGACAAAAGGGTCAGGCCGGAAGCTGCGGCGGGATCACCTTCAAGCTGGGTGATGGATTGCGCGACGCGCGCCTGTGCGGCCGACCAACGATCCTGCGCAGGTTCCACTGCGGTGACGCGCCAGCCGCCACTCAGGAAAATCGCCGCGATATCGCAGCCCATCAACCCCATGCCGAGGATGACAATATGGCGCGGCGCATTCATGCTGCGGCCCTTGGCGTAATGCCGCCCTGCGCGACGATGAAATCGGCGATATCGGAAACCCCTTGCAGCGCCTTCAGATTGGTGAAGATGAAGGGCCGCGCGCCGCGCATCTTGCGCGCATCGCGATCCATCACGGAAAGATCAGCGCCCACCAGCGGCGCCAGATCAATCTTGTTGATCACGAGCAAATCGCTCCGCGTAATTCCCGGCCCGCCCTTGCGCGGAATCTTATCCCCCGCCGAGACATCAATCACATAGATGGTCAAATCCGCCAATTCCGGGCTGAAGGTCGCGGCCAGATTATCGCCGCCGCTTTCAATGAACAGGATTTCCAGCTTTGGGAATTTCACCGCCATGTCATGCACGGCAGCGAGGTTGATGGAGGCATCTTCGCGAATCGCGGTATGCGGGCAGCCGCCGGTCTCAACCCCCGCGATGCGTTCAGGCACCAGCGCGCCGGAGCGTGTCAGGAATTCCGCATCTTCGCGCGTATAAATGTCATTCGTGATGACCGCGATATCGTAACGGTCGCGCATGTATTTACAAAGGCGATCCACCAGCGCCGTTTTGCCGGAACCAACCGGGCCACCAATGCCCACCCGAAACGGGCCATTCTGCGAAGTGCTCATGATCTGAACAACCTTGTGTATTGCGTCTCATGACGCAGGGAAAAGATATCGAGCATCGGCGCGGCGGTGCCAAGCCTTGTTACATCTGCGTTCAAGGCGGCCTCGGTCGCGCGGACCACGGCGGGTTGCAGCGCGGCGATGGCAAGCTGGCCGTCAGTTTGGCCAAGCGGCACCAGCCGCACGCCGGCGGAAACCAGATTGGCGGCGAAGGCCGAGAGGAACCCAAAGGCCGCATCGCGCGCGGCAATGCCCTGTTCCGCCGCCGCCGCACCAAAGGCGACCGCATGGGCAAGCTGGCGCGGGTTGCGTGCGGCGAAGGCGGCAAAACGCGGCATCGGCCAAGCGGCAATAGTGACGTTGGTAAAGGCCGTGCCCTGCGCTTCAGCTTCCAGTGCGGTTTCTGCCGTGCCGCGCCAGGCGGCACCCAGTTCCGCAACCTTATCCAGCGCCTTGTGATCGCCCTTCAGCATGGCGCGATACGCGGCCACCAGCAGCGCACCATCCACGCGCCCGGCGCCACGCTGCAAGGCTGTGCTGACATAGGCAATCAGCCCATCGCGCTTGGCCACGCTGCCCGCTTCCACCGCCGCTTCCAGCCCGTGGCTATAGGTATAGGCGCCGACCGGATAGGCCGGCGAAAGCCAGGTCAGCAACCGATACAGCGCCTGCTGAGCGGCGCCAGCGCGTTTTTCAGTGATGGTGGTGATGATGGCCATCGCCGTGATGGTGGTCGTGATCGCCATCACCATGATGATGGTGATGATGCCCCATATGGCGGTTATGTTCGCCGTAAGCGCCGCCTTCCGGATCAAACGCCACTTCCACATGCTGCAATTGCGCGCCAAGCCCCTTCAGCATGGCTTCAATCACATGATCCTTGCGGATCAAAATGCGGCTGCCGTCGATCTGCGTCGGCAAGTGC
>JBIKWX010000232.1:0-5938 GCA_044356095.1 Roseomonas sp.
GGACATAGGCCTCTCCGGTGGCGTGCAGCCTTTCGATGGTGTCGGCGGCGCCAAGCTGCGCCACGGCCCCAAGCATATGCGCGCGTAAGGCGTCAAAGCCCTCTGCCGCCAATTCCATGAGCAAGGCTTCCTTGCTGTCGAAATGGCGATAGGTGGCATTGACGCTGACGCCAACGCGCGCGGCCAGATCACGCAGGCTGAGCGTCGCCTCTGCCCCTTCGGCCAAGCGCGTGCGGGCTACTTCCAACAGGGCCACCCGCAAGTTCCCGTGATGATAGGGTTTTTTCATTCTTCGATCCACCGTGGCGCTTCTTAAATTTTAATGTTGACAATGTCCACTCTCATCATCTACTCAAATGTATACGTTGCATACATTTGCTGCGTTTGACTCGGGAGATGGATTACCGATGCCTCTCACGCTCGATCTTGTGCTGGCGGTACTGCACCATCTGGGCATTCTGACATTGGTCGGCTGCCTGGCAGCGGAGCTTGCTCTGCTATCCCTGCGGGCTGATGGTCGCTCCTCCGAAATCTTGGCGCGCATCGACCTCGCTTATGGCCTGATCGCCGGGGCAGTGCTCAGCTTTGGGTTGGCGCGGGTTTTTTGGGGTGCGCGCGAAAGCGGTTTTTACATGGAAAACCCCGTTTTTTGGCTGAAGCTCGGGCTATTCCTGCTGATTGCGCTGGTCTCCATCCGACCCACCATGACCTTCATCCGCTGGCGCCGTTTGGCGCGGGCGGGGGGCGGCGCTCCGCCCGCCACCGAAATCGCAACGACGCGCCGCTGGGTACTGCTTCAGGCGGGGCTTTTGCTCGCCCTGCCGATCTTCGCCGCCCTGATGGCGCGCGGCATCGGGCTTTGATGCCGGCCATCTCGATACCCCTGCGCCCCCTGGAAAGGAGCATCCATGAAACGACAAGTGGCGGTCATCACAGGCGCCTCATCAGGTATCGGGGCCGGCTTGGCGGAAGCTCTGGCCGCGCGGGGGGTGCGAGTGGTCTTGGTGGCGCGATCCGCGCCGCGGCTTGACGCGCTGGCCGCGCGCCTCAGGCAGGCCGGCGGCGTTGCGCATGTGCTGCCGATGGACCTTACGGAAGCTGGCGCCGCGCAAAAGCTGCATGCAGCGGTCCGTAGCTTGGACCTGCCGGTGGATACGCTGATCAATAATGCCGGCACCGGCTATTACGGTCCCTTCGAAGCCGAGCCCATGGAGCGTCTGAGCCGAACCTTGCAACTGAATATCGTCGCACTGGCGGAACTGACGCGGCTATTCGTGCCCGAGTTATTGTTTCGAAAAGGCACCATCCTCAATATCGCTTCAACGGCGGCTTTCCAGCCCACCCCCTTCATGAGCAGCTATGGCGCGACAAAGGCATTTGTCCTGTCCTTCTCGGAAGCCTTATGGGCCGAATATCGTGATCGCGGCTTGCGTGTTGCGGCGGTTTGCCCAGGCCCGGTCGAGACGCCCTTCATCAATGCCATGGGCGCTGATGTGCGCAGGACATCAATATTCCGAAACCCGATGACGATTGAAGCAGCGGTCGGGGCCTGCCTGAAGGCGCTCGATGCTGCCGGTCCGTCCAGCATTGTGGGAAGCATGAATTGGCTTTCGGCGCAGATGATCCGGCTTTCCCCGCGTGCGTTCACGGCCTTGCTGAGCGCTGCGATGTTGAAGCAAGGCGCCAGAAATCAATGATCAACAACAAGAAAGGAAGCATCCCCATGTCAACCACGCACCATATCTCACTGCTGCTTGCCTGCGTCATGATCGGCATTGCTGCGACGGCATCCGCCTCATCCGGTGGCAGGATTGAAGCCGCGGTTTCCGGCGTTTCGAATGCGCAAGGCATGGTGGGCTGTGCGCTCTTCCCCTCAGCGGCTGGATTTCCACTGGAATCGGATAAGCCTGACGTCAGGATTCTGCGCGTGGCCCCGGCAGCCGGCGCAGCACTTTGCGTCTTTGATAATGTGCCGCCAGGAACCTATGCCATAGCCGTGGTGCATGACACCAATGGCAATGGGCGGGCCGATACGAATTTCCTTGGCATGCCCACCGAAGGTGTTGGCGTCAGCAATAATGTGATGCCCAGAATGTCGGCGCCAACATTCGACGCCAATAAATTCAGTGTCGCCGCAGGGAATATCACGAGGCTTGCGATCACCTTGCGCTATTGATCGTAGTTTCACGCCAAGCAATCCCGCCTGGCTTAAAAATGCTCAAACCGGCAGGCTTGCCACAGCGATCAAGCCGCCCTCTGGCCGGTTTCGCAGCACCACATCGCCGCCATGGCCGCGCAGGATATTGCGCGCGATGGTCAGCCCAAGCCCGGTGCCGCCGGTTTCGCGATTGCGGCTGGCTTCCAGCCGGCGGAAGGGGGTGAATACTGCCTCCAACTCCGCTTCCGGAATGCCGGGGCCATCATCGGCGATGGCAAGGCGCACCAGGCCCGCCCCTTCCTGCACGAGCGTGAGCCGCGCCGCGCCGCCATAATTCAGCGCATTCGCGACCAGGTTCGCGATGGCGCGCTTCAAGGCCAAGGGCTTGGCGCGGATCACCAACTTGTCCGGGCCATCATAGCTGATCTTCTCCGCCTGATCGGGATGCGCGTCACTCGCCTCATCCGCCACGGTGCGGCAAAGCGCCGCGATATCCATCTGCGTCGCCGGTTCCGTCGCCGCATCATCCCGCGCAAAGGCAAGGGTCGCGCCGATCATCGCTTCCATCTCATCCAGATCGGCGAGCATTTTGCGCCGCTGTTCATCATCATCCATGAATTCCGCGCGCAGTTTCAGCCGCGTGATCGGTGTGCGCAGATCATGCCCAATCGCCGCCAGCATTTGCGTGCGGTCCGCCACAAAAAGCCGGATGCGCGCGGCCATTTCATTGAAGGCGCGGGCTGCGGTCGCAACCTCGGTCGGGCCGTTTTCGGGCAGGGGCGGCGCATTCACATCGCGCCCGAGACTATTCGCTGCCTCCGCCAAAAGCCGCACCGGGCGCATAAGCCGCGCCACCGCCCAAAGGATCAGTAACACCGCCGCCAGCGTCATGCCAAGAAAGGCAGCAAGGAAAGTATCCGAATGCCAGGGCCGCGGCGTGGGCAGGGACGCCCGGAGGTTAAGCCAAGGCCCATCCGGCAGCCGAAGCGACGCGGCGAAGCCCGCCGGCCCCAATTCCGCAATGCGGATTTCGCGCGGGCGCAGCCTTGGCGGGCCGGAGGCCAGCAAATCCAGGCGAAACAGCCTGAGGATATGCGGCGAGACCGGCGGCGCGCCCACACGCACAATCGGTGCCAAATCCAAATCCACCGTGAGGCCTTCGGGCAGATCAAGATCAGCAATGATTTGCGCGCGCCGATCCGGTGCGGTCAGCACTGCCGCGCGCCAGGCGCCAAGGCTGCGCCCGGCAATCTCACGTGCCTGCACAAAACGCTGCAAATCCACGCGATCCAGGGCATGGATCGTAAGCCCCGCCGCTTGCACCAGCATCAGTGCGACAATCAGCGCAACGGCGGTGCGCCCACCCAGGCTGCCAGGCCACCAGCGCCGCCGCTGAGGTGCGGCGACAGGGGCGGCTTCAGCCACGATCTACCGTGGTGGCCAGCACATAGCCGCCACCGCGCACGGTCTTGATCAGGGCAGGGTTGCGGCCATCATCTTCCAGGCGGCGCCGCAGCCGCGATACCGCGACATCAATCGCGCGATCATAAGGCCCGGCCTGCCGCCCGCGCAGCAAATCCATCAGCATATCGCGCGTCAGCACGCGATTGGGCCGATCCAGCAGCACCAGCAGCAATTCATACTCGCCGCCGGTCAGCGGTACTTCGACCCCATCGGGGTTGAGCAGGCGTCGGCGCGTGGGTTCCAAGGTCCAGCCGGAAAACTGGATCGCCTTGGCGGGTGGTTCCTTGGCGGCAGCGCCATCGCCAGAGGCACGGCGCAAAACGGCGCGGATGCGGGCCAGCAATTCGCGCGGGTTGAAGGGCTTTGCCAGATAATCATCGGCGCCGAGTTCCAGCCCCACGATGCGATCCGTCTCCTCACCCATTGCGGTCAGGATCACGATGGGCACATCGGATTGGGTCCGCAGCCAGCGCGCGAAATCAAGCCCCGGTTCGCCCGGCATCATGAGGTCGAGCACGACAAGATGATAGCGCCCAAGCGGCCAAAGCCGGCGCGCTTCGCGGGCATCGCGTGCGGCACTCACGCGCAGGCCCTGCTTTTCCAGAAAGCGGGACAGAAGATCACGGATTTCGCGATCATCATCAACGATCAGGATATGCGGTGCGTTTTCCATGCCCTGTTACATTAGTGGTTTCGTGGCGCCATTCATCGGCCCATGTTGCGAAGTGTATCGGGCGCGCTGCCGGTTGCTGTTCGTTGCACTTTGGCATGCCCAGTGCCTTTTGCCAGCAATATTCGCGTCCCATTTCTGGGCATAGCGGATCAGGGTCTGACCTGCCCCAAACTCACCCGGCCCTGTCTTCGCTGATGCGTCCCGGCCTTACCGCCGGGGCGCATCACTGTTTTGGGGGGTGGGCAAGCGCTATGCAGGGGCATGACAGAAAGCCGCCCTGCCCTGCTTGCCGCCGAAGCGCCCGCTTGGGCCACTCAAGCCCTTTCGGCATTGGCGCGACTTGACCCGCAATTGGCGGCCATCCCTGCAGCCGCCGGCCCACTGCCCTGGCGGCGGCGAGAGGCAGGCTTCGCTGGCCTGCTCAGAAGCCTGTGCGGGCAAATGATCTCCAATCAGGCGGCCACCGCCATTTGGGGGCGGCTTGCTGCCCTGCCTGGGGCGCTGAGGCCTGCCGGCCTGCTGGCGCTGGAGGATGAGGCACTGCGCCAGGCGGGGCTATCGCGCCCGAAGGTCAACCATGCGCGCGCGCTGGCTGAGGCTTTTGCGACAGGGCAGGTTTCGGCGGAAGGGCTGGCGGCCTTGCCGGATGAAGCTGCCATCGCGTCCATCGCTGCCATTCCGGGCTTTGGTCCCTGGACGGCCGAGGTCCATATGCTCTTTGGCCATGACCGGCCAGATATCTTTCCTGCGGGTGATCTGGCCTTGGCGGCGTCGCTCGCGGTCCTGCGGGGCGAGCCGGAACGCCCAAAGCCGAGGGAGTTGGCAGAGCTTGCGATGATGTGGTCGCCCTGGCGGTCCATGGCGGCGCGGCTGCTCTGGCATCATTGGCGCCATGTGACAGGCCGCCCGGCGGGGGAGTGATCGCCAAGATCAATACAAGGCGCGCCCCCATGGACGCCGCGCGCTTGTGATGGTTCCCTGCGCCGATGGATTTGCCGCTTTCCCCCCGCATCCGCGCCACCGGCGCCCCGCCCATTCCCGCCGTGCGCGGCTGGGCTGCCCGCTATCAGGGCGCCGCCGGGCCGGTATTGGATATGACTCAGGCCGTGCCGGGCTATCCGCCGCATGCGGATTTGCTGGCGCGCCTTGCCAGTGCTGCGGGGGATGCGAAATCCGCCGGCTATGGCCCGATTGAAGGCGAAGGCGCGCTCCGGGAAGCCTTGGCCGCCGATATGGCGCGCGCCTATGCAGCGCCGATTGGGGCGGGCCATATCGCCATCACCGCCGGCGGCAATCTGGCCTTTACGCTCGCCATGATGACGCTGGCGGGAGCCGGTGATGCCGTGATGCTGCCCGCGCCCTGGTATTTCAACCATCGCATGGCCTTGGAAGCGCTGGGCATTCCCTGCCGCGTTTTGCCCTGCTGTGCCGAGGATGGCTTTCTGCCCGATCCGGCCTTGGCGGCAACCTTGATGCAAGGCGTGCGCGCGATTGTTTTGGTGACACCGAACAACCCAACCGGCGCCATTTATTCACCCGAGCTTATCGCGCAATTTGCTAAGCTTTGCCGGGATCATGGCGCCTGGCTGGTGCTGGATGAGACCTATCGCGATTTCATCCCGGAAGCCGCTGGCGCGCCGCAT
>JBIKWX010000233.1:0-5891 GCA_044356095.1 Roseomonas sp.
TGTTCAAGCGCCTGAATGATCAAGGCGGTGTCGGTGGCCGACGCATTAAATTCACCGTTTTGGATGATGCCTATCAGCCGCCGCGCACGCTGGAACAAACCCGCCGTCTGGTGGAACGCGACCGTGTCGCTTTCCTGTTCAATCAGCTTGGCACGCCGACCAACAGCGCCATCCACCGCTATGTCAATCAACGTTCCGTGCCGCATCTGTTCCTGGCAACGGGCGCGGATAAATGGGCCAATCCGCGCGAATTCCCCTGGACCATCGGCTGGCAGCCGAGCTACCGGGTGGAAGCGCAAATCTATACCAAATACGTGCTGGAACAGCGGCCCAATGCGAAGATTGCGCTGCTCTATCAAAATGATGATTTCGGGCGCGATTATCTGCATGGCGTGCAGGATGTGCTGAAGGATCGCTTCCGTTCCATGGTGGTCACCGCCACCAATGAAGCGACCGATCCCACGATTGATAGCCAGATCGTGCAGCTTCAGGCCGCCGGCGCTGATGTGCTGATTTGCGGCGTGGTGCCGCGCTTCGCCGCCCAGGCCATTCGCCGCGTGCATGACATCGGCTGGCGGCCCATGATGTTCATGACCAATGTGTCCGTTTCGGTCGGTGTGGTCATGCAGCCGGCGGGGGTAGAGAAGGGCGTTGGCCTGATCACCTCGGACTACCGGAAGGACCAATCCGATCCCGCCTGGGCGCAGGATGCCGGCATGAATGAATGGCGCGACTTCATGCGCCGCTACGTGCCGGATGGCGATTTGGGCGACAATAATTACACCTATGGCTACGGTGTGGGCACCACCATGATCCAGGTGCTGCGCCAATGCGGCAATGATTTCAGCCGCGAGAATGTCATGAACCAGGCGCGGAATATCCGCCCCATGGACATCGCGACCCTGCTTCCGGGGGTTAAGGTGCAGACCCAGCCCGATAATTACAACGTGATCCGCCAGATGCAGTTGCAGCGCTGGAACGGGCAAAGCTGGGAACGCTTTGGCAATGTGATCGAAGGGGCGGGGTAACCGCCCTCGGAATCGGGCCGCCGGCCGTCATGGCGGGCGGCTTCGGTCCAAAAACCCCTTGACGTCAGCGCGCGCTTGGGTAGGAAGGGGCTTCGGATGCCCGAGGCCCCCTGGCCCCGGGCTTGGAGTATTGAGCAATGGCCAAGTCAAACACGATCCTCATTCGCCTCGTCAGCAGCGCGGAAACCGGGTATTTTTATGTGACGAAGAAGAACACGCGTAACATCACCGGCAAGATGGAAAAGAAGAAGTACGACCCGGTGGCGCGCAAGCACGTGGTCTTCCGGGAAGCCAAGATCAAGTAATGCTTTGCGCCATGACGGCGCTGCCTTCATGTAAGCGGCCAGGGCGGGATTTCCCGCCCTTTTTGCGTTTTCGGTGGGTTTCCCGGTAACCTCGCATCCAAGCCGCAAATCCCCAGGCCAAAGCCGTCAGGGTGCGGTCATACGGGGCGCCAATCCACCTCGCTCGCGGCTTCAACGCAGTTACGTCCGGAACCCTTGGCGCGGTACATGGCCGAATCGGCGGCGGCGATCAGTGTCTCAGCTTCGGTTGTCAGGCCGGATAGGGCACTTCCGATACTCACCGTGACGGGCAATTTGGCCTGGCCCAGATCAATCGGCCGATCAGCGATGGCGGCGCGCAGCCTTTCGGCAATCACAGCGGTTTCCTCGGCGCCGGCGCCAGACATCACCACCAGGAATTCTTCCCCACCATAGCGCGCGACAATATCGGAAGCGCGCACATGCTCACGCAGTCGCGCCGCCACTTCACGCAGGGCAGCATCACCCGCCGCATGACCGTAATAATCATTGAGCGGCTTGAAGCGATCCACATCAATCATCAGGACGCCGCAGGCGGTACCTGCCCTTAGCAGGGATTCCAGATGGCGAAAGACATAACGGCGATTGCGCAGGCCTGTCAGCCCATCCGTCACCGCCAATTCAAGCGAGCGATCAAACTCCGCCCTCAGCCTGAGCTGATACCGCCGCCGCCTTACCTGATTGCGCACACGCGCGCGCAATTCTTCCTCATTGATCGGGCGCAGCACATGATCGGATGCGCCCAATTCAAAAGCCCGCAGCACCAGATCGCGTTGTTCATCATCCGCAATCAGCATCAGCGGCAAATCGCGCGTCTCTGCCTCGGCGCGCAAGCGTGACGCAAGGCGGAGCGGATCGCCCTCCCGCATGGGCAGAGAGGTCAGCACCAGATCATAATGCGCCTTAGGGTCCTGCAACCTGGCCCAGACAGTTTTTTCATCGCGGAATTGCTCAAGCGCCATGCCATCGGCAGCGAGCGCGTTGGAGAGTGCAGCGGCTTCAGGCGCATTATCCGAAAGCAGAAGAACTTTCGCACCCTCAAAATCCTCGGGCGGCGCGCTTGGCGGTTCAAAGCCCAGATCGCGCACGGTCTCCGCCCGAAGGCGCCAGGCATCCAGCACCTGCTTCACGCGCAACAGCGCGCGCAGCCTGGCGAAAAGCGTCGCCTGATCCACTGGCTTGACCAGGAAATCATCCGCCCCGGCATCAAGGCCGCGCACGCGCTCACTTTGGTCATTGAGTGAGGTGACCATGACCACCGGGATATGTGCCGTGGCTGGCTGGGCCTTGAGCCGCCGACAGGCCTCAAACCCATCCATCACCGGCATCAGCACATCCAGAAGGATGATATCTGGCGACCAACGCTGGGCGAGCGTGATGGCTTCGGCGGCCGAGGCTGCCCCCAGAACCTCAAAATACTCATCCTGCAGCCGGGCTTCGAGCAGCTTGCGGTTGGGCAGGCTATCATCCACCACCAGAACGCGCGCGGTCATGCGGGCGCCGATCCCATAGAGGACCGCCCGGCAAACGGAGCCGCCGATGAGCCTTGGGCGCAGCGGTAGCGCCAAAGGGGGTAAATGCTTCCCATGCGGGAAATATGTCCCGAAACCGCGCGCAAGGATAGAGCACCCAAAGGGGCTTGCCCGCAGGACTCAGGCGCTGGCCAGCACGGCGTCCCGCCCATCCTGATGACGCAAATGGGCTACCAGCCGGGCGCTTGGGCTTTGGCGGAGCTTCACGGCCTCTTCCAGACCGCGGGCAGCGATGGCCTGGCGCAGCGCATCCATATCCGGGTGCTGCGCCTCAAACCCAGTCAGCCGCCAACCGGAATCGGGAATTTGTGCCGCAGCCCGCGCACCATCCCATTGGATCAGCGGCGGGATCAGATTGCCCATATCCTGGCGCTGCGGCGGAAAGGCCATGCGCCAGGAAAGTGCGCCCCGGCGCATGGCGCGTACCTCCCCGGCATGGGAGGCACCAAGCCGCGCCACCACGGCTTCAATGGCTGGGGTTGCCGCGACATAGGCAATCAGCTGCGGCTCCGCTTCCAGCGCGAGTTTCAGCGCCGGATCATCCAGATCGAAGGGCCGGGGATGGGCCGGCGTGCCCTGGGCGGGGTCGGGGGCGATGATTTCGATATATTGGTCAGGCCCAAGGCCGAGCAGCATGTTATGCGTGCCAACACCCGGATGCGCCCCGCCAGGAACCGGGCGCGTGCCCAAATGCCGTTCCAGCCAGGCGGCGCCGGCTTCCAGCGTTGCCGCGCCAATTACCAGATGATCAATCTCAGCCATATTACCCCCCAAGCCTGCCACAGTTTCTGGCGCGGCACATGATCTCTACCGAATCCCGTCTCGGTCCCGCAATGCTGCCAGCCAATGGCATTCACGTATTGACCAGGATCAAGAAACCAATTCGCCCCATGCCCAGCAACCATTGACCCTGGACCAAAACACCAGGGCGCGGCAGGAAGGCATGATGACGCCGATGGAAATCGCCCTGGAAGAAGCCCGCGCCGCTGCCGCGCGTGGCGAAGTGCCGGTAGGTGCTGTCGTGACTGACAAGGCGGGCCAGGTGCTGGCGCGGGCCGGGAATGAGGTAGAAGCGCGCCATGACCCTTCCGCCCACGCCGAAATGCTCGCTTTGCGTGAAGCCGCCCAGCGCCTGGGTCAGACCAGACTGGCCGACTGCACCCTGACCGTGACGCTGGAACCCTGCCCGATGTGCGCCCAGGCGGCGTCCTTCTTTCGCATCGCGCGCCTGGTGTTCGGTGCCTATGATCCCAAGGGTGGCGGGGTGGATCACGGCGCGCGGGTATTCGCGGCATCTTCCTGCCACCATCGCCCGGAAGTGGTTGGCGGCATGCGGGAAGCCGAAGCGGCTGCCCTGCTGCGCAGCTTTTTTGAGGCTAGGCGTTGACGCCCGGCATGCGCGGCCACAGTAAAGCGCGCCCCGGTGGTTCGGGGCGGGAAGAAGCCGCATGCGCCTGCTGAAGGGTTCTGAGCTGCTGCAAGGCTCGGATCACGAATTCATCCTGAGCATCTATCGGCAAATCCTGAACCGGGGTCCGGATGAATCCGGCTATCGCCATTTCCGTGATGTGCTGGAAGCCGACCCCGGCGCCAGGCGGCGCATTGCGGAAGATATGCTGACCAGCCCTGAGGCGCGTCGCCTGGGGGAGGAGGTGCTGATCCTTTGGGAGGATGGCGCTTCCCTTGGCCGGGCGGTGGAAATGCTTTCGGCCGAAGCGCTGCTCGCTCTGTTCCGGCAAAAATTCGAAAAGCTCGATCGCCCAGCCCGCGCACGCCTGGCGCCTGCGCTGAGAGCGTGTTTGGCACTGGCCCGCAAGCGGCGCCGCTGGTGGCCCTTCTGAAGGCCGACCCATAATTCTGCCTTGAAACAGGCGGAAAGCATTTTTGATGGCCGAAGCCTTGGCATTCGGGCCTTTGGGGTTCAGTTTCGGCCCTGATTTTTCGAAAGGGTCCCGTGCCTGATGAGCGAACCTCGTCCGATTCAATTGTTTGACGTGATGGCGCAGCAAAAGCTGATCCGGCCAGAGCTTGATCGGCGCATTGCCACAGTGCTCGATTCGGGTCGCTTCATCATGGGTCCTGAGGTGGCGGAACTTGAAGCGGGCCTCGCTGCCTTTGCCGACGCGGCGCATTGCGTGGGTGTCTCGTCGGGGACGGATGCGCTGCAAATCGCCATGATGGCGGAAGGGATCGGGCGCGGCGATGCGGTATTCCTGCCCGCCTTCACCTATACCGCAACCGCCGAGGTGCCGCTGGTGCTGGGGGCCACGCCGGTTTTCGTGGATGTGGATAAATTCAGCTATAATATGGACATCGCGGACCTTGAACGGCGTATCGAGGAAGTGAAGCGCCGCGGCTGGCTGCGTCCCCGCGCCGTGGTGGGCGTTGATCTGTTCGGCCTTCCCGCCGATTGGCCGGCGATTGAAGCCATCTGCGCGCGCGAAGACATGTTTGCGCTGGATGATGCCGCGCAGGCTTTTGGCGCCAGTATCAATGGCAAGAAGCTCGGGCGTTGGGCGCATGCCACAGCGCTTTCCTTCTACCCCACCAAGACGCTCGGCGCTTATGGCGATGCGGGCGCCCTGATCACGGATGATCCAGCGCGGGCGGAATTGTATCGGAGCCTCCGTACCCATGGCGAAGGCAAGACGCGCTATGAGGTGGAGCGTACCGGCATGAATGGCCGGATTGATACGATCCAGGCGACCATCCTGGCCGCGAAGCTGCCGCTGCTGGCGGGCGAACTCGCCACGCGTGCCAAGATCGCGGCGGTCTATAACGCGGCTTTTGGCGCCAAGGTCGGCATTCAGGCCGCACCGGCCGAGGCGGTGAATGCCTGGGGGCTTTACACCATTCGCCTGCGTGACACTGACCAGCGAAGCAAGGTCCAGGCAGCGCTCACGGCAGAACGCATCGGCAGTGGCATTTATTACCCGAAACCCCTGCATCGTCAGCCCGCCTATGCAGCCCATCATGCCACGGCCTTTGCGGGTGAGGCACCGCCGCTT
>JBIKWX010000234.1:0-5862 GCA_044356095.1 Roseomonas sp.
GCCCGATACTTCGATGGTCACCAAGCCTTCATAGCGACCAATGCCGTGATCCTGATGCACCACCAGATCGCCCTCGGCGATTTCCGTCGCGTCCGCGATGAATTGATCGGCCCGGCGGCGCCGGCGCGGCGGACGGGCAATGCGTTCACCAAGCAAATCCTGCTCAGCCGTGACCGCGATGCCTTCCGCGATAAAGCCGCGCTCAATCCCCATCACCACCAGCGCGACAACATCAGGCGGCAAAGCGCGGGCGGCTTTCCAATCTTCTGCCGGTTCGGCACGCACGCCATTTTCGCGCAGCAGATTGCCAAGCCTTTCGCGAGACCCGCGCGACCAGGCGGCCAATACGGGCCGGCGCTTAACCTTGGCTTCGCCCTGCACCATGGCGGCGTAAGCAGCAAAGACATTCTCGCCAGCGCTGCGTGCTTCCGCGAAAAGCGGGCCGGGGCGCCCGCCCGCGGCAATGCCATCCGGCACCGCAAAGGGCGAAAAGCGCAGCACGCGGCAATCGGCCAGCATCGCCACCCAGCCGGCTTCATCCAGATAAAGTGTCGAAGGCGGCGCGGGGCGATAAGGTACATCGCCCTCCCCAATGCGGGAGGGCACGCGGCGGGCTTCGTAATGATCGGTGATCATCTCAAGCCGCGCCTTCAGCACTTCCTCAGCCTGGTGGTCGAAGCTGATTTCGGCGCCGGGCAAATATTCCAGTAGCGGCACCATGTTTTCATGAAACAGGCCCGCCCAATGTTCCATGCCGGGATAGCGCCGCCCGGCGCTGATCGCGCCATAAAGCGGGTCGTCAGCCGCCGCCGCGCCGAATAATTCGCGGTAGCCGCTGCGGAAGCGCGTGCGCGATGCCTCATCCAAAAACACCTCGCCCACCGGGCGAAGCGAAAGCGCGGGTACTACCTTGCCGCTGCGTTGGCTGGCCGTGTCAAAGCGGCGCATATCCTCGATCTCATCACCAAAGAAATCGAGGCGTATGGGTTCCGGCTCGCCCGCTGGATACAGGTCAATAATGCCGCCGCGCACGGCATATTCGCCATGTTCCATCACCGTGCCGGTGCGGTGATAGCCATTGGCTTCCAGAAATTCGGTGAGTTTTTCTGGCTGAATCCGGCCAGTCTTGGCCAGCGAAAGTGTCGCCCCTTCAAACACGGCGGGCGGCGGCACTTTCTGGACCAGCGCATTGACAGTGGTCAGCAGCACGCGCGGGCGCTTGCCCGCTTCCAACAAGCGCGTCAGTGTCGCCACACGTTCAGCGATGATTTCAGGATTGGGCGATACGCGATCATAGGGCAGGCAATCCCAAGCCGGAAAACGCAGGACCTCAATCTCCGGCGCGAAGAAGCCCAAAGCCTCCGCCATGCGGGCCATGCGCGCATCATCGCGGCAGACATGGGCGATGGGGGCTTCAATCTCTGCCCGCCGACGCGCGACCAGCAGGGCATCAAAACCCTCCGGCGCGCCATGAATGGTAACGGGCTTCATCGCCCGCTACCCACTTCGGCCATGATCCGGCGCAGCAGCGGGTGGTCATGTTCGGGCGGAATCGGGCGGCGGCCGGAAAGCCAATCGGCCAAATCCACATCCGAGAGTTCCAGAATCTCCTCCAAGGCCGCCACATCGGCATCGGAGAGGCTCGCGATATGGCGCGCGACAAAGCCGCCGATCAGGATATCGGTTTCCTTGGTGCCGCGGTGCTGGGCGCGAAAGACAAGCCGGCGGCGCCGGGCATCAAGTTCTGTTGGGTCTGGCATATCGCTCTAGTCTCAAGGCGCTGGCATATAGAGGCGGATGGGAATCCTGTCAGCCCGCCCCGAACCGCCCGAGACCGCCGAGGACCCCCTCGCGCGGTTATTGGCGCCGATTGAAAGCCTGCCCGGGCTGCGCAAGCCAGACTTGCTGGCGCGCGCGGCGGGCGGCGGGCGCGTGCTGGATTTGCTGCTGCATCTGCCGGAACGCGTGCAGCATCGCCCGGTGCTGCGCGGGCTGGCCGGGGCAAGCGAAGGCCAGGAAGTGACGCTGGAGCTTCGCATCACCGGCGCCCCGGCGCGGGGTGGGCGCGGGCCTTGGATGGTGCCGGCGGTGTGTGGGGCCGATCCGGTGGCGCTGATTTCCTTCTCCCGCGCCACCTGGGCGGGCACGGCGCTGGGCCGCGCCTTCCCCCAAGGTGCTGAAAGGCGCGTGGCCGGGCGGCTCAAGGCCTATCAGCGCGCCTGGCAATTGGATTTGGATGCGGACCCGCTGGTGGAACCGCCGCACCGCATCCCGCTGTGGCAGCCCATGTGGCCGCTGACGGCGGGGCTTTCCTGGCGGAATATGGCGGATGCGCTGGATGGGGCGCTGAAGGCGTTGCCGGATTTGCCGGAATGGGTGGATGGCCCGCTGCTGAAACGTGAAGCCTGGCTAGGCTTTGCCGAGGCCATCCGCCAGTTGCATACGCCGCAGGGTCAAAACGCCGAAGCGCCGCGCCGCCGGCTTGGCTATGATGAATTGCTGGCGGGGCAGATCGCCCTTGGCCTGGTGCGGCGCCGGTCACGCGAAAGGCCGGGGCGCGCGCTGATGGGCAATGAAAGCCTGCGCGGCCCTGCCCTGGCCGCCTTTGGCCATGCGCCAACGCCTTCCCAGCTTCAGGCCATGGCCGAGATAGATGCGGATCTCGCGGCCCCCCGGCGGATGCTGCGGCTGCTGCAAGGCGATGTGGGCGCGGGCAAGACGCTGGTGGCGCTGATGGCCATGCTGCGCGCGGTGGAAGCGGGCGCTCAGGCCGCGCTGATGGCGCCGACTGAATTGCTCGCGCGGCAGCATTTGCGGAGTTTCGAGCGGCTTTGCGGCGCGGCGGGCGTGCCGGTGGCGCTGCTGGCCGGCAGCGTGAAGGGCAAGGAACGGCGCCGGGTCTTGCAGGGGCTTGCGGATGGAACACTCCCCATCGTGGTTGGCACCCATGCGCTGTTTCAGGAAGGGGTCGCCTTCAAGGATTTGGGCCTTGCCGTGGTGGATGAACAGCATCGCTTTGGTGTGGCGCAGCGCCTGTTGCTGGCGGATAAGGGCCAGGCCGCGGATATGCTGGTGATGACCGCAACGCCCATTCCGCGCACGCTGTTGCTGACACAATGGGGCGAAATGGCCGTCAGCCGCATGGCCGGCAAACCCGCCGGGCGCAAACCCATCGCGACCCGCATCCTCAGCCAGGAACGCCTGCCCGATATTCTGGCGCGGCTGCATGAGGCAGTGGCGCGCGGCGCCCGCGCCTATTGGGTGGTGCGCGCCATTACCGGCAGCGAAAAGGATGACAGTGTCGCCGCCGAGGACCGCTTTGCCGAGCTTTCCGCCCATTTCCCCGGCCGTGTTGGCCTTGCCCATGGCTTGCAGGATGTTGCGGTGCGCGAAGCGGCACTGGGCCATTTCGCCGCCGGGCGGACCAATATCCTGGTCGCCACCACCGTCATTGAAGTCGGCGTGGATGTGCCGGAAGCGACCATCATGCTGATTGAACAGGCGGAACGCTTTGGCCTTGCCGCGCTGCATCAGCTGCGTGGCCGCGTCGGGCGGGGGCGGGAGGCATCATCCTGCCTTTTGGTTCATTCCCCGGGCTTGAGTGATGGCGAAAGGCGGCGCTTGCTGGTGCTGCGCGATACGGAAGATGGCTTCGTGATCGCCGAGGAGGATTTGAAATCTCGCGGTGGCGGCGATGCCTTGGGCGCGCGGCAGGCTGGGCTGCCCGGTGCCCGGCTGTTTGATGCGCGGGAAGACCCGGATCAATTCGCGCGCTATGTCCAGATTGCGCACCGTGATGCGGAAGCGCTGCTGACGCGGGATGCGGCGCTGGCGTCGCCACGCGGACAGGCGGCGCGGCTTTTACTCAGGCTTTTCGGCCATGATCTTTCCATGGCGCCGCTGGATGCGGGTTAGGTCAGGCTTTCGGGGGCTTGCAAGGCAGCGCGGGAAGGGTCAAATCGCCGCGCGCAAGTTTTACCAAAAACGCGTTGAGGCAGGAATAAAGGGAGATAGGCTTTGGCCGCGCTGATCGAAATCGAGCGCCTGACCAAGCGCTTTGGCGCCTTCACCGCTGTTGATGATGTATCCTTCACGGTGGATCGCGGGGAAGTTGTGGGCTTTCTTGGCCCCAATGGCGCCGGCAAATCCACCACCATGAAAATGCTGGCGGGCTTTGTGACGCCCTCCGCAGGCACGGCGCGTATTTGTGGCCAGGATGTGATTGAAGCGCCGGTCGCGGCGAAGCGCGCGCTTGGCTATCTGCCCGAAGGCGCGCCAACCTATCCGGAAATGACCGTCACCGGCTTTTTGCACTTCATCGCGCGCATTCGCGGCTTTGGCGGTGCCGAGGCCCATGAACGCATGGCTCGCGCCATGGCCATGACGCAATTGGAAGGTGTGCGCCTGCAACCGATTGAAACACTCTCCAAGGGTTTCAAGCGCCGCGTGGGCCTCGCACAGGCGCTGCTGCATGACCCGCCCGTTCTGGTGTTGGATGAGCCAACCGATGGCTTGGACCCGAACCAAAAGCATGAGGTGCGGGAATTGATCCGCCGCATGGCGCCCGAAAAGGCCATCGTGATTTCAACCCATATCCTGGAGGAGGTGGATGCGGTCTGCACCCGCGCCATCATCATCGCGCGCGGCAAGGTGCTGGCCGATGCCACACCGAAACAGCTTGAAGCGCCGGGCAAAACGCTGGAACAGGTCTTCCGCGATTTGACCCTGAAGCAGGAGGCCGCCTGATGCGCGCTGCCCTGCTGGTCGCGCGCCGTGAATTATCCGGCTATTTCGCGACCCCCGTCGCTTACGTCTTCATTGTGATTTTCCTGATGATGGCGGGCGCCATGACCTTCAGCCTGGGCGGTTTCTTCAATCGCGGCCAGGCTGATCTTGGCCCCTTCTTTGGCTTCGTGCCCTGGCTGTTCCTGTTTCTGGTGCCGGCACTGACGATGCGGCTTTGGGCAGAAGAACGCCGGCTGGGCACGATTGAATTGCTGCTGACCTTGCCCATGGCGCAATGGCAGGCGGTGCTTGGCAAATTCCTCGCGGCTTGGGCGTTTTGCGCCATTGCGCTGGCGCTGACCTTCCCGCTGGTGCTGACCGTGAATTTTCTGGGCCGACCGGATAATGGCGTGATCGCAGCCGGCTATGCTGCGTGTTTATTGATGGCGGGCGCTTACCTTGCCATCGGTTCCGCCATGTCGGCCATGACGAAGAACCAGGTGATCGCCTTCGTCCTGGCCGTTGCCGTGTGTTTCCTGTTTGCGGTCGCCGGCAGCGCCCTGGTGACGGATTTCCTGAGCCAACGCATACCCGCATTGGCCGAGGTCGCGCGCGCCCTTTCCCTCACGGAACGCTTCAATGGCCTGACGCGCGGGGTGATTGCGCTACGCGATGCTGTCTTCTTCGCCTCCTTCATCGGGTTTTGGCTTTTTGTGAATGCGGTGGTGCTTGACCACCGGAAGGCTGACTAGATCATGGCTGATCAAATCAAGGCAAAGCCAGGCACGCGGCGCGTCTGGTCCTCGGCGCTGGGGATTGTGGCGGCGTTGGCGCTCGCGATTGGTGTCAATTTGCTGGTGGAGCGTTTCGCGCCGCGCGCGCGGCTCGATCTCACGGCGCAGAAACTCTACACGCTGTCGGATGGTACGCGGAGCGTCTTGTCCGGCCTGCAAGACCCGGTGACGCTCAGGCTGTTTTATTCGCGCAAGCTCGGCACGGCCATTCCAGCCTATGGCGCCTATGCGGAACGCGTGCGCGCGATGCTGGATGAATATGTCGCGGTCGCTGGCGGCAAGCTGCGCCTTGAAGTGCTGGACCCGGAGCCCTTCAGCGAAACCGAAGACCGCGCGCTGGCTT
>JBIKWX010000025.1:0-19225 GCA_044356095.1 Roseomonas sp.
AGTTGCGCATGCGGAACGGATGAAGACGCTGCATGGCGCGGTGCATGGCGGTGCGGATGATGAACGCGAATATCTGCCCGTGCCGCTATTGGGCGAAGATGAACATCACATCGCGCGCATTCCACGCGCCATGGTGGTTGGCATCATCAAGCCACGGCTTGAAGAAACCTTCGAATTGCTCAAGGACAAGCTTGATCAGAGCGGGCTTGGCAAGGAAGGTGGTGCGCGCGTGGTGCTGACGGGCGGCGCATCGCAGCTTGTCGGCGTACGCGAAATGGCTGCGCGCATCCTGGACCGCCAGGTACGCCTTGGCCGCCCGCAAGCCTTGCGTGGCCTTGCCGAAGCAGCCTCGGGCCCCGCTTTTGCCGGCGCGGTTGGGCTGTTGATGTGGGGCGCCGGTGAAGGCCGCCCCGTTTTGGATATCGCGCCTGGCCCGGTGAAGGCCGGTGGCGCGTTCCGCCGTTTGATTCATTGGCTGAAGGATCGTGTGTGATGCACGCATCTTTCGCCGCCCCTGCCAACCCAAGCTGCCCATCAATGCGTGAGGAGGAAACTCAATGACCCTGAACCTGACGATTCCGCAGAATCAACATACGGATTTCACGCCGCGGATTACAGTGGTGGGTGTTGGCGGCGGTGGTACCAATGCCGTCAATAACATGATTTCCATGGGCCTTGATGGCGTGGAATTCCTGGTGGCGAATACGGACGCGCAGTCGCTGATCCATTCCCGCGCAGACCGCCGCGTGCAGCTTGGCCCGCACCTCACGCAGGGCCTTGGTGCTGGTGCAAAGCCTGAAATTGGCCGCGCTGCAGCAGAAGAAGCGACCGAGGAATTGGCCCGCCATATTGAAGGCGTGCACATGATTTTCATCACCGCCGGCATGGGCGGCGGCACCGGGACAGGGGCAGCGCCGGTGATTGCGCGCATGGCGCGTGAACGCGGCATCCTGACGGTTGGCGTGGTGACCAAGCCTTTTGATTTTGAAGGGCCGAAGCGGCGCAAATCCGCCGATCAGGGGATCGAGGAATTGCAGCAATTTGTGGATACGCTGATCATCATCCCGAATCAGAATCTCTTCCGCCTGGCGAATGAACGCACCACCTTCCAGGAAGCGTTCAAGATGGCGGATAATGTGCTTTACATGGGCGTGCGTGGTGTGACGGATTTGATGGTCAATCCCGGCATGGTCAATCTGGATTTCGCCGATATCCGTACTGTTATGGCCGAAATGGGCAAGGCCATGATGGGCACGGGTGAGGCGGAAGGCGAAGATCGTGCCCGTCGCGCGGCGGAATCCGCGATCAGCAATCCGCTGCTGGAAGATATTTCCATGCGCGGCGCGAAGGGTGTGCTGATCAACATCACCGGCGGCTATGACATGACGCTGTTTGAAGTGGATGGTGCGGCGAATCGTATTCGTGAAGAAGTGGATGAGGATGCGAATATCATCTTCGGCACATCGGTTGACGAATCCATGAATGGCCGCGTGCGCGTTTCCGTGGTGGCCACTGGCATTGATGGGGCTCAGTTCAGGGAAGCCGAAAAGCCGAAGCTGGTGGCGATGGGTGGCGGTGCGGCGCAGCCGGTCAATGCCGTTGCGAACCAGACGATTGGCGCGGCGCCAGCCAGCGGGCCAGGTTTGCCCTTCATGCGGCGCGCAGCGCAGGCCGCACCGGCGATGCGCCCGGCTATTGTGGAAACAGCGCCGGTCTTTGAGCCGGAAACAGCGCCAGCTGCGGAAGCGCCAGTCATGTTGGCACCAGCGCCTACGCCTATGCCAGAGGCACCACAGCTTCGTGTGCCGGTCAGCGAACCGGTTGAACCGCAAGTGGCACCAGGTGCGCCGCGGTCTGCGGGGCTGCGCGGGCTTTTCGGTAAGGTCACGGGCATGGGCGGCATGATGAAGCGCAATCTGCCGCCGCAAGCTGAACCGCAGCCCTTTGTGCAGGAAGCGCCTCAAGCACCGCGCATGGAACCGATGGCAGCACCGGCGCCGCGTCTGGATACAGTTCGCCCAACGCAGCAGGATGAAATGAGCCTGGAAATTCCGGCATTCCTGCGTCGGCAGCGGAGCTGACCTCCGCTTTAACGCCGGATTTACTCAAGGAAAAACTGCTGCGCGCCCCATGAGCATGGGGAGCGCCGAGAAGTTGTATGCGCTCATGATCATTCGGCGTTATCGTAAATCAGGACAGGATTGATGGTTTCGGATGGGCGCGGCCCCCAACGGATGGGGGGCACAGCCACTTCCGGGCCGCGTACGATGAAAGATGTCAGAAGCTGATCAATGCCGACGCGTATCCTGCGCCAATCGGCCAATTGGCGCCGCTCCAGCGAGGTCTGCACCACCAGGCCGCGAAAGACGCGGTACCATTCACAGCTTATCGGCAGGAAAGGTACTTCAGTTGGCTGCTGATCAAAACGCGGGCTCACATTGCAATCAAAGAACTCCGGCCATTCCTCGCCAGTTTCCGGATTGCGGGCCAATTCAACCGGCTTGAAGACATCGCGGGGAAACAAGCGGGTTTCTTCCGGACCTCTGCGCCCCGGAAAATAGATCAACCCATCGGGTGGCGCTGGACCATTGGGGCCATCCAGATGGATGCTCGCCTCCTTGGTTTGCACACGGTCAAGGGTATGGCGGTCGCTTAGGATGCCGCTGACATGCGCGGCTGAGCTTGAATTCCAGGCGACACTCACGCGCACACGCATGGCTTCCCGCCAATAGCGTTCCGGCGGCAGGCCAATCAGGCGGATCGGCGTCAGGTCATCAACGCGGAGGCCCAGATCGAAGGACCCATCACCATCGCGGATGTGCAAATGCGCGCGCGGGATGCGAAAGACAATGCCCCGCACCTCGGTCTCCATCGCTGTCCAGCGACGTTCCTGGGCCAGGGCAGGCTGGCCGGGCCAAAGCAGGATCGCCAACAGGAATAGCGGCAGGCTGCGCCGCCAACAGCAACGGGCGCGCACCGCGGCGGATGGTTCTTCAATGGTGGATGTTCGAAAAATCTGCATCACCCTACCCCGCCAGCAGCGTCCGCAAGGCCAACATCGCCACCAGCCCAACCACCAGCGCCGGCAGCAGATTGCGCCCGAAGGCCAGGCACACTGTCACCCCGACGCCAAGCCCGAATAGCCGCGCCACCAAAGGCACATCGGCCAAAGCCCCGGTCGGTGCAATGATCGCCAGCATGACAAAGGCGGCGAGTGTTGCCTGCGCAATCGCCGTCGCCCAGGCGATTACGGGATGATCCCCGCCAAGCCCGCCCGCCAGCCAAACGCCCGCGCTCCTCAGCAACAGACAGGCGAGTGCGGTCAGCGCCAGCGCAATGTCAGCGGTTTCCACGCGCGCGCCCCCACAGGAAAGCGATGGTCCCGCCAATAATGCCCGCCGCCAAAAGCCCCATGGAGGATGGCAGGATGAAGGTAAGCCCCGCCGCTGCCGCGCCACACAGAATGGCGCGACGCGGCGCAGGCTTATTCACATCAGCCGCCAGCAGCAGCGCGTAATAGAGCGGATTGACAAACAACAGCGCCGCACGCGCGTGATCATCCAACATGCCCGCGACATAGAACCCCGCCAGCGCCGCAAGCCCCGCCACCACCCAGCTTGTCAGCCCAAAGCCCAAAAACCAGGAAAGCCTGACAGAAGCTGCAATTTCGGGAAAGGCGCGCATCGCCGCCGCCCAAGGTGTCACGGCGATGAAGGGAATGGCCGGGATCAGGCGCTTGCGCTCTGCCACGCCGAAAAGCGGCGTAATCGCAATCGCCATGGGCAGGAAACGCGCATTCACCGCAATGGCACCCATCACTGCGGGCGCGATGCCGCCGACAAAACCCGTGCTGGCCGCCTGCACCAAAACCAATTGCCCCGGCATGCCATAAATCGCCCAGCACGCCACCAAGGCCCAGCCTGGCGGCAGCCCCGCTTCGCGCACCGCAGCCCCGAAGGCAAGGAAGGTGGCCGCCATGGCAACCCCCGCCGCCCCCACCGCATCACGCGCGCCAAATAGCGCCGCGCCGCGTGACGAGGTGACGCTACTCATGAAGCTGCGGAGGCGTGTTGGTGCGCTGCGCTATTCCCATCATGCGCTAAAGCTTCACCACACCCGCACCGATCAAGCCCGCCAGCCGCGCCGCAACGGCGGGTGCCGCATTGGCATCCAGCCCAAGCAGGCGATGAATCCCGGCAGCGAGTTCCGCTTCGGTCGTGGCCGGGCGCAACGCCAGAAGTTTCTCGGCGGCAGCAGCGATTTCGCGTGGCGCTACGGCAGCAGCGCGGCGCAGATGCGCGCTGGCTGCGCGGCGATCCCTCGGCGCAATTGCAGCGCCTTCAGCCAGCAAAAAACCCTGTTCTTCCTTCACGCCATGCAATTGCCGCGCAAGCGCGAGGGCCTGGCGCAGCGCATCACGCGCGGGTGTAGGCAGTGCTTCCAGCCCCCATAATATCCGCACGCGTTCGCCAAGGCTTTCAGTTGTGATCGGCGATTCAACCGTGATGATTTCCGCCAAAAGCCCGGCAAGTGTCGCGAAGGGCACATCGGCAATCGCGGTATCCTTCGGCACTTCCGGCGCGGCTTCGCGGTAAGCTTCGGCCAAACCGGTTTCTGGCGTGGGTGCTGCGCTTTCAACAGCGCTCGCGGCAGGGGCAGCGCCAAGCAGCGCGGCGATGCGCGCGGCCTCGGCCTCTGGCCTGCCATACCAGGAAAGCGACCAGGCGCGGGCCAGTTTCCAGCCCATGGCTTGGAGCGCGCTATCGCGGCCCCTTTCGCGATCACGTGCGCAGCGCAGCGCCGCCCAATCGCCGGCATCGGCTTCAATGCCCAGCACGAAACTGCCGGAATCGCGCGCTGCCACATCCAAAAACAGCCCTGCCATGCCAACACGCGGCACGGCTTCCTTGCCGGCAGCTTCTATCGCCTTGCCAATCGCCGTGGCCAAGGGCGCGGCTTGGGTTTTGGCAGCAGTCGCGCGTGCGCCATCCCCCGCCGCCGCAAAGGCAAGGAAGGTTTTGAGTGTCGCAACGCCACGCCCAGAAGCACGCGCCAAATCGATGTCATCCGCACCGATCGAGGAAAACACCATGCAGCGCTTCTTGGCGCGCGTGATCAGCACATTCAGTCGGCGTTCGCCACCATCCGCGGAAAGCGGGCCGAAGCGCATGGCAAGCTTGCCATCAGCACCGCGCCCATAGCCCACCGAAATCATGATCGAATCGCGTTCATCCCCCTGCACGTTTTCCAGGTTCTTCACGAAAAACGGCTCATTCGGATGGGATGTAAAAAACGCCTCGGTATCCGGATTGTCGCGCCGAGCAGCTTCCACCGCGTTCAGGATGGCATCACGCTGGCGGATGGAAAACGCTGCGACCCCCAAGGTATCGCCGGGCGTTTCGCGCGCATGCGCCATCACCGCTTCCGCTACCGCGCGGGCTTCTTCCGCATTGGTGCCGGTGCCGCCAGTGTCAAACCGCCCTTTAACGCGCCGCAATGAGAGCCCGAGCGCGGCAGATCGCGCTCGTGGCGATGGCAGAATGAAAAGCCGATTATCGTAAAATTCCGCATTTGATGTCGCGATCAGGCTTTCATGCCGGCTGCGATAATGCCAACGCAGCATGGCCGATGGTAGGCCGCGCGCATTGCAAAGCCCCAGAATGCTTTCCACATCGCGCGCCGCGACAACATCAGACGCATCCTCGATGGCGTCCTCGCCTTCCTCACCGGTCATGCGCTGGAAGAAGCGCGTGGGCGGCATTTGCTTGTCATCGCCCACCACCACCACCTGCCGGCAGCGCGCAATGGCACCCAAGGCATCCACAGGTTCCACCTGGCTTGCTTCATCAATCACCAGCAGGTCAAAGGAAAGTCCAGGCTTCAGCCCATGCGGGGGGGCCAAGAATTGCGCCACCGAAAGCGGGCTCATCATGAAAATCGGTTTGGCTTTTTGCACCGCCTGGGAAGCGCGCAGCAGCAATTCGCGCACCGGCAAATGGCCGCGCTTTTTCTCCATCTCGCCACGCAATACGGCCATCCCAGGCGCACCATCACGCACTTCCTTGACGCGCTGCGCATGGGCATAAGCCGCTTCCGCGCGCGTCAGCGCAATGCGTGCGCGATCAGCTTCGCGGAAATCGTCAACCAGCCGATCCGCCGCCGCACCATCAAACGCCGCCAATTCCGGATGCTCTGCCATCGCGATGCGGAGCAAGCTTTCATGCAGCGCGAAGGAAAACACATCCTCAGCCGCTTCAGGCGCGACACGGCCATCGGCCAGGCGTTCCAGCAAAGGCTCCAGCCCCACAGCCGAAGCGGCGGCACGGCGCCAGCCAAGCCAAGCGTCCAAAGCTTCCGGCGCCGCCGCCCAATCGCCAAGCCTTGCAGCAAGGGCCGTGAAGGAAGGTTCATCACTGCCGAAGGCAATACGCGCATCAAGCTTTGTTGCCTGCTGCATTTCCTGAAAGGCATCCAACGCCGCTTGCAATGGCGTCGTATCGGCGGGCTTGGCACCCTGCGCGAGAGCCATCAGCGCCGCCGCGCCATGGGTTTTGCGCCAAGCGAGCAAGGCAGCGAGTGGTGCAAGAGTACTCGCCTCCCCCTGCCAGAGCGCCCCAAAAGCCGCGCGGCCCAAAGCATCGCCCTGGCGCAAGGCATTGCGTGCGGCCTGCCCAGCGAGCGCAGCATCCAGCGCCGGCAGCGGGTTTTCCGCATCGCGCGCAATGCGTGCCGCGAGCGTCTTGGCATCACGCCGCACGCCAGACAAAAAGCCGAAAACACCACCGGCTTCCGCCAGCGTCGTGCGCGCTTCCGTAATGCCCGTCACATCCAAGGCACCCGGCAAAAGCTGCGTATCGGCCTTGGCTTTTTGCACATCACCAACTGCGCGCACCAGGGCTTCCAGCGGCGCCAGATCGCTCGCCCAGGCTTCGTGCTTCAGCGCCGCTGCATCATGCGCCGGTCCCGCCGCCAGGGCAGGGTTCAGGGCAAGCGCGCCCTCCGCTGCCCTCGGCCCGGCCTCTGCGCCCAGCGCTGCCCCCGCTGCGGCGAGGGCACGAATCCAAGCGGGCAGCCGCCCCAGCAACCGATCCGCATCGGCTGGGCCGATATCGGCCATCACGCCGCGCCAGGGGCTTTGCGCGCCGCCATCCGCCGCATAACCCGCCAGCAGCTTGATCGCATCGCGCCGCGCTTCAATCGCCGCCGCATCCCATGCCGCTGCATTCACGGAAAAATCCGGCGCCGCCACACCGCGTTGGCGCAAGCCAACCAGCGCGCCGATCACCTGATGCAGCGCCATGCCTGAAGCGCCCACGTTGCCGCGCATCGCCGCCGCATGGCGATTGATCCGCCCGCGCAGTGACCCAAGGCGACGCACGACTGCATCGCGATCTGGCTTTGGCGGCATGGGCAAGGAAAGCGTCGCGCGCAATTCATCCAGCACCGCGCGCTTGGATTGCTTTTCCGAATGGAGTTCAAGGCAAGCGGCACCAAGGCCAATACTCTCCAGCCGGCGCTTCACCACTTCCAGCGCGGCGAGTTTTTCAGCGACGAACAACACGCTTCGTCCATCCAGCACGGCCTGGGCGATGATATTGCTGATGGTCTGGCTTTTGCCCGTGCCGGGCGGGCCCTGGATGACAACATGCCCACCGCGCCGGACAGCTTCCGCCGCCAGCGCCTGGCTGCCATCCACATCCATCACATGATCCAGCCGCTCCACCGGAATTTCCACATCCACATCGGCGTCATCGGCAAGAACCGGCGGGATCGAAAGCGCCTCTCCGCCCACCAAAGCGCGCACCATGGGGTGATCGGCAAGACCGGGATTTTCCTCAGGTCCAAGGTCACGCCACATCAGAAATTTGGCGAAGGAGAATAAGCCAATCGCCAGCGCATCGGCATCCACCCGCCAATGCGCGCGTTCCGCCACCAGCGCGGCGACCGCTTCCGCCCAGGCGGTCGGCGTATAGGCATCAGCGTCGAACTCCGGCAGCGCTGCCTTGAAATTCACCTTGAGCATTTCGCGGAGCGAGAGATTCTCCGCAATATCGCCCACCGCCCCGCGCAGCTTGAAATTCTGCGAAACCCCTTCGCGCTCCAAGGCCACCGGCAGCAGCGCAAGCGGCGCGCGGCGTTCGGTTTCGGGCGTTGCAGGATCGCGCCAGATCAGCGCGCCAAGCGCCAGGTAAAGCGTGGGCACGCCGGTTTCTTCGCGGGCCGTGCGTGCATCCTGCATGATATCGCGCAGCCGGCGCACCAAATCAGAAGGCGGCAATTGCACGCGGAGCCTATCATCGCGCTGATAGTCTTCCCGCGCCGCATCGGCTTTCGCAGTGCCAACACCTTCTGCCTTCACCTTCACGCTCCGCGCGCGGCGCGGCTTGCCAGGCGCGGCTTCCTCAAGCGTCGCTTCGGATGCGCTGACTGAGGCTTCAAAGCCAAAGGCGCGGCCCGCCTGCAACGCGCCAAGCACGAAATCCGCATCCTCATCATCAATGATCATCACACCACGTGAAGCGCCCGGCTTCGGCAGGGATAGCAGGCGGTTGCGCGTAGAAAGATCAAGCAGGCCCCGACGGGCTTCTTCCAAGGCGGTGCGCAGATCCTTCATGGGATTATTTTTTCCGGAAAGCGAAGGTGACCAGCAGCACCAGGCAGACCAGCGCCAGAATGGCCATCATGCCCTGCACAACCTCAAAATTCGGGGAAGCAGGGCTGATGAAAATGGACGCGGCCTTGGCGCCCAGCATCATCAGGGTTTGCAGAATCCATTCCATTGAAGCGCCCTATCCGGTCGTTGCGCGGGGCGGCCATGCCCGAAAGCCAGTCTTGCACATCCCCAGGCGCAGTCGAAGGGTGATTTTCAGGCCGGCGGCGGCCCTGGCAAAAGCCGGTTTTCCAGGCTTTCGATCCGTTCCAGCGATGTCTTGAGCAGTGAAATCAGCTCCGCCACCTGCTGTTCGCGCAAAAGGTCTATTTTTTCATGCAGCAGGCTGATTTCGGCCTCGGCGCGGATATTCACCTGGTAATCCGCAATGGACCGGATGCGGTCTATATCCGCCTGGCGGTTCTGGCTCATCATAATGATGGGCGCGGTATAGGCGGCCTGGAAGGACAGCATCAGGTTCAGCAGGATGAAGGGATAGGGGTCCCAGGCATTCCCGCCCGAGGCGATATTGGCGATCAGCCAAGCCAGCAATAGCCCCGATTGGATCAGGATAAAGCGCCAGGAACCGACAATGGCCGCGACCAGATCGGACAATCTTTCGCCAAGGGTCAATTGGGGCACTGGCTCATCCCCGCGGCGCCTTTCGCGAGCGCGGATCAGCGTGGACCTTAAATGGCTGTGGCGGCGGTGATTGGGCGCTTCGGGATGGCGGGCCATGCGGCATTCCCCTCTGGAAAGCCCAAAGCCTGCACCAGCCCGCGCCGTTGGAACATGCGGAAAATCAACTCCGCCCGTAAGTATCCTCAAAACGGACGATATCATCCTCACCGAGGTAAGACCCGGATTGCACCTCAATCAGGGTCAGTGGGATTTTGCCGGGGTTTTCCATGCGATGGATGCAGCCCAGCGGCAGATAGACGCTTTCATTCTCCCGCAGCATGATTTCCTCACCATCGCGGCGCACAATGGCGGTGCCGGAAACCACCACCCAATGCTCGGCGCGATGGAAGTGCTTTTGCAGGGAAAGCTTGGCGCCGGGGCGAACCTCGATCTTTTTCACCTGGAAGCGGTCGCCCATGATCAGGCCTTCGTAATGGCCCCAGGGGCGATAGGCGCGGCGATGTTCGGTCGCTTCCTTGGCGCCACTCGCCTTCAGCCGGTCCACCAGCTTTTTCACATCCTGCGCATGGTCGCGATGCATCGCGAGCACTGCATCATCCGTCACCACCACCACGGCATCTTGCAGCCCGATCACGCCGGTCAGGATGGTTTCGCTCCGCACATAGCAATTCTTGGCATCCACCAATTCCACCGGGCCGAGAGTCGCATTGCCGGCAGCGTCCTTTGGCTGAATGTCCCAGAGCGCGGCCCAGGAACCGATATCGGACCAGCCAATGGCAGCCGGCACCACGGCGGCTTTTTGCGTGCGTTCCATCACCGCGTAATCAATGCTGATGGCGGGTGTTGCGGTGAAGGCCGCCGCTTCAAGGCGAATGAAATCGCCATCGCGCGCGGCGCCGGCAACGGCAGCGCGCACACCCTGCAGCACCTCCGGCGCATGGGCTTCCAATTCCGCCAGCATGGTCGCGGCGGTGGCGACAAACATGCCGGAATTCCATAAATGCCGGCCGGTTTTGAGAAATTCCGCCGCGCGTGCCGCATCAGGCTTTTCCACAAAGCGCGCAATGCGCTTGACGCCTTCGCTGCCGGGCAGGGCATCGCCTGTTTCGATATAGCCATAGCCGACCTCGGGCGCGGTCGGCTGCATGCCGAAAGTCACAATCGCCCCCGCCCCCGCCGCTGCAGCGGCCTTGGCCAGCGCCGCTTGCAGCGCCGCCACATCGCCAATCGCCGCATCGGCGGCCATGAACCACAGCACCGCGCCGGGGGCGGTTTCCTCAGCGAGCAACGCCGCAGCCGCAATGGCGGGCGCGCTATTGCGGCCCACCGGTTCCAGCACAATGGATGCGCCCTTATCGCGCAATTGCTCGGCGACCAGGAAGCGATGCGCTTCATTGCAAACAACCATCGGCGGCAGGAAGCCAGCGCCAGAACCCCGTGCGGCGGTTTCCGCCAACATGGTCTTGTCGGAAGCGAGCGGCCAGAATTGCTTCGGGTAGCTTTCGCGCGACAGCGGCCAAAGCCGCGTGCCGGTGCCACCGGACAGGATCACCGGCAGGATCGGGGGGGTATTGGCGTTCATGGGCAATGATGACTCCGCATGTGGCGGCGCTTAGGGGCAAATCGGGGCAAAGCCAAGGCAAAGGGGGCAGGGCGTTCCCCCGGAAGGGCTTCCGGTATAGGGTCCCCGCCCGCATCACGCCTGAAGGTCGCCCTGCCTTGGATCAGCCTATCCCCCTTGCCGTGCCGGAAGGCTTCGTGCCGCGCCCTGCCGGAGGGCCGTTTCTGGAACCCATCGGCCCCATCATGATCCGGCGGGATCACGGGCCGCTGGCCTTTGGGCTTCGGATCGAAAAGCGCCATTGCAACAGCAAGGACATGGCCCATGGCGGCATGTTGGCGACCTTCGCCGACCTCGCACTTGGCATTGGCGGCTTCAACCTGGCTGGCGTGACGGGGTTCTTCACCACCATCAGCCTGAATTCGGATTACCTGGCCCCTGCCCTGCTTGGCACCTGGCTGCAATGTGAGCCGGTGCTGCTGCGCCGCACCCGCACCCTGGTATTTGCGCAAGGTGTCTGCACCGCCGATGGCAAGCCCGTTCTGCGCGCGAGTGGTGTATTCGCCCTGCCGCAGGAGGCTGCGGCGGGCGCATAATCGGCGGACCTAAACCACCGGGCTTTTGCCGCCATCCACATTGATCGCGGTGCCGCTGATATAGCCGCCCTGGTCGCTCGCCAGCAGCAATGCCAGGGAAGCGAATTCCTCGGCCTTGCCGATGCGCCCAAGCGGCACGCCCTTGCCCTGTTCGGCCTTCCAATCCTCCCACGTGATATTGCGCTTTTCGGCGGCGTGGCGGCGCACCCATTGATCGCTTTCAATAATGCCCACCAGCATGGCATTCACCAGCACATTATGGGGCGCGAATTCATTCGCCATCGCCTTGGTGAGCGCCATGCCCGCCGCGCGCGAGACTGAGGTGGGCGTGGACCCGCCCGGCGGTGCCTTGGCGCCGATATTGAGCACATTGATGATGCGGCCCCATTTGCGATCCCGCATGCCAGGCAGGGCCAGGCGGGAAAGCCGGATGGCCGCGAATAGCTTGAGGTCCAGATCATCCTGCCAAAGCGCGTCTGACACCTCCAGAAAGCCGCCGCGCTGGGATGTGCCGGCATTATTGATCAGGACATCCACCTGGCCAAGGCCCTTCACGGCGGCAGCATGGGCGGCTTCGCAGCCTTCTGCCGTGCGGATATCGGCGGCGATGGCGGCGACCTTGGCAGCAGGCGCGGCGGCGCGGATTTCCGCTTCAGCCTTGGCCAGGCTTTCCGCCCCGCGCGCCACAATGGCGACATGCCCGCCCGATTCAGCAAACATTTTCGCCATGGCAAGGCCCAAGCCCTTGGACCCGCCGGTAATGAGCGCAGCGCGCCCGTTCAAGGTGATGTTCATGGATCACTCCCCCCAATGATGGGGGTTATCCTGCCGGAAGTGGGGCGGGACGCAAGCGGTGGGGATTTTAGCCCCTGCAATGCGCGCCATGCCAAGCGATGATGGGGGCAAGGCTGGCCTCGGCCCAGGGTTGCCACATCATGCAATGCGGCATGTCGCGCAGCATCTGATAATCAAGCCCCAGAAATTCCGCGATCGCGAGGTCCTGCCCCGGCGGGTGGCGCGCGGCATCATCCTGCCCAGCCTCAATCACCAGCCCTGGCATGCCGCGCAGATTTTCGCGCGCGATGGGGATGCGGAGCTGATAGCGGTCATTCAAGACGCGCGGTGATTCTGCCGATAGCGCGGCGCGATAGGCGGCGATGTCGGCGATATCCTGATCCCCGAAATAACGCGCGCGGATGGCAGCGATATCGGGCGGTGGCAGCATGGCGCCTTCGGCGACTGGCGGCACCGGGGCTGCGCCTGGCAGATTGCCGGGTGGCGATGGCGCCACCAACAAAAGCCCTGCCGCATCACCCAGCATTTCGGCAGCGCGCATCGCCACAAGCGCGCCGAGCGAATGCCCGAGCAGCACGACAGGTTGCGCCAAGGCGCGCGCGGCCTGCACAGCATCTTCCGCATATTCGGCAATGCCCGTGGTGAGATCGGCCAATGCGGCAAAGCTGCCCTTGCTGCGCGGTTCAAGCGCTGCGGCGGCGATGCCAGCACGGCCCAGCAGCGCGAGCCACGGCCCGAAACAAAAGGCGCTGTGATAGCCGCCTGGAATACACAGAATGACCGGGCCTGGCCCCGCCTGCGCATAAACCGCCGCGCGCGGCAGCGCGATGCGTTGCAAGCCCGGCAGAGGCCACGCCATCATTCCGGTTCAATGCCCGCGATGCGCACCCATTCGTGCCAGCGCGCGCGATCCGCGACCAGGAAACGCTCCATCTCCTCGGCACCGCGGAAGCCTGGTGAAAGGCCCTGGCGCGTGAGGGCTTCCGCCACGGCGGGGTCTTCCACCGCCTGGCGCAGCAGGGTTTGCATACGCTCCAGCACGGGGCGCGGGGTGCGCGCCGGTGCCGTCAGCCCGAACCAGCCTTCCACCACGAAATCCGGCAGCGCTTCAGACACCAAAGGCAAATCGGGATATTGCGGCATGCGGCGCGCGGCGGAAACGCCAATCGGCACCACGCGGCCCGATTGCAGCGCGGGGGCGGCGGAAAGACTATCAAGGAAGGCGAATTGAATCTGCCCGCTGATCAAATCCGGCACGATTTGCGTAATGTTGCGATAGGCCGCGCCGGTAATGTCCAGATTGGCGCGCGCCTTGAGCAGCGCCGCCGGCACCTGCGAAGAAGATGAGTAATAGCCGAAGAACACGCGCCCCGGATTGGCGCGCGCATGGGCGATCAGCGCGGGGATGGATTTGAATGGCGCATCAGCGGCAACCACTGCAATGGTCGCGAAGCTGCCCATCATGCCGATATGGCTGAAATCCTGCACCGGATCATAGGGCAGGCGGCGATAGAGGAATTGATTGGCCGAATGGGTGGAATTGGTGGCGATCAGAAAGCTGTAGCCATCCGGCGCGGCTTGCTTCGCGGCCTCGGTCCCCGTGATGCCGCCAGCGCCGGGGCGATTATCCAGCACGACCGGTTGGCGCAGATGCGGCTCCAGAAAACGCCCAAGCGTGCGCCCGATGAAATCCGCAGCACCCCCAGCCGCCGAGGGGATGATGATGCGAATGGGCCGGCTGGGCCATTCCGCCTGCGCCCGGGCAGCGCGCGGCATGAGGCCGGCAAGCACAGGGGCGGCGAGCAGCGCGCGGCGGCGAAGGGATGGGAGCATGGGCGTTGCCTTGGTTGGTTTATGCGCCTCAGCATGGCAGGGCTGGACGGGGGTGGGCAACGGTTTGTGAAGGGCAGGAATGGAGCGGGCGGGGGGAATCGAACCCCCGACATTCAGCTTGGGAAGCTGACGTTCTACCTCTGAACTACGCCCGCGCCAGTGATTGGATATACCCGCCAGGACAGGGTTTGGGCAAGCTCAACCCTCAGCCGCCTTATCCCGCGCCGCCGTCGCCAGCGCATCGGCGCGTTCATTCATGGGGTCCCCGGCATGGCCGCGCACCCAATGCCATTCAATCTCATGCGGTTTGGCGGCGGCCAGAATGGCCTGCCACAGATCAAGGTTCTTCACCGGCTCCTTCGCCGCATTGCGCCAATTGGCGCGCACCCAGCCATGAATCCAGCGGCTGATGCCATTCCGCAGATATTCGCTATCCGTATGCAATGCGATACGGCAGGGTTTTTTCAGCGCCTCAAGCGCCCGCAAGGCCGCGGTCAATTCCATGCGGTTATTGGTGGTCTCGGCCTCGCTACCCGAAAGTTCCCGCTCATGTTCGCCAAAGCGCAGAATGGCGGCCCAGCCGCCGGGGCCGGGGTTGGGTTTGCAGCCGCCATCGGTCCAAATCTGGACCATGGGGCGCGGGTCCGCGCTGCCACTCACAGGCCAAAGGCCGCGAGCGTTTCAGCGCCGCTGAAGAACCTCAGTTTCCGCAGATATTCCCCTGGGTCTTTCCGCGTCACCAAGGCGCCTTCCGGTGTATGCGTCCAGTCATAAAGTCGGGTCAGCAGAAAGCGCAGCGCCGCACCGCGGCAGAGAATGGGCAGCGCGGCCAATTCAGCATCGGTCATCGGGCGCATGGCGCGATAGGCGCCAAGCATGGCGCGCGCGCGCGTCACGTTGAAGGAATAATCAGCCTCAAAGCACCAAGCATTCAGGCAGACCGCGATGTCATAGGCGAAAAGATCCGTGCAGGCGAAATAGAAATCAATCACGCCGGACACGCGCGGCTGGCCATCGGCGCCCGGCAGGAAAAATGCGTTATCAGGGAAAAGATCGGCATGGATTTGCCCGATCGGCAGGCTGCCCTCAGCGGGCCAGGCGGCAAGAATGCCGGCCAGCGCCGCATCCAATTCCGCAATCAGGCCGGGCTGCACCTCATCGCCACGCGCGCGGCAGCCATCCAGCAAGGGCGCCCAGCCCTTGGGGCCCAGCGCATTGGGCCGGCGCATCTCAAAGCCTGCCCCGGCCAGATGCATCTCGGCCAAGGCCCGGCCCAAAGGCGCGCAATGCTCTGGCCGCACACGACGCGGCCAAACACCGGGCAGAAAGGTGACAATCGCCGCCGGCCGCCCCGCCAATTCGCGCAAGGCCGCGCCATCCTGCCCATGCACCGGGGTGGGGCAGGCCATGCCGCGCGCTGCCAAGTGTTCCATCAACCCGAGAAAATAAGGCAGTTCCGCCGGGTCCACACGCTTTTCATAAAGCGTCAGGATGAAATCGCCGGCCTCCGTTTTCAGCGCGTAATTGGAATTTTCCACACCCTCGGCAATGCCACGAAACGCCAGCAATTCACCCAGCGCGTAATCCGCCAAAAAGGCGCGGAGCGCCTCATCCGAAACTTCGGTATAGACAGCCATTATTCGGCGGCGAGCCCGCGCGGCAGACGGAAGGTGATCTGTTCCACCGCCACCACCACTTCCTCGATATTCAGGGAGTAAGCCTCAGCAAGCCGCGCGATCACTTCTTCCACCAGCACTTCGGGGGCGCTGGCGCCGGCGGTGACACCCACGGTCTTGCAGCCCTGCACCAGCGCAAGATCAAGATCGGCGCCGCGCTGCACCATCACGGCGCGGCGTGCGCCGCTGCGTTCGGCCACTTCGCGCAGGCGCTGGCTGTTTGATGAATTGGGCGCACCCACCACCACCACCAGATCAGACCGCGCGGCAATCGCCTTCACCGCTGCTTGGCGATTGGTGGTGGCGTAGCAGATATCTTCCTTGGCGGGGCCACGAATATCCGGAAAGCGACGTTGCAGGATGCTGATGATCTCGGCCGTGTCGTCAACGGAAAGCGTGGTTTGCGTGGTGAAGGCAAGGGTGGCACCCTCAGGCGGCATCACGCTTTCCGCATCTGCGGCATCCTGCACCAGGGTCACCACCCCTTCGGGCAATTGGCCCATGGTGCCGATCACCTCCGGATGGCCGGCATGGCCAATCAGGAAAAGATGGCGGCCATGTTCGTGATGGCGTTCGGCTTCGCGATGCACCTTGCTCACCAGCGGGCAGGTGGCATCAAGGGCGAACATCATGCGCTTGGCGGCCTCGGCGGGGACGGATTTCGGCACGCCATGGGCGGAAAACACAACGGGTTGCCCGTCATCGGGGATTTCATCCAACTCCTCGACAAAGACCGCGCCCTGCTTTTCCAGGCTTTCGACGACGAAGCGGTTATGGACAATCTCATGCCGCACATAAACCGGGGCGCCGTGGCGCTTCAGCGCTTCCTCCACAATCTTGATGGCGCGGTCCACGCCGGCGCAGAAGCCGCGCGGGCCGGCGAGCAGAAGCTGAAGGGGCGGCTTGGCAGAGGCCATGGGCGCTTGGGTCCATCCAATGGGGCCGGCCACGGGTTGCGGCGCGGCGCGAAGAATGGTGAGAGTAGCCCGCAGCCCGTTCGGGTCAAAGGGGGTTTCAGCATGTGGCGCTTCGGGGTTCTGATTCTGGCGGGGCTGGTCGCGGCTTGCGGCTCATCCACGAAGGAGCAGGTGCTCGCCCCCTGCCCAAGGGTGACCATCCTGGCCGATGGGGCGGATATCACCCGCTTTCGCCCCGGTGCGCCGCCTGATCTGGCCGCGATGGTGGTGGATGGCCGCATGGCGGGCGTTGGTGTCACCTGCGATTACGTCCGTGGCGGCGGGGTGGAGGTGAAAATCGCCGCCATCATGGATGTGGAACGCGGCCCGGCTACACGCGGGAATCGGGCGGAGCTCCCCTGGTTCCTCGCCGTCACCAGCGGGGATGACAGCCAGCTGGTCCAGCGCAAGGAAGCGCTGCTTTTGGTGAATTTTGAGGGCAATCAGACCCGCGCCCGCGTCACCACCGCGCCCGAGACCATCCTTTTCCAATCCGGGCGCAACCCGGCAGAATATCGGGTGCGGATTTCCTTCGCCCTGACCGCTGAGGAGCTGGACCGCAACCGTCGCCGCGGGCCGCGTTAACCCGTCTTTTTGCGGGTGATCGGGCCGGGGCATCTTGTCTCGCCCGGCGCTGTTACATACATCCCTGCCATCAGCCTCGCCCGGACCGGGTGGGGCTTGTTCAAACCCCATCCGCGATGGCGTTTGGCCATCGTACAGCACAGGGGGTCGCCGTGGTGCCATTCCGGGCCGCCGCGATCCGCCGCAGAGGAGACTACGGATGAGTAAGGTCATTGGCATAGACCTCGGCACCACCAATTCCTGCGTCGCCATTCTTGAAGGCAAGGATGTGCGCGTGATTGAAAACGCCGAAGGCGCGCGCACCACGCCTTCCATGATCGCGTTTGCGAAGAATGGCGAAAGGCTGGTTGGTCAATCGGCGAAGCGCCAGGCGGTCACCAACCCCATGGGGACGCTTTACGCGGTGAAACGCCTGATTGGGCGGCGCTTTGATGACCCGATGGTGCAAAAGGATATCGGGCTCGCCCCCTTCAAGATCACCAAGGCGCCGAATGGCGATGCCTGGGTTGAGGTGGATGGCAAGACCTACGCACCGCAGCAGATCAGCGCCATGGTGCTGACCAAGATGAAGGAAACCGCCGAAGCGCATCTCGGCGAGAAGGTTTCCCAGGCGGTCATTACCGTTCCCGCATACTTCAATGATGCCCAGCGCCAGGCCACCAAGGAAGCCGGCACGGTTGCCGGGCTTGAAGTGCTGCGTATCATCAATGAACCGACCGCCGCCGCGCTCGCTTACGGCATGGAACAAAAGAAGGGCGGCACCATCGCGGTCTATGACCTTGGTGGCGGCACCTTCGACGTTTCCATCCTGGAAATCGGCGATGGCGTGTTTGAAGTGAAATCCACCAATGGTGACACCTTCCTCGGCGGTGAAGATTTCGACCAGCGCGTGATTGACTATCTGGCCGATGAATTCCGCAAGGAACAGGGCATTGACCTGCGCGGCGACAAGCTGGCGCTGCAACGCCTGAAGGAAGCGGCGGAAAAGGCGAAGATTGAGCTTTCCTCCTCCAAGGAAACCGAAATCAACCTGCCCTTCATCACCGCCGATGCCTCTGGCCCCAAGCACCTGGTCATGAAGCTGACGCGCGCCAAGCTGGAAGCGCTGGTGGATGATCTGATCAGCCGCACCATGGAACCCTGCCGTCAGGCGCTAAAGGATGCCGGCCTTGCCGCCAATGAGGTGGATGAGGTGATCCTGGTCGGCGGCATGACGCGCATGCCCAAGGTTGTCGAAGCGGTGCGCCAATTCTTCGGCAAGGAACCCGCGCGCAACGTGAACCCTGATGAAGTCGTCGCCATTGGCGCGGCCATTCAGGGCGGCGTGCTGAAGGGTGATGTTAAGGATGTGCTGCTGCTGGATGTGACGCCGCTCAGCCTTGGCATTGAAACCCTCGGCGGGGTCTTCACGCGGTTGATTGACCGCAACACAACGATCCCGACGAAGAAGAGCCAGACCTTCTCCACGGCGGATGACAATCAGACCGCGGTCACTATCAAGGTCTATCAGGGCGAACGTGAAATGGCTGCCGACAATAAGCAGCTTGGCACCTTTGACCTGACCGGCATTCCCCCCGCGCCGCGTGGCGTCCCGCAGGTGGAAGTGACCTTCGATATTGACGCCAACGGCATTGTCAGCGTCAGCGCGAAGGACAAGGCGACCGGCAAGGAACAGCAAATCCGCATCCAGGCGAAGTCGGGTCTGTCTGACGCCGATATCGAACGCATGGTGAAGGATGCCGAAGCCAATGCGGAAGCGGACCGCAAGCGGCGTGAAGCGGTGGAAGCGCGCAACGGGCTTGATGCGCTGGTGCATTCCACGGACAAGACGCTGAAGGAAAGCGGGGACAAGGTGCCGCCGGCTGAAAAGCTGGAAGTGGAATCGGCACTCGCCGCTGCCCGCACCGCCATGGAAGGCCAGGATGCCGATG
>JBIKWX010000235.1:0-5791 GCA_044356095.1 Roseomonas sp.
TGGTCTGCTTCGGCGCCTTCAACAATAATCGCGAATTGGCGGATTTGCTGCTGCTGCTGGGTGTTGGCTTGCTCGGCCTGCTGATGCGCCGCTTCGGCTGGCCGCGCCCGCCCTTCGTGGTGGGCTTTGTGCTGGCGCTGCCAATGGAAACCTACCTCTATCAGGCGGTGCAATTCTATGGCTGGGATTTCCTGACACGGCCGGGCGTGATGATCATCGCCGCCTTGATTGTGGTTTTTGCTGGGCTTGGTATCCGCAAGCGCCGCTTGGCGGATACGGAAGAAGATGGCGGCAGCACGGATACGGGCCGGCGCCAACCTCAGGCAATATTTGCGGTGATCCCGGTGGCGCTTTTCGCGGCGGTCTTCATTGATGCCATGCGCCATAGCTTCCTGGGCGCAGTCTTCCCCATGATGATAGCCGGCGCCATGTTGCTGATCAGTGTGCCCGTATTGTTGCGGCTGAATTTCGGGCGCGTCGGCGGTTCGCTGTTCCATGATGCGGAAGCCAAGGCGAAGCCCGAGGATGGTAGCTTCTGGGCGCATCTTGGCTGGGTGATCGGGCTGGTTGGGCTTTCTGCCTTGGTTGGCTTCCTACTTGCCAATACGATCTTCTTCCTGTCCTTCCTGCGTTATGCGGCGGGCTGCACCTGGCGGATGACATTATTTTTAACTTCCATCGCGACCATTGGCCTGATCGTGGTGGCGCAACTACTGACGCTGGATTTCCCGCAAGGGCTATTGCAGCATTTCTTCGACCTTCCCTGGCCCTTACGCTGACGGATAAGACTATGCAGAAAGCCATTCCCTGCACGCTGATGCGCGGCGGCACCAGCCGCGGCCCCTATTTCCTGCGTGATGATCTGCCCGAGGATCGGGAAGCCATGGGCCGCGTCTTGCTCGCTGCCATGGGTTCACCGGATGCGCGGCAGATTGATGGGCTGGGTGGGGCGACCACGCTCACCAGCAAGGTCTGCATTGTCTCTCGCGCCGCAGCGGGCGAAGCGCAGCAGGTGGATTATCTTTTCGCGCAGGTTTCCGTGGATCGTGCCTTTGTGGATTGGGGGCCGACGTGTGGGAATATGCTGGCGGGTGTTGGGCCTTTTGCGATTGAAAGCGGTCTGGTGCCAGCGGAAGAAGGCGAAACCCGCGTGATGATCCGCGCCGTGAATACGGGTGCGATGATCGAAGCCGTGGTGCAAACGCCAGGCAAGCGCGTGAATTATGAGGGCGATACCGCGATTGCCGGCGTGCCCGGCACGGCTGCCCCCATTGTGCTGAATTTCGCCGATGCGGTGGGGGGTGCCACTGGCAAGCTGATGCCGACCGGGAACGCCATTGATGTGATTGATGGCGTGGAAGTCACCTGCCTTGATATCTGCATGCCGGTGGTGATCGCGCGCGCGCGGGATTTCGGCAAAACCGCCCACGAGACCGCCAAGGAATTGGATGCCGACAAGGACTTCATGGCCCGGATTGAAGCCATTCGCCGCAAGGCGAGCCTTGCCATGGGCATGGGTGATGCCGAAGGCCGCGTCATTCCGAAATTCGCCATTATCGCGGAACCCGCCGGCGGGCAGGGTGGTGTGGCGGCGCGCTACTTCACGCCACTCGCCTGCCATGAGGCGATGGCAGTGACAGGCGGCATTTGCATCGCGAGTGCTTGCGTGCTGCCGGGCACGGTGGCGGAGGGTGTGGCGCACATCACCGGCGCGGATCGGGAGACGATTGTGCTGGAACACCCCACCGGCAGCATGGAAGCCGTGATCACCACACGGCGCGCGGCGGATGGATCGCGGGAGGTGATTTCCGGCGGCACGCTGCGCACCGCGCGGCGCCTGATGGCGGGCGAGGTTTATGTCCCCGCCCGCGCTTGGGGTTAAGGTGATGCGCCCCTGTCAGGGCATGGCCTTGCAGGGGAGTGCGCTATGGAAAACCTGACCCGGCGCGGATTTGGTTTGGCTGGCATGGGGGCAGCGTTGGCAAGTGCGGGCGCGGCGCGCCCGGCGCGCGCTTCCTGGCTTGGCAATTTGTTGCCGGGGGGCCGCGGCATGACTGATTCTGGCGGCGTAAGGCTGAAGCAGATTGCCAGCGTTGATTTACGCAGCCAGGGCGATGGGTTTTCCTGGTCTGTTTCAAGCATGGCCTGGAGCCCAGATGGCAGCCGCTTGGTAGCGGTGAATGGGCTTGGTAACTTCCTGAACGTGATTGACACAGCGACGTGGCGGCTGCTGGTGCGCTTTAGAATCATGAGCGCGATTGGGGACCGAGCATTTGGCTTTTCCGCAAGTGGGCGGGAATTAATCGCCTCAAAACGCGTTGATCCGGGAAGCAACGAAAACCCACCGGCCTTTTCGGTTTTTGAAATGGACACCGGAAGAATAGCTCGTAACTCACAGCTTTTGCCCATTTCGATTCCGGAATTGCAAGGCAAGCCTAATGACTTCACGCTGCAGCAGCGCCGGAATGACCAGGGTTTAGCTGTTTCGCCGGATGGGCGATTCGTCTTCATGAGGTTTGGCGCCAGGGTTTCCGGGTCTCATCGAATCTTTGCTTATGTGTTTGATGGAGAGAGCGGGAAACTTCTTGGGTCAGGCGAAGGTGGATCATGGTCTCGGCCTACCCCGAGTTTTGATAACCGCCTTGCGGTCGCCATCTACTCACCCCGCGCAGTCATTTCGCCAGATGAATTAGCAATTTATAGCCTTCCTTCATTGAAAAAACTGCTGAGCTTTCCTGCGCATGTGCCGGGCATTAAATCTTTGGCCTGGTCGCCCACTGGCGATCGTTTGGCAAGTGGAGCCAACGGCCTCACGCACCCCCGAGAGGAAGAATCCATTCGGGTCTGGGATGCGGCATCTGGTGCGCGTTTAGCCGGATTTGTTGGCGAATTTGAACCTGTTGGTGATGTTGCATGGCATCCAAGCGGAAAGTTCTTTCTCTCAAAATCCGCCAAAGGTACAGGCGAGCGGGGGTCACTGCTCCAACTTTTACCTGCGGATGGCGGCACGCCATTACTCCAGCATTTTGCACCCGATAGGATTTTCATATCTGGGCCATGCTTCTGCCCGCGCACTGGCCTTTTGGCGTGGCATGATCGGGGACAAATTCTCATCCATGAAATCCAAGGCATCTGACGCGCCAGCGCGCGACAAACCACCCCAACCCCAACGCGCGCTCAAAAGGGCCAAGCATCCCCGCTTGGCCCAGCTTCTCCCTAACCCCCTGCCGCTTGGCGCTAACCCAGTTTAGCCGCCATCCCGCGCATAAAAGTCTCACGGAAACGGATCGGGTCGCGGTCGGTTTGTGTCTTGCCGGGTTCATTATCAATCCGCGCGCCGATCACATGCGGGCCATCCGTGGCAAGGGCGCGATCAATCAGCGCATCGAACTCTGCCTCATCCGCCGCCCAATGAGCGGAGGCAATGCCAGAAGCGCGCGCAATCGCCACCAGATCAGTGCCGGCTTTCGCCGCCGGTGTGCCCTGGCCGCCGGTGATCTGATAAATGCCATTATCCCAGATGATGACAATCAGATTCTTCGGCGCCTGCGCGGCAATGGTGGAAAGGCAGCCAAGCTGCATCAGCAGCGACCCATCGCCTTCCAAAGCGAAAACGCGCCGTTCAGGCTGAGCAATGGCGACACCCATGGCGATGGGTGCGGCCAAGCCCATGCTGCCCAGCATGTAGAAATTCTCGGCGCGATGGCCGGCGGCCCATAAATCCCAGTTGGAATTGCCGATGCCGCCAATCACGGCTTCCTGCTTCGTCAGCTTGCCCACCACGCGCTTGGTCAGCGCCGCGCGGTTCATCACCTGCGTATTGCGACGGTCTTCCATTATTTGCGCCCCCCGGTCAGCAGCGATGAGAGGATCAGGCAGGCCGGCCAACGTGTGGCAAAGGCCTGGCGCATGGTGCGATCCGCGATGAAAGCGGCCTCATCCATGCGCGACAGGGTGTGGTGTTCAATGCCCATGCTATCCAGGATCGGGCGCATGGTGCGGCAGACAATCGCCTGGCCGGGATTGAATTCACCGAGCGTGCCGCGTTCGCTCACCATCATCAGCACCGGGATTTGGCTGGCCACAACAAGGGAAGCGAGAACATTGGGCAGCGTCGCGAAGCCTGATGTCTGCATCAGCACAATGCCGCGCATGCCGGCCATGGTGGCGCCGGCGACAATGCCAATCGCTTCTTCCTCTCGTGCGGCGGCGAAGGTGGTGAAAAAGGGATCGGCGTGGCAGCCATCAATCAGGGGGCGGAGCACATTGTCCGGCACATAGGTGACCAGCCGGGCATCATGGTCCTTCAAGGCTTGGCGAATAATGCCATGCCAGCTTGGCGCGCTTTCGGCGGCACTCGACATGATAGGCGTTTGCTCCCTCGTGATCTGATGCAACGACTCTAAGACGAAGCCGCAAGCGCGCCAAGCGTTCAGGGCACCGGCACGTCCAATAGCCAGGCGGTGGCGGGAAAGGCGATGGCAGCGATGATGGTGGTGAACAGTACGGCGGCGGAGGCCTCCTCAGCCCCCACGCCCTGGCGTTGCGCGAGCAGATAGGCATTGGTCGCGGTTGGCATCGCCGCCAGCAGCACGCCGCAAATCACCCAAAAGGGATCGAGCGCCAGCCAGCTTCCGAGCACGAACCAGACCAGCGCAGGGTAGATGAACAGCTTCGCCGCTGTAATGCCGAAAGCCACCGCGAAAAGCTGCCCGCCAATTTTGAGCCGCGCCAGCGTACCGCCCAGCGCGAAAAGCGCGGTGGGGCCGGCAGCATTGCCGAGGAAGGACAGGAAGCGTTCAATCGGCGCGGGGATGGGCAGCTCCAACCCAGCGGAGGCCGCACCAAGCGCGATGGAAAGGATCACCGGGTTCCGCAGCAAGCCGCGCAAGCCTGCCATGACGGCCTTGAGGCCCTCGCCCTTCGCGGAAGGCGCCATCAGCATGGTGCCAAGTGCGATAATCACCGCCACTTCAGCGACAATCGCCATGGCAACCGGCCCGGCAATGCGCGGCCCCAACATGGGCAGCATCAGCGGCGGCGCCAGATAGCCGACATTGCCCATGGCGGCAGCGGCACCAAAAGCGGAACCGATGCGGATATTGCCGCGCGCGATGCGCCCGATCAGCAGCACCACCGCGAAGATCGCCAGGCAGGCACCCAGATAGCCGGCGAAATAGATGGCATCAAAGCTTTCGCGCAAAGGCTGCGCCGCCATCAGCTTGAACAACATGGCCGGCAAAGCGACGTTGAAGCTGAACAGCCCAATCGCCTCCATCGCGGTCGGCGGCATCCATTTGCGCTTCGCGGCGGCGAAACCAAAAGCCACCACCGCGAAAATCGGCAGGCAAAGGGCAAGGAAGGCAAGCACGGCTCGGGAACCTAACCCGGATCAGCCGCGCTGCGAAACATGTCGCTATTGCGCCTTGGCGCTGGCTTCGCTGCGAGTCGCGCCAACGCGGGAAGCCAGCGACGCGGCCAGGAAATCATCCAATTCGCCGTCCAGCACCGCCGCCGGATTGCCCTTTTCAACCCCGGTCCTCAGATCCTTCACCATCTGATAGGGCTGCAACACATAGCTGCGGATCTGGTGGCCCCAGCCGATATCGGTCTTCCCGGCTTCGGTGGCGGCATTCACGGCTTCGCGCTTCGACAATTCCAATTCATACAAACGCGCCTTGAGCATGCCCATGGCAATGGCGCGGTTGCGATGCTGGCTGCGATCCTGGGTGGAAGCCACCACAATCCCGGTCGGGATATGGGTGAAGCGCACGCCCGATTCGGTCTTGTT
>JBIKWX010000236.1:0-5783 GCA_044356095.1 Roseomonas sp.
GGACCCGATGATGACGCTGAACCCGGTGCTGCGCATTGATACGCAGATGATCGAAACCGTGCTGGCGCATAAGAAGGTCTCGCATGAGGAAGCGCGCCAGCGCGCGCGTGACACACTTGGCATGGTCGGCATTCCATCCCCGGATGAAAGGCTGAAAGCCTATCCGCATCAGTTTTCCGGTGGCATGCGTCAGCGTGTGGCGATTGCGATTGCGCTTTTGCATGAACCGCAATTGATTGTTGCCGATGAACCGACCACGGCGCTTGATGTCACCATCCAGGGGCAGATATTGGCCGAGGTGCAGAAGCTTTGCGCCACCACCGGCACGTCCATGATCTGGATTACACATGATCTTTCGGTGGTCGCCGGCCTCGCCGATGATATTGCGGTGATGTATGCGGGCCGCATTGTGGAGAAGGGCGTGGTGGGGGAGGTGCTGGACAAGCCCTTGCATCCCTATACCCATGGGCTGATCGGTTCGGTGCCAAGCCGTAACAAGCGCGGTGAGGAACTCAGGCAAATTCCGGGCATGACGCCATCCTTGCTGAACCTGCCGCAGGGTTGCGCCTTTCGTGCGCGTTGCCCGCGCGCTTCCGAAGCCTGCCTCGCAGAGCCCGTGATGGCGGAGATTCTGCCCGGGCGCGAGGTGCGCTGCATTCACCCCCATCTGGAAGCCTCTGAGGCCGCATGAACGCCGCACCCATGCTGGAACTGCGCGGCATTACGCGCCGGTTCGAAAAGAAGTTGGATTTCGCGGGCCGCATTGCGCAGCGCCTGGGCGCGCCGGTGCGTGAAGAAGTGGTGCATGCCGTGGATGGCGTGGACCTGACGGTCCGCAAGGGTGAGGTTGTCGGCCTGGTTGGTGAATCCGGCTGCGGCAAATCCACGCTGGGGCGCATGGTGGCGGGTATTCTGCCGCCAACCGAAGGCACCATTCTGCGCGATGGCCGCGACATCAAGGCGCTGACCGGGCCTGAAGCGCGGCAGATGAAGCTTCGTACACAGATGATTTTCCAGGACCCCTACGCGTCGCTCAATCCGCGCATGCGCGTTCTGGATATTGTGGGCGAGGCACCGCGCGTACATGGGCTTTTGGCTGGTGCGTCCTTTGATGATTATGTGGATGAGCAAATGCGCCGCGCGGGCTTGGACCCGGGCTTCAAGCGGCGCTATCCGCATCAATTCTCAGGCGGGCAGCGGCAACGTATCGGGATTGCGCGCGCGCTTGCGGTGAAGCCGGATTTCATTGTCTGCGATGAAGCTGTGGCGGCGTTGGATGTTTCCATTCAGGCGCAAATCCTGAACCTGTTCATGCGCCTCAGGAAAGAACTTGATCTGACCTATCTGTTCATCAGCCATGATCTTGGCGTGGTGGAGCATCTCTCGGATCGCGTGGTGATCATGTATCTCGGGCGCGTGGTGGAGGAAGCGGATACGGAAACCGTCTTCCGCCGGCCCAATCACCCCTATACGCGGTCCTTGCTGGATTCCGTGCCGCGGATTGAAAACCGCAAGCGCGCATTCTCCGTCGTGAAGGGCGAAATCCCGTCACCGCTTAATCCGCCGAGTGGCTGCCATTTCCATCCGCGCTGCCCACTCGCGATGGAACGCTGCAAGGTGGAAGTGCCAAAGCTGCGAGAGATCGCGCCCGGCCAGCGCAGCGCCTGCCATTTGAACGATCAATGAGGCTGCGCTTTATCCTGGCTGCGCTGCTGCTGATTGGCCTGGCCGCTTGTGAAAGCAGCGGCACGCGCGGTGGTTATGTTGGTGGCGGCGCGGGTGGTAATCGTACCTCAAACTGAATGAGCACCGCGCGGGCGTGACGCCGCGTAGAAACTCCCCGCTGCGAAAAGCGCAATTGCCAGCAGCAACCAAGGCACCGGGCCATAGCCGCCCGCCGCATCCCATACCAGCGCCAGCGCCAAGGGGGCAGCGGTGCGCGGCAGCACGGCAAAGGCCGACAGCGCGCCAGATGTCGAGGCAAAGCCATCACGGCCCATGATTTCCGCGACCCCTGCGGCGCGCAGAATGGTCAGCAAACCATCCGCCACCGCCCAGGCGATAATGAAGGCAATGGTCAGCGCCAAGCTGTTTGGGGCAAGTGCAAATAGCGCCATGCCAATCGGCAGCAGTAGCAAGGCAAAGCGCCCGACATGACGCATGGCGACACCTCGGCCCAGGGTGAAAAGCACCAGCCGCGCGGCCACCTGCCCCGGCCCATGCGCGGCGGCCAGCAGCAACACAGTCGCCTCTGGCCAGCCGCGTTCGCGCAGCAGCAGCACCAGATGCGCGCCAAGCCCTGTGCCGATGAAGGCGTGCGCTGCAAAGCAAAAGGCCAATCCCAGAAATACCGGATCGCGCAAGCGACGCATTAACGACACTGGCGGCGGGCTTTCCGCCATGCGCTTCGGCGGCCCGGCATGGCGCAGCATGAAACCGGTCAGTGCCGCTGAGCCGGTTTGGATCACCGCCAGCACCAGCAGCGCATCGCGCCAGCCGAAGGCCCCGATCAGTATTTCCACCAGCGGAATGAAAATGGTGCCGGTAAAACCCGTGATCAGCGTAATCGCCGTGATACTGCGCGTCACATCCCGCGCTTCCGCCACCACCACCGCCATGGCCGGCCCCCATAGGCAGGTGGCATGCGCTGCCCCCAGCAGAACCCAGATGGCAACGAAGGCGATGGGATGGGAGACAAAACTCCAACACACCAGCAAGGCCGCGCCCAATAACGCGCCACCCGTCATCATGCCGCGCGGCCCGTGGCGATCCTGCCAGCGCCCCGCCGGCACTGCGACCAGGCCAGAGATCAATAAGCCGCAGGTGAATGCGCCCGAAATCAATACGCGCGACCAGCCAAGCTCCGCCTCCATCGGCGCGACCATCAATTGGAAGGGGGTGAAAAGGCAGCCCCAGCCGACAAGTTGCGTGATCGCGGTGCCCCAGAATAATAGCCGGGGCGCAATGCGCGGCGAGTCACTCACACAGTGAATTGCTCGGCAATGATGCGCTCGGAAAGCCCGTGATCAGGGTCGAACATCAGCGTCAGTGAGACATCGCGCGCTTCGCGCACCTCAACCCGCGTCACATCGCGCACTTCGGTGTAATCCGCGACGGCCGCGACAGGGCGCTTTTCCGCCTCCAGAATATCGAACACCACGGTCGCGTCGGATGGCAGCAGCGCACCGCGCCAGCGCCGCGGGCGAAAGGCAGAAATCGGCGTCAGCGGCAGCAGATTCGCACTCAGCGGCACAATCGGCCCATGGGCGGAAAGATTATAGGCAGTGCTGCCGGCCGGCGTGCTCACCAGAATGCCATCGCAAATCAATTCCGGCAGCCGTGCCTTGCCATCCACCAATATGCGAATCTTGGCGGCCTGGCGGCTTTCACGCAGCAGGGAGACCTCATTGATCGCCAGCGCTTCGACCGGCGGCCCGTCCTGACGCAGCGCCACCATGCGCAAAGGATGCACAATCGCGGTTTGTGCGGCGGCCAGCCGCGCCGGCAGATCATCTTCCCGATAATCATTCATCAGAAAGCCAACACTGCCCCTGTTCATGCCATAAACCGGCAAGCCGCGACGCAGAAAACGGTGCAGTGTTTCAAGCATGAAGCCATCACCGCCGAGCGCGACCACCACTTCAGCATCTTCTTCCGCCGCGCTGCCGTAGCGTGCCACCAGCGCGGCGCGGGCCTTTTGCGCCTCAGTGCTTTGCCCGGCCAGAATGGCAACGCGGCGGGGCGCGAAGGCGTTCATGCGCGCTGCCAACCCGCAGCAGCCGCGCGATGTTCCAAAAGCGGCATATCGCGCCGCACGCGTGCGGTAAGCGCCTGGTCTATGCGAGCGGTCGCGTGGCCTTTGCCGTCACTTGCTTTCGCCACCACATGGCCCCAGGGATCGGCGATCAGGGAATGGCCATAGACGCTGCGTTGCGCGCCGCGTTCTTCATATTGGCCGAAGGAAGCGGCGGCAATGATCCAGCATTGCGTATCAATCGCGCGCGCCCGCAGCAGCGCTTCCCAATGATCCTTGCCGGTTTGCAGCGTAAAGTTGGAGGGCACCAGAATCGCCTCGGCACCCATTTGCCTGAGCGCCAAATACAATTCCGGAAAGCGGATATCGTAGCAGATGGTGCAGGCAAAACGGATGCCGCCCGCGTCAAACAGCGCCAGATCACGCCCGCCGCCATAAAGCGCGCTTTCCCGGTAGCCCGTGCCATCGGGCGCGGTGATGTCGAACAGGTGGATCTTGCGATAGCGCGCAATCTCAACCCCATCAGGCCCGAAAACCAGCGAGGTATTGAACAGCTTCTCACCACCATTTTCGATGATGGAACCGCCATGCACGGTAATGCCATGCCGACGCGCGAGGCCGCGCAGCAGCTCATAGGCCGGGCCGCCTTCAGCACCTGGTGTGGGTAGTACTTCGGCGGCGGCCATGCGGGCATCTCGCCCACCGCCAAGATTGGTCCAGGTCTCGGGCAGGCTGACCAGCCCGGGCCGGTCAGACGCTACCGCGGCTTCGATCAGCGCTTCGGCCTGCGCGAGATTCGCGGCCTTGTTGCTGCCCTGGTTCATCTGGATCACGCTGACGCGCATCCGCCTACTCCTGCCATGTATGGCCCCCATCAAGCCGGGGAGGGGGCCGGTCCGCAAGGGGGCGCGTGATCAGCCGCGCGGCGTGCGCCAATCAAGCTTCGGTTCGGCGCGGCGTTCCCGCAAGGGTGGCGCGCTATAGGCCGGCGGCGGCGGCACCGGCGCGCTAAGGCGCGGCCCGGCTTCAACTTCCCGCCGGGTGAAGCCGGCGGGTTCTTCCCAATCCTGCTCCACCGGCGCGCGCGGGGCGGCGGCAGGCCCGGCGCGGCGCAATTCGGCGCGGAGTTCCGCCAATTGCAGTTCCAGCGCTTCCAGCCGCGATTTCACGCCATAAACGGCGAAGGGCATGCCAAGGAAGGCCAGCACCAGAAGTCCCAATAGCAGCGCCAGGATCAAGCCCGTCCAGCCCGGAAAGCCGGGGAAGGTGAGGGCGGCGATCAGGGCTTGCAGGGCTTCAACCACCGGTCACACTCATGTGCCGGGCGACGGCGGGGCGATTGCGCCGGCGGTCAATCACGAAATCATGGCCCTTGGGCTTGCGGGCAATGGCGTCATGGATCGCTTGCAACAGGGTGGCGTCATCCACGCCGGGGTCGCGGAGCAGCGCGCGGAATTCCGCCGCATCATCCTGACCCAAGCACATATAGAGCGTGCCGGTGCAGGTCAGCCGCACGCGGTTGCAGCTTTCGCAGAAATTATGCGTCATCGGCGTGATGAAGCCGATCCGCTGGCCGGTTTCATTCACGCGCATATAGCGCGCAGGGCCACCCGTTGAGTAATCGGTATCTTCCAACGTCCAATTCTGCTTGAGGCGAGATCGCACCAGCGACAGCGGCAAATACTGATCCGTACGATCGCCGGTGATATCGCCCATCGGCATGGTCTCGATCAGGCAAAGATCAAAGCCGTGTTCGCCGCACCAGGCAATCATGCGGTCATAGTCATGCTCATTCACGCCCTTCAGCGCGACAGCATTGATCTTGATGGCAAGCCCGGCGGCCTTGGCGGCGAAAATGCCATCCAAGGTCTGTTCAATCTTGCCCCAGCGCGTGACGGCAGCGAAGGCATCGGCATCGAGCGTATCAAGCGAGACATTGATGCGCCGCACGCCGGCCGCATAAAGCTCATCCGCATAGCGCACAAGCTGCGTGCCATTGGTGGTCAGCGTCAGTTCACGCAAACCACCG
>JBIKWX010000237.1:0-5780 GCA_044356095.1 Roseomonas sp.
CAGGATGCGCTGGCCGAGCCGTTCGGTTTCCACGCGCAGATTGGGCCGCTTCAAGGCCGGGCGCAGATAGGCCACAGCCGGGCTCCAGCGCCGCCCGCGATGCACATTCAATTGATTGGGCGCAACGCCTTCATACCAATCGCCATTATTGTCGCGATTGCGCGTAAAACCAAGCTTGACGCAGGCTTCAACAAAGGCACGGCAACCCGGTGAGGGTTCAGGCACCTCCGCAATGCGCATCGGGCCATCCTTGCCGCGAAATTCACTGTCCAGGCCTGCGAAATTCTCAAGCCGCTTGAAATAGGGCAGGCAGTCTTCATAGGACCAGCCGCGCGCGCCGGATTGCGACCAACGATCATAATCGCGCGGGCTGCCGCGCAGAAACACCAGGCCATTGACGCTGCCGGAGCCACCAATCACGCGCCCGCGTGGCCAATAGACGCTGCGCCCCCCGAGCTCCCCTTCCGCTTCGGTCTGATAGTTCCAATCGAATTTCTTCGTCACATAAAGCCGCGCAAAACCCATGGGGATATGAATCCAGGGGTTGCGATCCCAGGGGCCGGCTTCGAGCAGCGTCACACTCGTGCCCGGGTCTTCCGAAAGCCGCGTCGCCAGCACGCAGCCGGCCGAGCCCCCACCCAGAATGACATAATCCGATTCGTGCTGCGCCATGGCGACCGCCCCCCTGTTTCTGGCGACAGCATGCCATTACCCCTCGGCAAGCTGCAATCTTGGTCTATAAGGGGGCATGGAATGGTCCTCGATTTACGGTTTTCTGGGCTTTTTGGGCGCGAGCTTCGCGGCGGCCATGTCGGGTGCCGTCTTCACCCCGGGTCCCTGGTATGAGGCACTTAAGAAGCCAAGCTGGTGCCCGCCCAATTGGCTTTTCGCCCCGGCCTGGGCGGTGCTGTTCCTGATGATCGCCATTGCCGGCTGGCTGATCTGGGAAGCCGTGGGCTTCGCCGGCGGCGCGCTGGCGCTTGGGCTTTTCGCGCTGCAATTAGTGCTGAATGCTGCCTGGTCCGGGATTTTCTTTGGCATGCGACGGATGGATTTGGCCTTTGCCGAGCTTTGCCTGCTGTGGCTTTCCATCCTGGCCTGCATCATCGTGTTTTGGCCGATTGATGCCCGCGCCGCGCTGCTGATGGTGCCCTATCTGGCCTGGGTGAGCTTTGCGGGGCTGCTGAATTTCACCATGTGGCGATTGAATCCCAACCTGCCGCGCTGACCATTGCCATGGCATCCTCCACATTCACCGAAAGGGCATGAGCATGACCGAAACCATGAAGGCAGCGGTAGTCACCGCGGAAGGTGTCAAGGTGCAGCAAGCGCCGCGCCCGATGCCGGGGCCGGAACAGGTATTGGTGCGGGTGCGCGCGGCGGGTCTCAACCGCGCTGATCTTGGTGTCGCGGCGGGGCATGCGCATGGCCGCATGGGCGGTGCCGGCACTATTCTGGGGCTGGAATTTGCGGGCGAGGTCGCGGCGGTTGGCGCGGGTGTTTCTGGCATCAAGCCAGGTGATCGCGTGATGTGCGCGGGCTCGGGTGGTTATGCGGAATATGCCATTGCCGATATGGGCCGCGTGCAACCCGTGCCGGACCGCAACATGTCCTGGGAAGAGGCCGCGACTTTGCCGGTGGCGCTTGCCACCATGCATGATGCGCTGATTTCCAATGGGCGTTTGGCCAAGGGCGAAGCGGTACTGATCCTGGGTGCTTCCAGCGGCGTTGGTCTGATGGGCATGCAGATTGCAAAATACATGGGGGCGGGGCTGGTGATTGGCACTTCCACCAATGCCGAACGGCGCGCGCGGTTGAAGGAATTCGGCGCGGATCATGCAGTGAACACCAATGATGCGGATTGGGCGGATCAGGTGCTGGCACTGACCGAAGGGCGCGGCGTGCAGCTGGTGATTGACCAGGTCTCGGGCGGCACCATCAATGCCGCCATGCGCGCCACCGCCATTCTGGGCCGCATTGTGAATGTCGGGCGACTTGGCGGGGCGCATGGCGATTTCGATTTTGATCTGCACGCCACGCGCCGCATTGCCTATATTGGTGTGACGCATCGCACGCGCAGTGTCGCGGAAATTCGCGAAGAAGAACGCGTGGCACGGCGGGATTTGCGCAAGGGCGTGGATGAAGGCGTGTTCCACCTGCCGATTGATCGCGTCTTTGCGCTGGATGAAGCGGTTGAGGCGCTGGCGCATATGAAGGCCAATGCGCATCTTGGCAAAATCATCCTGAAAACCTGAAGGAAACCCCCATGGCACGCGACGCAAGCCTGATCATTCGTGGTGGCACGCTGGTGGATGGCACGGGTGCGCCCCCCTATGAAGCCGATATCGCCATTGGCGATGGGCGTATTCTGGAAATCGGCAAAATCTCGGCAAGCGCGCCGGCGGAGATTGACGCCAAGGGCCTCATCGTCACGCCAGGTTTCGTGGATATCCATACGCATTATGATGCTCAAGCAACTTGGAGCAGCCGGCTGCTGTCTTCTTCCATCAATGGCGTAACCACAGCGCTGCTCGGCAATTGCGGTGTGGGTTTCGCGCCGTGCCGGCCAGATCGCCGCGACATGCTGGTGAAGCTGATGGAAGGTGTGGAGGATTTGCCGGAGGTTGTGCTGACCGAAGGCCTGCCCTGGAATTGGGAAAGCTTCCCCGAATACATGGATGCGCTTGATGCGCGGCCCTATGACATGGATGTCGCTGCCATGGTGACGCATGCGCCTTTGCGCGTGCATGTTATGGGCGAAGCGGCCGAAGCGCATGCGGTGGCGACACCCGAACAATGTGCTGAGATGGCGCGGCTGACCGCTGATGGACTTGCCGCCGGCGCGCTTGGTTTTTCGACATCGCGCGCCATTGCGCATCGTACCTTGGATGGGCGGCATATCCCAACCCTCGGCACGCCAGAGGCCGAGTTGGAGACCATCGCGCGCGCCATTCGTGCGCAAGGTTCGGGCTGGATGCAGGTGATTTCGGATTTTGACGATCCGGAAGATGAATTCGCGCGCCTGCAACGCATTGCGGCGGCGTCCGGTCGGCCAATGACATTTTCGTTATTGCAACGGGAATCCAAGCCAGGGCTGTGGCGCTGGCTGCTTGATAAGGTGGAAGCAGCGCATGAGGCCGGCGTGCCCATGTATGGCCAGGTGATGGGTCGGCCCGTTGGCCTGATGTTCGGCTTTGAGCTTTCGCAACACCCCTTCCTGATGCGCGCTTCCTATCAGGCGATTGCGCATTTGCCGTTTGAACAGCGCATCGCTGCCTTGCGTGATCCCGCCTTGCGCGCGCGTATCCTGGCCGAACCCACGGAAGACCCGGCGCTGCGCGTGCGGCTGAATAATTGGGAAAAGATTTTTGCGCTAGGCGATCCGCCGGATTATGAGCCTCCGCCAGAAAAATCAGTGGCGGCGATGGCGTCGGCGCGCGGCATGGACCCAGCCGCGCTTTGCTATGACATGATGATGGAAAAGGATGGCCGCGCCATTCTGAACCGGCCCATTCTGAATTATGCCGATGGAGACCTGACCGCCATTCGCAATATGGTGACGCATTCGCACACTCTGATGGGGCTTGGCGATGGTGGCGCGCATGTCGGCTATATCTGCGATGCGTCCTGCATGACGCATATGCTGGTGCATTGGGCGCGTGATCGCGCGCGCGGGCCGCGCCTGCCGTTGGAATTCGTGGTGAAGCGCATTTCGCGTGACAATGCGCATGCGCTTGGCCTCAAGGATCGCGGCGTGCTGGCGCCGGGCAAGAAGGCCGATATCAATGTGATTGATTTCGGCCGGCTGGCGCTGGAGATGCCCAAAATGCATTACGATCTGCCCGCCGGCGGCAAGCGCCTGATCCAAAAGGCAAAGGGCTATGTCGCCACCATCGTTGCTGGCACGCCTGTTTATCGCGAAGGTGAGGCAACCGGTGCGCTACCTGGGCGCCTGGTACGCGGCGCCAAGGTCGCTTAAGCCATCACGCCGCCGCTACCGGCAAGCCCGCCCAGATTTCTGCAAGGCTGAGCGGGCGCGCCATCAAACCCTGATCAGCGCACCAGCGTGATGCCAATTCCAGCGCTGGGTTCAGCGCGGCGCGGCTACGTGGTGTGGTGCCGGCAGCGTTGAATTGGCGCAGCACTTCCGCCACCAGCGCGGCATCACGCGCATGGGCACCCTTCATCACCACAAGATGGTTCACCGGCTTGAAGCCGTAGCGCGCATGAAAGGCTGCACCCGCCGCGGCGGGGTCTGGGAAGACCGTGCGCACATCATCACCGGCGGGTAGTTCAAAACCCATAATGGCAGCATCAAGCGCGCCGCTTTCGAACATGCCATTCAGGGTTTCGCTGGCGCTGGCACGCTGCACCCAAGGCGGGTCACGAAAGCTTGGTTCATGCGCGTCTTCAAACGTCACCCACCGCATCGCATCCGCGCGTAGCCCAAAGCTTTCCTGCAAGACGCCCCTGATCCACATGCCGGTGGTTTGGCTATAGGCGCGCACGCCCACACGTTTGCCGGCCAAATCGGCGGGGGTTTCAATACCCCTCCCCGCGCGGCAAAACATCGCCGTTTCCTGAAAGCGTTCCGCCACCACCAATGGCAGCAGCACCAAATCACGCCCGGCGGCTTTCGCCATCAGAAAGGTCGCAATCGCCATTTCGCTGATATCAAAACGCCCTTCGCGCACCATCGGCGCGAAAGCCTTGCTGATGGGCTTCACCACTTGCATCGCAAGGCTAAGCTCGGGGCTCGCGGTCTCACCGCGATGCAGCGCCGTGGTATGCGGGTAGTCATCCATGCAAATGGAAAGTGTCATGGCATTCATGCGCCAATCTCCTCAAAGAAAGCATCCACCAAAGCGTTGAAGGCAGAAGCGCGCTCAAAATGACCGGAATGGCCGGCCTTATGCAGCACGGCATAACGCGCGCCTGGAATGGCACTCGCCATTGCGCGCGCGGCGAAGGGCGGCAGGACGATATCTTCCTCACTTGGGATGAACAGCAGCGGGCATTGCGCGGCAGCGAAGGACTCCGGGGCGCGGTTGCGCCCAGCCTGCAGCCGCGCGCGCACCGCTTCACGATCAAAGCCCTGGGTCAGGCCATAGACGTGGTTATAGAGGTGATAAAGCGCGGGCTGCTCCGCCGCCATGCGCGCGCCGGCCGCCGGGTTGATATGCCGCTTGAGGCCCGCTTCACGCGCTGCCGCACTTTCTTCCTGCCAGGTTTTCAGGCGCGATCGTTCCGGTTCACGCATCTGGCGCGGGTCGAGCGTACCGGTGGTGGCGCCCAATACTAGCGCCTTCACGCGCCCTGGGCGGAGCAGCGCATATTCAACGCCGGTCCAGCCGCCCATGGATTGGCAAATGATGCGAATATCACCCAGGCCAAGCTCATCCACCAAGGCTGCCAGATCGGCGGCATAGGCTGCGGGATCAGGCCCTTTCGCCGGCGCAGTGGAAGGGAAAAAGCCGCGATGGGAAAAGGCCACGCAAGTATAGCGCGGCGCGAAATGCGCGACCTGCTGCCACCAGGACATGAGATTGCCGCCAAGCCCATGCGCGAAGACAATGGCGGGGCCTTGGCCCGTGACTTCATAGCGGATGCGCGCATCGGGGCGCTCTATCCAGCCGGCGCGGCGCGGCGGGGCGATGAAATCTGCTGGGCTGGTCATGCGGGTCTGCTCCCCAAGGCTTCCCCGGCATCATGGGCCAAAATGAACGGCCTGTCTTGGGCTGGCGCGGCTGCTAATCCTTGCTAGGCTTCCACCTGAAAAG
>JBIKWX010000238.1:0-5764 GCA_044356095.1 Roseomonas sp.
CGAAATCGTGTCATTTCCGGCGCTGTCTCTGATAGACGGATTACCCGTCGTCGCACCAGCCATCAGATACAGATCATCACCCGCGCCGCCATCAAGGCTGTCATCACCAACACTCGCGTTGATCGTGTCACCGCCATTGCCGCCCAGCAGCGTGTCATTGCCGCTATTGCCAAATAGCGCGTCATTGCCCTCACCGCCCGAAAGCCGCCCGGCACCGATGGTCCAGAGTTGATCATCCCCCGCGCCGCCATCCAGGCTATTGGCGCCTTCATTGCCGTATAGCGTATCATGGCCGCTGCCACCCGCCATGGTATCAGCGCCAGTGCCGCCATGCATCTTGTCATTGCCGGCACCACCATCAAACCGCGCAGCCTCAGCAGCGCCAAACGCGCTTAACTCATCATCACCATCGCCACCGCTCAGGCTATCAGCACCGCCATTGCCATAGATGGAATCATTGCCAAGCCCACCTTCCATCGTATCGGCGCCATTGCCGGCGTAAAGGTGATCCGCGCCTTCACCACCAGAATAGGAATCAGCGCCTCCTTGGCCATACAGCGTATCGGCACCATCACCACCTAGCAGCGTATCAGCGCTGCTATTCCCATTCAGAACATCATTGCCATCACCGCCCGAAAGCCGCCCGGTGCCTAGCGTGAAAAGCTGATCATCCCCCGCACCGCCATCAACGGTATTCGTGCCTTCGTTGCCAAAGAGCGTATCATTGCCATCACCGCCTGAGACGGAATCATCACCTGTGCCACCCGAAAGCCAATCAGCGCCATTGCCGCCAGAAAGCACATCATTGCCCGCATTGCCCGACAATGTTTCCGCCACAGCAGAGCCCAGGATCGTATCATTGCCGGAACCGCCACGCACTTCTTCAAAGTTCGCAAGCGTATCAGTGCCATTCGCGCCATCATTCGCGCGCCCATCCGTTAGATTGACGCTGACAGAAGCTGCAACATTCGAATAATCCAATACGTCCGCCGTGCCTGAACCGCCGTCCAAACTGTCGCTGCCGCCATTGCCGCGGATAAGATTATTCAGGGTATCGCCAATGATGGTGTCATTCCCGGAACCGCCACGCACCTGTTCAATGCCGATCAGCGTGTCAGTGCCGCCAAACCCGTCATTCGCGCGACCAGCTACAAGATCAACGCTGATCGCCTGCGCCGAGGTATTGCTCGCAAAATCCACGAGATCGCCCGTACCACCCCGGCCATCGATTGAATCATTGCCGCCATAGGGCCTGAAACGGTCGTTACCCCCGCTGCCCAGCAGCGTATCGTCAAGTGATGAGGCGCTTACACCCGTGATGCCCAACAGGCTATCGACACCCCCCTGACCGTCGCTCGCTACGCCAGCCGCCAGATCAACCGAAACACCAGTCGTTGTGGCAATCGGTGAGTTATAATCAGCGTAAACAGCAAAGTCGACAATCGTCGAGATGATCGTATCATTGCCCGTATTGCCGAAAATGAACAACCCGGCATTGGTCGTCGCGGCCGAGTTCACCGTAATCTGATCACCATTCGCCGAAGCAGAGAGAATTTCAAAGCCCAGGATGCTATCCGTCCCATCCGCGCCAGTCACCACCGCCTGGTTCACACCGCTTGAACTGCCGTTATTCGTAATGGTCGCAACAATCGCCGGGCCACCCGTATGGCTATACAACACACGGTCATTCGTACCCGCACCCATATCTATCGTGTCGTTGCCAGCGTCACCGTAAATCCTGTCATCGCCGCTGCCGCCAGAAATGCTATCCGCGCCAGCACCGCCATAAATCGTGTCAGCGTCATTGCCACCAGAAATCGTGTCAGTACCATCATTGCCAATGATGGAATCATTCCCATCCAAACCCGTGTAGCTGTCATTGCCGGCCAGCAGGTCAATCGTATCCGCGCCAGAGGTGCCAGAAAGAGTGTCATCGCCAGGCGTCGGCCCGGACAAGGCAGGCACCAGGCTTTCCGAGGCGATCACCGTCGCATTGCCGCCCGTGCTTGTGGTGAAGGTAACAAAGCCGCCAGTCGGGGCGCTGCGCGTCCAGGATGCAGCATCTTCAAACACAAGGCTGTCATTGCCGCTGCCATAAACACGCAGCACATCTGTCGTATCAGACAGGTCACGCACCGCAGCCGCGTTCAATTGCAGCAATTGGCCAGTACCCGCCAGATCAATCGCCTCAATCCCGGCACCCGCAGACAGTTCTGTCGACGCAATCGTATCGGCGCTCGCCCCAAACAGCGAAATCGTGTCATTTCCGGCGCTGTCTCTGATAGACGGATTACCCGTCGTCGCACCAGCCATCAGATACAGATCATCACCCGCGCCGCCATCAAGGCTATTATCGCCGTAGGGACCGGCTAGCAGCAGGTCATTGCCACTGCCGCCCGAAAGTGTGCTGCCACCCAAGCCGCCAATAAGCGTATCATTGCCCGCGCCGCCGTCCATGCGGACCTCGTCGAAGCCAGAGGCTGCGATGTTATCGTCCCCATCGCCACCCAACAGGCTATTTGCGCCGTAGTCACCGGCTAGCAGCAGGTCATTGCCACTGCCGCCCGAAAGCGTGCTGCCACCCCAGCCGCCACTCAGCGTATCATTGCCTGAACCGCCATCCATGCGGACCGCGTCGGGGGAACCCAAGGCATCAAGGACATCATCGCCATCGCCACCAAACAGGCTATCCGGGCCGCCATAACCGCTGTAAATCACATCATTGCCGGACCCGCCATCAATCGTATCCGCGCCATTGCCGCCGATAAGCGTATCCGCACCGTCTTCGCCTAAGAAGATATTGTTTCCAGAGGGATCCTGGATCAGATCATTGCCAGAGCCTCCATAAAGCGTATCGTCGCCACTTCCGCCATCAATGTAATCATGATCGTTGCCGCCAAAGAGAGAGTCATCTCCGCCAAGGCCAGCAATCGTGTCGTTACCATTGCCACCGTCAATGGTGTCATTGAACTCGGTCCCGCTGCCGATATCATTGCCGTCACCGAAATTATTGTTTACGCCAGACATCGCTAACGTTTCCTCTTCAACCGCAGGTTGCGGAGCCAGCTTCTCGGGTCAGCCACACGCCAGGCAGGCAAAAGCGCTTCAGGCCATTCCACGACCCAAAGCACCTACCCCCGCCAAAACGCGCATGTCCCACCAATCCTGAGCCCCGCAGGTTTCCTTAAGAAATAGTGAAGCCAGAAAAATGTAACGCTGCAAGCTAGAAAGAAAGAAAATACCAAGAATCTTGTATCGTTCGCAGCGCCTATGCCGCCTTTCGGGGCATTTCTCAATTTCGAGTTCAAATAATCCACCCAACCAACTGATTTATCACATAAATAAGCCGGCCATCTACTGGAATTTTCTGCGCCATGTTCCGGCAGCGGCTAGGCCCGCATAACACCCCCTCCCTCAGGGGTTGCACAAAATACGGGCAATTCCGGTTGTTCCGTTCCGCCCCCCAGGCGCCTCCTTTTTCGCCTGGGTACCACCCCATTTCTTGACCTACCGCAAGAACGGACGCGGGCGCCTCCGCTACGCAGATCCCTACGGAGGAACCAAACCATGCGCGCCCGCGATCTGATGACCACCAGCCTTGTCACCATCCCCCCCGAAGCCCCGCTTGAAGCGGTGGCGCAAATCCTGTCGGATCGCGGCATCTCGGGCGCCCCGGTGGTGGCTGCCGATGGCAGTTTCCTCGGCATGGTGACCGAGAGTGACCTGATCCGCCGCCTGGCCGCCAAGGAAGACGCACCGAAATCCTGGGTATTGGGGCTATTTGCTTCTGCCGCCGATCAGGCGGCGCGTTTTGCCCGCACCCATGGGAGCCGCGCGCGGGATGTCATGACGACCGATATCGCCTCGGTCAGCGAAGACACCTCAATCGAGCATGCCGCCAAACTGATTGAAGACAAGAAAATCCGACGCGTGCCCGTGCTGCGTGATGGCAAGCTGGTCGGCGTGGTGTCGCGCTCAGACCTGATCCGGGCTTTGCTGGCCGCACCCGGCAGCCTGGTTGCGGATGCACCGGATGAGCGTATTCGCCGCGATCTGGCACTCGCCATGCGCAATGAACCCTGGGTGGATACCTATTTCATCTTCCCCGATGTGAAGGATGGGCAGGTGACCTTCCATGGCTTTTGCCGGTCTGAAACCGTGAAACAGGGCTTGCGCGTGCTCGCTGAAAAAGTGCCTGGGGTGAAGGGTGTGGCGTTTGAGACCCAGGCCCCGCCGGCTTATGTGATGGGGGTCAGTTGATCCCTCAATAAGGGATATCCTTCAACCAGGGATATCCCACCCGCGCCTGTTCGAAGGCATGGGCATAGAGCATGCGCATATAGGCCTGTTCAAAGGGTTCCTTCGGCTCATCCGGGAAATCGGGGCCGATGGCGGCTAGGTTGAAATCCACCTTGTCTTCGCGCGTGACGTTAAGGATGCGCGCCACATCATTATAGCCACTCGCGGAAATCATGCTTGAAATCGCGCGTTCCACGATCTTGAAGGTTTGGCGTTCGGTATGGGCGGGGTTAGGCAATATACGGCCATTGCGGATCACATAGGCGCGCGCCGGCTGCACCTGATCGCCATGGCGAATATGGGCGCGCCGTTCACGCGTGACGCTGCGGGGATAGAGAAATACCTGCGTGAAGGCGCCGCCATCCACATGCATTTCCTGATAGCTTCTGCCGTCCAGCGTGACCTCGATCATCGTCGGTGGGAAGGCGCCCGGAATGGCGGCCGAGGCCAGCAACAAACGTCGCACCAAATCAAGCGCGCGCGGATGACCGCTGGCGGCGATGGCGCCGATATTCCAGGCCACCGGCAATTGCGCATCAATATCGGAAGTGCCGATCAGCAATAGCCGGCCACGTTCATAGGCGCGCGCAATATCGGCCAGCATCGCGTCATTTAAATGTTTTGAAATCGTACCGAATAGCGGCGCGTTATCAGCGAGTGCGTCTTCGAACAGCGCCGCATTCAGGATATTGCGTTGCGCCAGCACATCCTTGGGCGTGATGTCCGTATAGACGCTTTTCAGCGCCGCATCGTAGCGCGGGCCAAGAAAGGCAAAGGGGGCAGTCAGCGCGCCGGTGGAAACGCCCGTCACCAGGCTGAAGATGGGCCGATTGCCGGCTTCGGTCCAGCCATTGAGCAAGCCAGCGCCGAAGGCCCCATTCTCACCACCGCCAGAAATGGCCAGCATTTCAATGGTGCGTTCCTGCCCACGGCGCGGCGTGCCATGGATGCGCCGCGCCTTTTCCTGAGCAGCCACAACCTCCGCCCGGAAGGCATCTCCATCCCAGGGGAAGAAAAACCGTTCATTGGGTATGCCCAGCACCCTGGCATCCCGTGTCCGCGCATAGGGCACGGCAGGGCCACGGACCGGCGTCGCGCAGGCGGCCAGACCCAGTGCGGCGCCGCCGAACAAGGTGGCGCGACGGGTGATCCCACCTGCAATGTCAAGCTTCTGGCCCATACAGCCCCTGCCTTTCTGTTTCACCAACCCCGGGCGGGGATTACCAAAAGCCCTGGCCAGCGTCGAGGCGCAGCCGCGCCCACCCTATTCGCTTGACCCCCGGGCGCTTGGGCGATAAACGCCCCTCATCTCTGGTTCGTCCCGAACCTTGGTCCGCCCGCCTTACGCGGGTTGGCTCCGCCGCTCCGCGAAGGCTCGCGCAGCGGCGCGTTTTGCTTTGGGGCGGCCGCAACGCGAAAGGACTACCGGGCGCTGCCATGTTTGAGGCTCTGTCCAGCAAGCTCA
>JBIKWX010000239.1:0-5747 GCA_044356095.1 Roseomonas sp.
GCGTTATCTGCTGCGGTCGCGGCTGAAGGTCTGAACCATGTCGCTCGCTCTTTCCTCCATGTCTCATCCCGGCCCACGCAAGGATGCCGCCACGGCTGCGCGGCTCGGTGCCTCCCGCAAGCGGACGGATCGGATCATCCGCACGCTCTGCCTCGCCGCCACCGTGATTGGCCTGGTGCTTTTGGCCTCCATCCTGATCACGCTTTTCTATCGTGGCTTTGAGGCGATGTCGCTGCGGGTCTTCACGCACATCACCGCGCCGCCGGGTTCCGAGGGCGGGTTGCTGAACGCCATTGTGGGCAGCCTGATTCAATCCCTTATCGGCACCGCGATTGGCACGCCGATTGGTATGCTGGTGGGCACCTATTTGGCCGAATATGCCAAGGATTCCTGGCTGGGGAATGCGGTGCGCTTCGTCTCGGATATTCTGCTTTCCGCGCCTTCCATCCTGATCGGCTTGTTTGTCTATCAGATTCTAGTGCTGCCCTTTGGTGGGTTTTCTGGCTGGGCGGGCATTGCCGCGCTTGCCATCATTGTCATCCCGATTGTGGTGCGCACCACGGAAGACATGCTGCAGCTGATCCCGAATACGTTGCGTGAAGCGGTGGTGGGGCTTGGTGCGCCGAAGTGGAAAATGATTGTGCTGATCTGCTGGCGCGCGGCACTTGCCGGCATCATCACCGGCATCCTGCTCGCCGTGGCGCGTGTGGCGGGTGAAACCGCCCCGCTGTTGTTCACCTCGCTTGGCAATAATTCCTGGTCCACGGATCTCTCAAAGCCGATGGCGAGCCTGCCGGTGACCATCTATGCTTTCGCTGGCTCACCTTTTGAGGATTGGATCTCGCTCGCCTGGGCCGGCGCGCTTCTGATCACGCTGGGCGTGCTTGGCCTCAATATCCTGGCGCGCACGCTGCTGCGCAGCCGCATCTGACCGGAAGGACGGAGAAAATGAGCCTTTCCACCGAAACACCAAGCCAGACCGCCGCGACAAAAACCTTTGGCGGCATGCAGGCACGGTCAGAAGCCGCGCTGAACAATGCGCGGGTGGCCATTCGCAATCTTGATTTCTTCTACGGCGATAATCGTGCGCTGAAGGGGATCAATCTTGATCTGCCGGACCGGCAGGTCACCGGCATGATCGGGCCTTCCGGCTGCGGCAAATCCACGCTGCTCCGTGTGCTGAACCGCATGTATAGCCTCTACCCCGGCCAGCGCGCGACTGGTGAGGTGATGATGGATGGCGAGAATATCATCGCCGATTCCACTGACCTGAATTCCCTGCGTGCAAAAGTGGGCATGGTGTTCCAGAAGCCGACCCCCTTCCCGATGACGATTTATGAAAACATCGCCTTCGGCATTCGCCTGCATGAGAAGCTTTCCAAGGCCGAAATGGGGGAGCGCATCGAATGGGCGCTGACCCGCGCCGCCATTTGGGATGAGGTGAAGGACCGGATGGACCGTTCCGCCCTTGGCCTTTCCGGCGGCCAGCAGCAGCGGCTTTGCATTGCGCGCACCATCGCCGTGCGGCCTGAGGTGATCCTGTTTGACGAACCCACCTCCGCCCTTGACCCGATCAGCACCTTGAAGATCGAGGAGCTGATTGACGAGCTGAAGCGCGATTTCACCATCGCCATCGTCACCCATAACATGCAGCAGGCGGCGCGCTGCGCGGATCAGGTGGCCTTTTTCTATCTGGGCGAATTGATTGAAGTGGCGCCGGCGGCGCAGCTCTTCACCGCGCCCAAGCACCCCAAGACGCAAGAATACATCACCGGCCGGTTTGGCTGAACCAGGCAGGAGAAAGACAAATGCCCACAGAACATATCGTCCGCAGCTATGATGAGGATTTGCGCAAGCTGCGCGACATGATTGCGCGCATGGGTGGCCTCGTGGAACGCCAGGTCGCCGATGCCACCCGCGCCTTGGTGCGCCGGGACAGCGACCTTGCCGGCGAAGTCGTGCAACGCGACGTGCAGATCGACCAGCTTGAGCGCGAGATTGAGGCGTTCTGCGTCCGCCTTCTGGCATTGCGCCAACCCATGGCAGCGGATTTGCGCCTGATCATCGCCGGCATGAAGGTTTCCAATGATCTTGAACGCATTGGCGATTACTCGGCCAATGCGGCGAAGCGGTCCATTGTGCTGGCCTCCCTGCCAGGTCTTGGCAGCATGAATGGTTTTGAGCGTATGGCGCACCTGGTGCAGGAAAACCTGAAAGCGGCGATGGATGCGCTGGTGCAGGGCGATGCCGAAGCAGCGGAACGCGTCTGGGCCGCGGATGAACCTGTGGATGAAATCTATAACGGTATTTTCCGTGAAATGTTGACGCATATGATGGAAGACCCGCGCAATATCACCGCCGCGACCCATTTGCTGTTCATTGCCAAAAACCTCGAACGCATCGGCGATCACACCACGAATATCGCGGAGCGTATTCACTTCGCGGTCCGTGGCGAAAACCTGCCGGAAGATCGGCCCAAGGGCGATACCTCGGCCTTCGCCGTGGTGCGGGCACCGGGCGAATAGGCATGGCCATGATGGCAGAAAACTACAGCAGCCTTGCCAAGCCGACCGTCCTGATCGTGGAGGATGAGGCGCCACTTTTGACCCTGCTGCGCTACAACCTCGAAAAACAGGGGTTTCGCGTGGATGAGGCGGCAGATGGCCAGGAAGCGCTGCTCCGTGTCGCGGAAGCGCGGCCGGATGTCATGCTGCTTGATTGGATGCTGCCATCGCTTTCAGGCATTGAGGTCTGCCGCCAGCTGCGCCGCCGCACCGAAACGCGCGACCTGCCCATCATTATGGTGACGGCGCGCACGGAAGACCAGGATGCGGTGCGGGCACTTGATATCGGCGCGGATGATTACATCGCCAAGCCTTTCGCGATGGAACATGTGATTGCCCGCATCCGCGCCCTGCTGCGCCGGTCCGGGCGTGTCGCTTCCAAGGGGTCGCTGGCCTATGCCGATCTTGCCATGGATCAGGATGCGCATCGCGTCACGCGCGCCGGACGGCCCTTGCATCTGGGGCCAACAGAATACCGCCTGCTGGAATTTTTCTTGCAGCATCCGGGCCGCGTTTTTGCGCGCGAACAATTGCTGGATGCGGTTTGGGGCCGCGATATCCATGTGGAACCGCGCACGGTGGATGTGCATATCCGCCGGCTGCGCAAGGCGATCAACCAGGGTAATGAGATTGACCTGATCCGCACCGTGCGTTCCGCCGGCTATGCGCTGGATTCAGACCCCGACAGGCTCGGCTGACCCGCATCTTGGCGCGCCCCGCCACAAGGCGTAATCACTGCCGCGCAATCTGACTGGCGAGGGGTGCGATGCGCGTTCTGGTGGTGGGCGGCGGTGGCCGCGAACATGCGCTCTGCTGGGCCTTGGCGGCATCGCCTTTGCTGACCAAGTTGTTTTGCGCACCAGGCAATGCCGGCATCGCCGAAGTGGCGGAATGTGTCGCGATCGGCGCCGAGGTTATTCCAGCCCTTGTCACCTTCGGCAAGGACAATGCGATTGATCTGGTTGTGGTGGGGCCGGAGGCGCCGTTGACGCTTGGTCTGGCTGATGCCTGCGCTGCCGCCGGGCTGAAATGCTTCGGGCCATCTGCGGCCGCCGCGCGATTGGAAGGCAGCAAAACCTTCACCAAGGAAGTGGCGGATGCCGCTGGCGCGCCAACTGCCGCCTGGGCGCGCTTCACGGATGCCGCTGCCGCGCGCGCCTATATCCGCGAGAAAGGCGCGCCGATTGTGGTGAAGGCGGATGGTCTCGCCGCCGGCAAGGGCGTGGTGGTGGCCGCGACCATCGCCGAAGCTGAAGCCGCCATCAGCGATATCATGGAAGACCGCGTCCATGGCGCGGCGGGCGCTTCCGTGGTGATTGAAGAATGTCTGGTGGGTGAGGAGATCAGCTTCTTCGCGCTCTGTGATGGCATCACCGCTTTGCCCTTGGGCGCAGCGCAGGACCATAAGCGCGTGTGCGATGGCGATAGCGGCCCCAATACCGGCGGCATGGGCGCCTATTCCCCGCCGCCAATTTTCACTGAGGCGCTGCAGGAAGATGTCATGGCGCGCATCATCCGCCCGGTGCTGGCGGAAATGGCGCGGCGCGGCGCGCCTTTCAAAGGCGTGCTCTTCGCCGGGCTCATGATCACCGCGCAAGGCCCGAAGCTGATCGAATTCAATGTGCGTTTCGGCGATCCGGAATGCCAGGTGCTGATGCTCCGCCTGAAATCCGATTTGCTGCCTGCCTTGCTCGCGGCATGCGATGGCGAATTGGCGCGGTTTGATCTGCGCTGGGAAGCCTTGCATGCGATGGTGGTGGTGATGGCGGCACAGGGCTATCCGGGCAGCTACGCGAAAGGCAGCGAAATCCGCGGCCTGGAAGCGGCCGGCCAGGTGCCCAGCGTGCAGGTTTTTCATGCCGGTACGGCGCGGCGCGAAGATGGCGCACTGATCGCGACCGGTGGCCGCGTGCTGGGCATTTCGGCAACGGGCAAAACGCTGCGTGAAGCGCGCAACGCCGCCTATACCGCAGTGGACCAGCTTGATTGGCCAGGCGGGTTTTGCCGGCGGGATATTGGCTGGCGGGCGCTCTGAGCATTTTCAAGCCAAGTGGACACACTTGGCGACTCGGAAAATGCGACCAAACAAGGCTTCAGTGCGTTGCCCGTGAACAAATGTGAACGGGAGGCGCACTGAAATAGACCCTTGCCGACTCGGGGCGGTTCCGGCCATGGAAGCTTTGTGTTGAACCTCATCAAACTCTCGGTCGGCCCCAAGGATGTTGCGGCGCTGGCGGCCTTGCAGGCGCTGCGCGTCAAGCAGGACCCGCCCTTGCGTGCCTGGACGCGCATGTTCCCGAAGCGCGTCGAAGAACTGTGCAATGGCGGGTCCATTTATTGGGTGATCGGTGGCTTTGTCCGCGTGCGTCAGCGCATTCTGGAAATCCGTGAGGAGGAATGGGACGATCAGACCCCCTGCGCAGCATTGGTGCTGGACCCGAATTTGGTGATGGTGGAAGCCCGCCCAGTGAAGCCCTTTCAAGGCTGGCGCTATCTGAAACCGGAAGAAGCGCCGGCGGATGTGAACCAGGCGCGCCCGCCGACACGCGGCTTGGATGCGCTGCCGCCCAAGCTAAGGCGCGATTTGGCCGAGCTTTGCCTGATCTGAATTTGCTCCGCCATTCTTGATAAAAATTAAGCTTCTGCTCACGGCAGCGAGAGGTGAGAGATGCCATCTTGCGATCGTCGCGCGGCTCATTCCCGGCATGCCGCGCCGCAACTGATCCGTCTTCGGATGGGTCCTTGGGCTGGCTGGTTTGATCCGGCCGGCCCTATTTTTTTGCCGATTCCGCTTCCAGCAGGGAAAGCAGCCCTTCCAGCAATTGCGCGGGCGAAGGCGGGCAGCCGGGGATGAGCAAATCCACCGGCAGCACCGCGGCGATGCCGTTTTCCACCGCATAGGAACCCTTGAAGACGCCGCCATCCACGGCGCAATCACCCACTGCCACCACCCAGCGCGGTTCAGGCGTGCTCGCCAGCGCACGTTCCAGGGCTTCGCGCATATTGAGGCAAGCTGGGCCTGTCACCAGCAGGACATCGGCATGTTTGGGGGAAGCAACAAAACGCAGCCCGAAGCGTTCCAGATCATAGGCGACATTCTGCAGCGCATTCACTTCCAATTCGCAGCCATTGCAGGAACCGCTATCCACTTCACGGATCGCGAGGCTGCGGCCAAGCCGCGCG
>JBIKWX010000026.1:0-18913 GCA_044356095.1 Roseomonas sp.
AGATTGGCGCTCACCACCCGCCCGGAAGCCTCATCGGACAGCGCCAGCCTGGTATCCAAAAGGGCGATGCGGCGGATGGCCGATAGCGCCGTTTCTTCGGTGGGCGGCGCCAGCCAAGCGGTGATGATCTCGGTCAGGGCTTCAAGCTCTGCGCCCGGCGGGGCCGCACCCTCAGCCCTTGGCGCGCCGGCCAGCCCAAGCGAGAGCGCGCCCGCCTTGTCACGCTTCGCGAGCAGGCCAAGCCCACGCAATTCCAGCCCCCGCAGCGCGATATGCCCGCGCAGCAGGCTACCCGCAGACAGCGAGGCATCCACCCGCGGCAGCACCGCAATCAGCCCATCACCCTTGTCAGAAAGGCTTATATCGGAAAAACGCACCGCAATCGGCGAACGATGCCCTTCGCGCCAGCCCGCCCAGGAAATCTCCGCCGCGCCAATCCCGATGCTTTGATCAGTCAGCGCCTGATTGGCCAGGCTTTCGGCCTTGCGGGCCAACCAGGGCAGGCTGATGGGCCCCTGTTCCAGCCGCCAGACCACCCCGCCAAGCGCCAGCCCAGCCAGGAGCGTCAGGGTCAGGCAGACCCTGGCGAGCAGCTTCAGCCCTCGCCCCGCTTGACCTGCGACCCGCCTCACTCTTTCCCTATTCCCCCATGACCCCTGTCACAGCAGCTTTCCCCCTGCCGCGCGGATTCGACAAGGCCGCCGCCGCCCTCGCCCAGGCGCATTTCGCCGAGAAGGGGGGGGCGGAACGCCGCTTTGCCGAAAGCGCGGAGGGTGCTGCGATACTGGAAGCGCTTGGTGGTCATAGCCCCTATTTAGCCGATTTGGCGGTGCGGGAGTCACCCACCCTGCTTTTCATGGCCGAACGTGGTCCGGATGAGGCATTTGCGCGCGCCATAGACCCGCTGCTGCGCCTGGACCCCGCGACATCGCGCCCGGCCTTGGCGGCGCTGCTCCGCCAGGCCAAGCGCCAGGGCGCTTTGGTGGCGGGGCTTGCCGATATTCGCGGGTTTTGGGGGCTGGATCGCGTGACCGGGGCGCTGTCCGAATTGGCGGAGCTCAGCATTGATACCGCCTGCGCGCATTTGCTCCGCGATGCCGCGGCGCGGGGCGATTTGCGCCACACAGGTGGCAGCCGGACAGATGCGAAAGCCATCGGGCGGCAATCTGGCCTGGTCATTCTTGGCATGGGCAAGCTTGGCGCGCGGGAGCTGAACTACTCATCCGATGTTGATCTGATGGTGCTTTACGATCCGGCCGCCGTGCAAGACCCGGATCGCGCCCAGGCGATTTATGTGCGCATCGCGCGTGATCTGGTGCGGCTGATGGAAGAACGCACTGCCGATGGTTATGTGTTCCGCACCGATCTGCGCCTGAGGCCCGATCCGGCGGCGACGCCCTTGGCGGTCTCGATCCCTGCGGCCATCGCCTATTACGAAAGCATGGGCCAAAATTGGGAACGCGCTGCCATGATCAAGGCGCGGCCTGTGGCGGCGGACCGTGCGGCGGGGGATGCTTTCCTGCGCGAAATCCGGCCCTTTATCTGGCGCCGCTACCTGGATTTCGCGGCCGTGGCGGATATCCATTCCATCAAGCGGCAAATCCATGCGCATAAGGGGGCCAAGGGCGCGCATGATACGGTGCAATTGGCCGGGCATGATGTGAAGCTGGGCCGGGGCGGCATTCGCGAAATCGAATTCACGGCGCAGGTGCTGCAATTGATCTGGGGTGGGCGCGATCCTGCGCTGCGCGACCCGACCACACTCGGCGCGCTTTCCGCCCTGGCTGGCGCCGGCAAGATCGAACGTCGCGCGGCGGCGGATTTGGCCGATGCCTATGGTTTCCTGCGGCGCCTTGAACATCGGCTGCAAATGGTGGCGGATCGCCAGACGCATCGGCTACCCGAAGATGAGGAAGGGATCGCGCGCATCGCCTCCTTCCTTGGCTACAATGACAGCGCCAGTTTTGCCGAGGATTTCGCCTATCATTTGCGCCGCGTGGAACAGCATTACGGGCGCATGTTTGAAGCCGAACCGACACTCGCTGCCGATACCGTGCAGGGCGATTTGGTTTTCACGGGTGTGGAGGATGATCCCGCCACCATCGCCACACTTCGCGCCATGGGCTACGCCAATCCGGGCAGCATCGCCGCCACCGTGCGTGGCTGGCATCACGGCCATGCGCGCGCCATTCGCAGCGAACGCGCGCGCGAATTGCTAACCGCGCTGATGCCAAGCCTGCTGGCAGCCTTTGGCAAGCAACGTGATCCCGATGCAGCGCTGATGCGCCTGGATGCGCTATTTGGCCGGCTGACGACGGGGGTGCAGGTCTTGAGCCTTTTGCATCGCAATCCGCCGATGCTGGATCGGCTTGCCGGCATTCTGGGCGCCGCGCCGCAATTGGCCGATCATTTGGCGCATCACACCGCAGCGCTTGAAGGGCTATTGGTGGGCGCAGGCGGCGGCATTGGCAGCGCGGCGTCTGCCTTGCCCGCGCTGGTCAAGGAAGCGCGCTATTTCGAGGAGGCAATGGAAGCGTCCCGCCGTCTGGTACAAGAAGGCAAATTCGACATTGACGCCGCAACCCTGGAAGGCGCCATAGACCCCGATGCGGCGGGCGAAGCGCGCAGCGCCCTGGCCGATGCCGCCATTTCATCCCTGCTGCCGCATGTGACCGCCGAATTCGCCGCGCGGCATGGCGTGGTGAAGGGCGGGCAGCTTGCGGTAGTAGCGCTTGGCAAGCTCGGTGGGCGGGAAATGCTGCCCGGTTCTGATCTTGATCTGATCCTGGTTTATGATCACGCAACCGAAGCTGAGACCAGCGAAGCCAAGGCCAAGCGTGGCGCCGCCGCAATTCGTCCCTTGCCCAGCATTCAGTATTTCACCCGCCTTGCGCATCAAATGGTCGGCGCCATCACTGCCCCCGGTGCTGAGGGCAAATTATATGAGGTGGATATGCGCCTCAGGCCTTCCGGATCGAAGGGGCCAGTCGCGGTCTCGCTTGCTGCCTTCCAGCGCTATCAGGCGGAAGATGCCTGGAGCTGGGAACGCATGGCGCTGACCCGCGCCCGTGTGGTGGCGGGACCCCCGGCGCTGTCACGCCGCATCGGCGCTGCCATTCGCGCCGCCTTGTCCAACCCCGAAAAGGCCAAGACCGCCATTCCCGATGCGCTTGCCATGCGCCAGCGCATGCTGCGCGAATTGCCGGGCGATGGGCCATGGGATGTCAAACTCAGCCCCGGCGGGCTGGTGGAGGTGGAATTCATCGCCCAGGCGCTGCAATTGCATCGCGCGCCGCGCCATCCGGAGGTACTGGCCACCACCACGCGCATCGCCATTGCCAATCTGGCAAAAATCGGCGCGCTGGAGGACCGCGAAGCAGAAGCGCTGATCGCCGCTGAGCGGCTCTGGCGCGGCATCAGTGGCATTCTGCGCCTGACGCTTGGCCCCTGGCGAGACGCCACCTTGCCCGAGCCCGCCGCTTCTGCCGTGTTGCGCGTGGCCGGCCCGCTTTGCGCCTCCCCACCCGTTGACCTTCCGGGGCTCCGCGCACAGATGGAAGCCAGCGCAGCCTTGGTGCGCCAGGTTTTCGAAGCCCGGCTTGGCCGGCTGGAACAGGGGAATCCTTCATGAGCGAATTGGCCGAAGGCAAAAAGGCACCCGCCTTCAAAATGGCGGCGAGCAACGGGCGGGAGGTTTCTTCAGCCAGCCTCAAGGGCAAGCCCTATCTGCTGTATTTCTACCCCAAGGCCGATACGCCCGGCTGCACCAAGCAGGCTTGCGGCGTGCAGGAAGCGCTGCCCCAGCTTGGCAAGCTTGGCCTGACCGTGATTGGCGTGTCGCCCGACGCCATGCCGCCCATTGAAAAATTCGCCAAAAAATACGGGCTTGAGTTTCCGCTGGCGTCCGACCCGGAACACAAGACCGCTGAGGCCTATGGCGTTTGGGTGGAAAAATCCATGTATGGCAAGAAATATATGGGCATGGAGCGTTCGAGCTTTCTGGTCGGCGCCGATGGCAAGATCGCGAAAATCTGGCGCAAGGTGAAGCCAGATGCGCATGCGGCCGAGGTATTGGCCGCCGCCAAGGCGCTGGGGTAACGGCGCTTCTTCAGGTTTCTTCGCGACCTTGGAGGTTTTCAAACACCTCCTCGGCGCGCTTGAAGATTTCCTCGGCATTCTGGCGTTTTTCGGGATCGGTCTGCCGATCAGGGTGATAACGTCGCCGAAAGGCGCGGCGCACTTCCACGATTAACCACAGCGGCGCATTGGGCGCCAGATAGACCCGCGCATGCTGGCTTGCATCCGCCGGCGTTTCCTTGAGTTGCTTGAGTTCCGCTTCGGCATCTGCCACCCGCTTGCGCAGCACCGCGATTTCTTCCGCAGCAATCGCAAGATAGCGGCGCATTTCCTCGGGCGGGGCGCCACGGCCTGGCAGCTTGGTCAGGATATTGGCCAGCGCATTTTCAATCCGCCGCGCAATCAGCTTCGCACGCGCGCCGGGGCGGCGTTCCGTTTCGATCAATAATTGGGACAGCAGGACACGATCACCCTTATGCTGCGCCGCATGCTCGGCGAGCTGATCCAAGGGCCATTCCCTGAAGGGCCTATCATTGGCCATGGCTGACGAGAATCCTTCTTGAACGATCCATGATGGCCAATGCTGCCCCGGCTGAATAGGGGCAAGCCCGCTTCGCAGAAGCGCTACAATGGGCGAAACTGGCGATCCAGCCTTCCGGGAGACCCAATCATGCCCCCTGCCCTGCCCCGCCGCGCCCTTTTGCTGGCTGCCGCCGCAAGCCTGCTTGCCGCCCCCGCACTTGCCCAGGCGCCCTGGCCCACCCGCCCGGTGCGTATCGTCGTGCCCTTCCCGCCCGGTGGTTCCAACGACGTCGTCGCCCGCCCCTTGGCCGAGCGTCTGCAAGCGCGCCTCGGCCAGCCGGTGGTGATTGAAAACCGCGCCGGAGCAGGTGGTGCAATTGGCGCCACCGCCGTCGCGCAAGCACCGGCGGATGGCTATACGCTGATGGTCTCGTCATCCTCCTTCGCGACCACCTCCATCACGCAACGCGTGCCCTGGGGCGTTTTGGAGAATTTCACCCCCGTCGCCTTGCTCGCGCGCTCGCCCTTCATTGTGCTGGTGCATCCGGATTTCCCGGCGCGCAGCGTGACAGACCTTGTGCGTATGGCGCGCGAAAGGCCGGGCGCGATTGACTATGGTTCCTCCGGCCCCGGCGGAATCAATCACTTTGTCACCGAGTATTTCTGCCTGCGCGCCGGTATCAAAATGAACCACGTGCCCTATCGCGGCATGCCGCCCGCCGTCACGGATTTGGTCGCGGGCCACATCCCCGTGCTGATCACCACCATGCCAAGTGCGGCCGGCGTGGTGCGCGAAGGCCGCGTGCGGCTTTTGGCCTATACCGCGCCAGGTGCGCCCGATGGCTCACCCCCCGGCCCCACCGTCAAGGAAGCCGGCATTGATTATGAAAGCGATATCTGGTGGGGGCTTTTCGCGCCGCGCGGCCTGCCGCCCGAAATCCTCACGCGCCTGAACGCGGAGGCCAATGCCGCCCTCGCCGATCCGGAAATGGCGAAGCTGTTGCAAACCGAAGGTGCGCGCCCATCACCCGCAACACCGCAAGCCTTTACCGACATCCTTCGCATTGAACTTGCCCGTTGGCGCGAAGTCGCTACCGCCGCCAACATTAAATTGGACTGACCCCATGGCCGAAATGCACCGCAAGAACTTCGACCCCACCGCCAAAGGTGCCATGGATGGCGTGCGTGTCATTGACCTCTCACGCCTTGTCGCCGGCAATATCCTGACCAAGGTTTTTGCTGATCACGGCGCGGAAGTCATCAAGGTGGAACCGCCCGAAGGCGATACACTCCGCGCCTGGCGCGTCGGCGGCATCGAGACAAGTTGGAAGACCATTTGCCGCAACAAGAAAAGCGTCTGCCTAGACCTGAAAAGCCCCGAGGGCATCGCCGCTGTGCGCGCGCTGGCCCAGGGCGCCGCCATGCTGGTGGAAAGCTTCCGCCCCGGCGTGCTGGAAGCCATGGGGCTTGATCCCGCAAGCTTGCTCACCGCCAATCCGCGCCTCGTCATCGCGCGCGTCTCCGGCTGGGGACAGGACGGGCCATACCGCCACAAGCCAGGCTTCGGCACCCTGGTCGAAGGCTATTCGGGCTTCGCCGCCATCAATGGTTTTGAAGACCGCGAACCCGTGCTGCCGCCCATGTTCATGGGCGATGCCTATGCCGGGCTTTACGGTTCCGCCGCCGCCATGATCGCTCTGCGCCATGCGGAGGCCACAGGCCAAGGACAGGTAATTGATATCTCGCTCTTCGAACCACTCTTCAGCGTATTGGAACCACAAATCGCCAATTGGCGCCTGACACGCAAACGCAAGCCCCGCACCGGCAGTCGCAGCACAAACACCTCCCCCCGCAACGCCTATCGCACCAAGGATGGCGGCTGGGTCTGCCTTTCCGCCTCAACCCAAGGCATGACCGAAAAACTGCTGCGCTCCATCGGGCAGGAGGCGCTGATTACCGATCCGCGCTTCGCCAATAACCCTGCCCGCGTGAAAAATTGGCAGGAACTTGATGCCATCATCGGGGCCTTCATCGGCGCCCGCGACCTGGCCGAAAACCTCGCGCATTTCGACAAGGCCGGTGTCACCATCGGGCCCATCATGGATACCGAAATGCTGGATAAAGACCCCTACGCCATTGAGCGCGAGGCGCTGATTGAAGTGCCCGACGCCGATATGCCAGGCGGCTGGCTGCCCATGCACGGGATGGTGCCACGGCTTTCCGCAACACCGGGGATACTCGCCCGACCGGCGCCGAAGCTCGGCGAGCATAATTCTGAGATTTTGAGGGCCGCGCTCGGCGCCGCGCGATATGAAAGCCTCTGCGCGGCCAAGGTGATTCGGGATTAGGGACGCGGCGACAAGGCGCGCGTTGCAGCCCCTATTCCGGCTGCACGCCCAATTCGCGAAACGCCTTGCCGGTTGCTTCATATTCAGAAGCGAGCAAGCGCCCCAGTTCCGCCCGCCCGCGAAATTGCGGCACGGCGCCCCAGTTTTCCGCGAAGCGCCTAAAACCGTCGGTTTCCATCGCGCGACGGCAGGCTTCCTGCAAGCGATCCAGGATCGGTTCCGGCGTGCCGCGTGTGGCCCATAACGCCGCATAGGAAGGTTGGAAGGCATCAATCCCTTGTTCGCGCGCGGTCGGCACATCGGGAAAGGCCGGGTGGCGCCCTTCGGAGAATACTGCAACCAGGCGCGTCTGCCCCGCCCGCGCCATGGGTACGCCTGATGCCACCACAATAGCTGCGAAATCCAAGCGCCCAGCGATTACTTCGGTCAGTGACGCGCCATCGCCGCGAAAGGGCACATGCGTCCATTGCCCGCCAGCGGCGGACTGCACGCGATGCACGCCAAGAAACGGTGCGGAATTCGGCCCGGGAGAACCATAGCTCAAGGGACGCTGCTTCGCTGCCACCACCATATCGGGCAGCGTCCGCCAGGGGCTATCGGCCTTCACCATGATACCGAGGATGTTTTCGGTGACGTTACAGACAGGCGCCACGGCATCGGGCCCAAGCCCGGTATTGCGCACCAGATGCGGCTGGAACGCGAGCGGCACCAGCGGTGAATAGGCGAGCGTATGCCCATCAGGTGCCGCGGCCATCAAGGCGCGCATCCCGACCACGCCGGAAGCGCCGGATTGGCTGGTCACCACGAAATTCTGCCCGAAGTCACGCGTGAAAGCCTCAGCCAAGGCGCGCGCTGCGGCATCGGTGCTGCTGCCGGTGGCATAGGGGTTGATTATGGTGACTGGCCGATCCGGAAAAGCCTTGGCGGTGATGGGGATCAGCAGCAGGGCAAGGAAGAACAGGCGCTTCATCGGCATCACTCGTCAATAATCGCTACAGCACGCGTCCAGCCGGCGGAACCGCGATGCACCTTCACGGGGAAGCAGGAAATCATGAAGCCATCCGGCGGCAGGCTTTCCAGATTCGTAAGTTTTTCCATGTGGCAATAGCCAATCTCACGCCCCGCGCGATGGCCTTCCCAGATCAGCGAGGTGTCTCCGGTTTCCTGCACCTTTTTCTTCGTCAGTGAAAACGGCGCATCCCAGGACCAGCCATCAATACCCGTCACGCGCACGCCTTGTTCCAGCAGCCAAAGCGTTGCCGCCTTGCCAACGCCGCAGCCGCTATGGATGAAATCATCCTGCCCGTATCGGCTGGCCGCGCGCGTATTCACGACAACGATTTCCAGCGGTTTGAGCGTATGGCCGATGCGCTGTAATTCCGCCTGCACATCGCCAGGTGTCGCGACATAGCCATCCGGAAAATGCCGGAAATCGAGCTTCACGCCGGGCTGAAAGCACCAATCCAGCGGCACTTCATCAATGCGCCAGGAAGGCTCACCGCCCGGTACGGTCCGTTCATTCATGCGGCTGAAGAAGTGATAGGGCGAATCGAGATGCGTCCCGCTATGCGTTGTGATGCGCACCACTTCGCGCGCCGCAAATTGGCCTTCGGGCAATTGATCCACGCTGATGCCGAATTCCTGCGCGAGACGCGGCGCGGTCATGTGATGGTCGTGATACTCGATCTCGGGCAGCATATGCGGCGGGTCGGACGCGATTCCGCCCTTCAAGGCCACCGAAATATCAATGAAACGGCGCGGCATGGCTTCCCCCCTATTCTTCAAAAATCGCAACAGCGCGGGTCCAGCCCGCAGAGCCGCGATGCACTTTTACGGGCAGGCAGGAAATGGTGAAGCCGCTGGGTGGCAGCTTATCCAGGTTCGAAAGTTTCTCGATGTGGCAATAGCCAATCTCCCGCCCCGCGCGATGGCCTTCCCAGATCAAGGAAACATCGCCGGTCACCGCGACCTTTTTCTTGGTCAGTGAAAACGGCGCATCCCAGGACCAGCCATCGGTACCGGTCACGCGCACGCCTTGTTCCAACAACCAAAGGGTCGCTTCCTTGCCCATGCCGCAGCCGGAATGGATGTAATCATCCTCACCATAGCGCGCGCCGGCGGCGGTATTCACCACCACGATTTCAAGCGGCTTCAGCGTATGGCCGATACGCTTCAATTCTGCCTGTACATCATTCGCCGTCGCGACATAGCCATGTTCAAAATGCCGGAAATCGAGCTTCACGCCTGGCTGCAGGCACCAGTCCAAAGGCACTTCGTCAATCCGCCAGGAAGGCTCGCCCCCCGGTACCAGCCTTTCATTCATGCGGCTGAAATAATGATAAGGCGCGTCAATATGCGTGCCGTTATGGGTGCTGATCTGCACGCGCTCAATCGCCGCATATTCACCTTCGGGCAATTGATCCACGCTGATGCCGAAATCCTTCGCCATGGCGGGGGCGGTCATGTGATGATCCAGATATTCGATCTTGGGCAGCGCATGCGGCGGGTCACTGATGATGCCGGCCTTCAGTGCCACAGAGATATCAACGATGCGACGGGGCATGGGTTCCTCCTTTTTGTAAAATCAAACAGGCCAGGCAATGGCCGGCGCAATGGCGCCGCGACATTCGCCAAAGCCGATACCAACCGCGCCGGGCGCTTCGGCGCGGGCGCGGAAAATCACCTCATCACCATCCTGCAGCCAGCGGCGGGTTTCGCCATTGGGCAGCGTGATGGGGCCGGCGAGGCCAAGCTCTGCCAGACAGGCGGCGGCGGTATCTTCCGGCCCGGAAACTGTGCCGCTGCCGAGCAAATCGCCGGGCAGCAGATTGCAGCCATTGGTGCCGTGATGCGCCACCATTTGCGCTGCCGTCCAATACATGCGGGCGAATTCCGTATCGGTCAGCAGCGCGGGTGCGGCATTTGCCGCGCGCATCTTGGCCGTCACCAGCAGGGCCTGCATGCGAATGCCAAGCGCACCCGCCGCGCGATTCCAGGCGCTATCCAGATAGGGCAAAGGCGGTGGTTCAATCGCCGGCGCCGCCTTCGCGAAGGGTTCCAGCGCTTCCGCCGTAATCACCCAGGGCGAGATGGAGGTTGAAACACTCTTCGCCAAAAACGGTCCAAGCGGCGGCATTTCCCAACGCTGGATATCGCGTGCGGACCAATCATTCAAAAGCCCGAAGCCGAAGATGCGCTTGGGGGCCTCAGCCATCGTGATTGGCGTGCCGAGCTTGTTTTCGCCCGCGATCCAGATCGCCAATTCCAATTCGTAATCCATCGCCTCCGACGGGCCGAAGCGCACTTCGCCATCGCTCCGCGCCCATTGACCATGTGGGCGGATCACATCCTCGCCACTCACGCGGACAGAACTCGCGCGGGAATGATAGGCAACCGGCAAATGGCGGAAGGCCTGGGGCAGCGGGTTCTTCGGATCGCGCCGCACACCAAGCCGGGCGCAGTGATCATAACTCGCCATGAAATCCGAAAAATTTGCGACTGTTGCAGGCATGTGCAGTTGCGCATCACGCATCGGCACCAGGATGCGCCCGGCGAGGGCTTCGGCGGATGAGCCTGCCGCAAGCAGCGCCGAAATCTCTGCGCGCAAACCCGCCGATGCGCCCCGGCCCAGCGCCATCAGCGCATTCAGGCTTGGGCCCGCGGCGGCTTCCGCAGCGGCGCCGGAAAGCAGGCCAGCGCTGAGCGCGGCGCGCAGATCCAGAATCATCTCACCAATCGCGACCCCGCCGCGCGGCGCTTCCCCGGCGCGGCTGAAAATGCCGAAGGGCAGGTTCTGGATCGGGAAATCTTGCCCCGGCTGATTGGCGGTGGCGACCCAGCTTTTCAGGCCGGGGTCATGGGTGGCATCCATTTGGGCGTTCCTAGGGTTTTATGGGCCGATCATGGCCCGCCGGGGCAGGAGCGCAAGCCCGCGCGCGCAAGGCTTGGGAAAACGCGCTGTTTCAGCCTATTCTGGCGCAAAGCCCAGGAGGACCCAGATGCTCGACGCCACCACGAAGCTGCCCTTGAAGGACCCGGCCCTGTTCCGTCAGGCGAATTACATCGCCGGCGCCTGGGTGCAGGCGGATAGCGGCAAGACGATTGCCGTGCGCAACCCCGCGACTGGTGAGGTGATTGGCGAAGTGCCCGCGATGGGGCAGGCCGAGACGCGCCGCGCCATTGAAGCCGCCAATGCCGCCTGGCCGGCCTGGCGCGCGATGCTGGCGAAAGATCGCGCTGTGATCCTGCACAAGATCGCCGCGCTGATGCATGAAAACGCCGATGATCTGGCCGCGATCATGACGGCGGAACAAGGCAAGCCACTCGCTGAAGCCAAGGGCGAAGTCGTTTATGCCGCATCCTTCATTGAATGGTTCGCCGATGAAGGCCGCCGCGTGCAAGGCGAGACGATTCCACAAAATGCCAAGGGCCGGCGGATTCTGGTGACGAAGGAGCCGATTGGTGTTTTCGCTGCCATCACGCCGTGGAATTTCCCTGCGGCCATGATCACACGCAAGGCCGGGCCGGGTTGGGCCGCTGGCTGCACGGGTGTCATTCGCCCCGCGTCACAAACGCCGTTTTCCGCATTGGCCTTGGCGGTTTTGGCGGAACGCGCCGGTATGCCTTCAGGCGTGTGCAATGTCATTACCGGACCGTCCGGGGAGACAGGGAAGGAACTGACCAGCAACCCGATCATCCGCAAGCTGTCTTTCACCGGCTCCACCGAAGTCGGGCGCGTATTGCTCGCGCAATGCGCGGCGACGGTGAAAAAGACCTCGATGGAATTGGGCGGCAATGCGCCCTTCATCGTGTTTGATGATGCGGATTTGGATGCGGCGGTTGCGGGGGCGATGGCGTCCAAGTATCGCAATGCGGGTCAGACTTGTGTGTGTGCCAATCGGCTTTTGGTGCAGGATGGTGTGTATGAGGCCTTCGCCGCCAAGTTGAAAACGGCGGTTGAGGGCTTGAAGGTTGGCCCGGGGATGGAACCAGGTGTGACGCAAGGCCCGCTGATAAATGCCGATGCGGTCGCCAAGGTTGAAGAACATATCGCCGATGCTTTGGCGCAAGGTGCCAGCATCATTACCGGCGGCAAGCGCCATGCGCGCGGTGGCAATTTCTTTGAACCGACAGTGCTTGCCAATGTGCCGCGCGGTGCCAAGATTTTCGGTGAGGAGACCTTCGGCCCGGTTGCGCCGCTATTCCGCTTCAAGACAGAAGAGGAAGCGATCAAACTTGCCAATGATACGGAATTTGGTCTGGCGGCGTATTTCTACGCCCGCGATGTCGGGCGCATCTTCCGCGTGGCGGAAGCTTTAGAATACGGCATTGTCGGCATTAATGAAGGCATCATCTCCACGGCTGAGGTGCCCTTTGGCGGCTTCAAGCAATCGGGCCTTGGGCGCGAAGGCAGCCATATGGGGATCGAGGAATATCTGGAAGTGAAATACCTCGCCCTTGGTGGTATCGGCACGTGACCGCCGCGATCTATCTGGAGGATCTGTTTCCGGGCCGGCGCTTTACCGCGGGCTCAGTCACGGTGGATGCCGAGGAAGTGAAGCGCTTCGCCGCGCTTTACGATCCGCAGCCCTTCCATATGAATGAGGAAGCGGGCGCCGCACATCCGCTGTTTGGGCGCTTGGCCGCGAGTGGTTGGCACACCGCGGGCATGACGATGCGCATGGTGGTGCAGGCCATTGGTGGCATTTCCGGCGGTATTGTCGGTGGTGGCGGCGAGATTCAATGGACCAAGCCAGTCTATCCTGGTGACACGCTCCGCGTGGAAATTGAGGTGCTGGAAGTGGCACCTTCGCGTTCCCGCCCGGATCGCGGTTCGGCGCTGATGCGCAATACCACCTTTAACCAAGATGATGAGCCGGTGCAGATTTTCACCGTGCGCGTTGTTGTGCCGAAACGTCCCGTCTGACCAGTTTTCTTGAGGTTCCCATGGCTTATGATTTTGATCTTTTCGTGATTGGTGGCGGCTCGGCCGGGGTGCGTTCGGCGCGTATCGCGGCCGGGCATGGCGCGCGCGTCGGTGTAGCGGAAGAACGCTTCTGGGGTGGTACTTGTGTCAATGTCGGCTGCGTGCCGAAGAAGATCATGGTGAATGCCGCCGAATATGGCGCCTGGGCGGAAGATGCGGCGGCTTTTGGCTGGTCCATCGAGACCCATGGGCATGATTGGGCGAAGCTCGCCGCCGCGCGCGATGCCGAAGTGGCGCGGCTTTCGGGGATTTATGGCCGCTTGCTGGGCAATGCAGGTGTGACTTCCTTTGATGCGCGAGCAACCTTTCTGGATGCGCATACGCTTGATGTCGGCGGCAAGCGCGTGACGGCGGAACGGATCATCATCGCGGTCGGTGGCGTCGCCACCCGGCTTGATATTCCAGGTGCGGAGCTTGGGCTGATTTCCGATGATCTTTTCACGCTGAAGGCTTTGCCCAAGCGCGTCGCGGTTCTGGGCGCTGGCTATATCGCGGTAGAATTCGCATGCATCCTGAGGGGGCTGGGGGCGGAGGTTGCGCTGGTGCATCGCGCGCCCCTGCCGCTGCGCGGCTTTGATGAGGATATTCGCAGCGCCGCCGCCGAAGCCCTGGTGGCGCAGGGCATTGCCTGCCATGCCGGCGTCACCCCAACGCGGATTGAAGCGCGTGGTGCGGAACGCGTGCTGCATCTTTGCGATGGCTCGACGCAGGTGGTTGATGCGGTGTTTTTCTGCACCGGCCGCAAACCGGCCACCGCCGGGCTTGGGCTGGATAAGGTCGGCATGAAGCTGGCGGAGAATGGCGTGATTGCGGTGGATGAGAATCACGCCACCAGCCAGCCGCATATTTATGCCATTGGCGATGTGCTGGACCGCGTGAACCTCACACCCATGGCAACGGCCATTGGTCATGCGCTTGCCGATACGCTGTTCGGCAATAATCCGCGCCGCGTGAGTTATGAAAACGTGCCCACCGCAGTCTTCATGAACCCGCCCATTGGCACGGTGGGCATCACGGAACAGGAAGCCGCCAAGCGCGGCCCCGCTGATATCTATGTCACGCGCTTCACGCCGATGCGCCACACCATCAGCAAGCGCGAAGGCCGCAAGACGCTGATGAAGCTGGTGGTCTGCCAGCGTACGCAAAAAATCCTCGGCGCGCATATGATCGGCGAAGACGCCGGCGAGATGATGCAAGGGATCGGCATTGCCGTGGTGATGGGCGCCACAAAGCAGGATTTTGATCGCACCATCGGCATTCATCCAACGGCGGCCGAGGAATTCGTGACATTGCGCACCCGCACGCGCGTGGTGGGCGTGTGATGCAGCCCGCGCAGCGCCTGATCATCGGCTTCGCCTCGGCGGGGCATTTTTTGCATCATGTGCTGACGGGCTTGTTCCTGACGCTTGCCGTTATTCTGGAAGCGATTTGGCAAAGACCCTATGCGGAAATCATTGCGCTTTGGACGCTGGGTGCCGCCATGATCGGTGTTGGGGCGCCGCTGGCCGGCTGGCTTGCGGATCGCTTTGGCCATGCGCGCATGATGACGGTGTTTTTCCTGGGTATCGGGTGCGCTTCCATCATCGCCGGAACGGTGACCGATAGTGCGGAAATGGGCCTGGCACTCGCGCTGCTGGGCGGCTTTGGCGCGATTTATCATCCGGTGGCACTCGCCTGGGTTTCCATGACCGCGCCGCCCGATGCGCGTGGGCGTTTGATGGGTATTTTGGGCATTGCGGGCAGCATTGGCGTCGCCTGCGCTGCCGTTATTGCCGGTGGCCTCGCGGAGATCGCCGGCTGGCGCATGGCGATGATTATTCCCGGCATCATCACCATCATCGCGGGGCTTGCGCTGCTGTTTTGCCTTATCACGGGCCGCGTTGCTGCCAGCAATCACCAGCCTGGGCAGGAAGCGGCGCAGGCTGCTGCGGCATCCGAGGCCGCGCGTATTCCCTGGGGCGTGCTGATCGTGCTGGCGATCACCTTCATGCTCGGGTCAATTTCCTACACTGCCTATTCCACAGCGCTGCCGAAATGGGTCAGTGATATGCTGCATCTTGACCCCGCCCGCGCTGCCGAGCTTGGGCTGATTGTGGGTGCAACCATGCTGATGGGCAGTGCCGGGCAATTGATTGGCGGGCGGCTTGCGGATCGCATGCCGATGAAGGCGCTTTATGTGGCAACCTTCCTGATCAAGCTGCCCCTGATGTTTCTTGCCGCCTGGTTTGGCGGGGCCTGGGCGCTGCTGGTCGCGGTGGTGATTGGCTTCATGTTTGATTTTGCGGCGCCGGTCGAAAACCTGCTGCTGGCGCGCTATTCATCGGGCAAGCGGCGCGGCCTGGCTTTCGGGCTGAAATTTGCCATGGGGTTTGTCGCGGCGCCGCTTGGCGTCAATCTGGTCGCCTGGGCCTATGGCGATGCGGCAGGTGGCGCGCCGGCGCTGTTTCTGACGCTGGCCGTCCTTGGGCTTGTGATGCTGGCCGCTGCCATGGCTTTGCCCCGTGATGCGGGCGCGCGCACGGCACCTCAAGCCGTGCCCGCCTAAGGCTTCCACCGCATCGCCAAGCCGTGCAAACTGCTTTCACGTCAGCAAAGAGGAACCCCGCCCGATGAAAACGCGCGCCGCTGTGGCTTGGGAAGCGAAGAAGCCGCTCTCCATCGAAACCGTTGATCTGGATGGGCCGAAGCCTGGAGAAGTCCTGGTCGAAATCATGGCGACCGGCGTTTGCCACACGGATTCCTACACGCTGGATGGGCTGGATTCTGAGGGGCTTTTCCCCGCCATCCTCGGCCATGAAGGCGCTGGCATTGTGCGCGAAATCGGAGCGGGTGTGACCAGCGTGAAGCCTGGTGATCACGTGATCCCGCTCTACACCCCCGAATGCCGCGCTTGCAAAACGTGTCTCAGCCGGCGGAGCAATCTTTGCACCTCCATCCGCGCAACCCAGGGCAAGGGTGTGATGCCCGATGGCACCAGCCGCTTTCGCTGCGAAACCACGGCGCCCGGCAAGCCGGTGTTTCACTATATGGGGTGCAGCACTTTTTCGAACTTCACCGTGCTGCCGGAAATTGCCCTGGCCAAGGTGCGTGAAGACGCGCCCTTCGACAAGATTTGCTATATCGGCTGCGGTGTGACCACCGGCATTGGCGCCGTGATCTACACTGCCAAGGTCTGGCCTGGTGCCAATGTCGCGGTGTTTGGCCTGGGTGGCATTGGGCTCAATGTCATTCAGGGTGCCCGCATGGTGGGTGCCGATAAGATCATCGGCATCGACATCAACCCCGCCAAGCAGGAAATGGCGCGCAAATTCGGCATGACGCATTTCATCAACCCGAATGAGATCGGCGCGAATAAGGTGGTGCAGGCGATTACGGATTTGACCGGCGGCGGCGCTGATTTTTCCTTCGATTGCACCGGCAATGTCGCGGTGATGCGTCAGGCGCTGGAATGCTGCCATCGCGGCTGGGGTGAGAGCATCATCATCGGTGTCGCCCCCTCAGGCGCTGAAATCGCAACCCGCCCCTTCCAGCTTGTCACGGGCCGCGTTTGGAAAGGTTCTGCCTTTGGTGGCGCGCGCGGGCGGAGCGATGTGCCGAAGATTGTTGATTGGTATATGGAAGGGAAGATCAATATTGACGATCTGATCACCCACACCATGCCGCTTGAAAAAATCAACGACGCCTTCGATCTGATGCATGAAGGCAAATCCATCCGATCGGTGGTGGTGTTTTAGGATCAGGCGCTAAACACCATTCACCATCCCCTCAAATTCCCGGAACAGGCTGATCGCCTCCGGGTCGAAAAAGGGCAGGATTTGGCTGAGGAAAATTCCCGCCGTGCCGCGGCCGGGGTCGATCCAATAAAAGGTATTGCCAAGCCCTGCCCAGGCGAGGCTTCCCGCTGACCGCCCCTGCGGCGATGGCCGCCGATTGACCAGAAAGGTCAGCCCCCAGCCATTCGCCATGCCGGGGAAGAAATCCGCATCGCGGGTTGCGGTCGGCACCGCGGAAATCATCGGGCGCACTGAAAGCGGCGCGATCTGGTCGCGCGCCATCTCGGCCACCGTCTCAGGCTTCAGCAGCCTGATCTTGCCGTGCTTGCCGCCATTCAGGATCATGCGCGCGAAAGCCAAATAATCCCGCGCCGTACCGTAAAGCCCGCCGCCGCCGGTCTCAAACTCCGGCTCCTGCGGTACCTCAAAGGGAATGACGGAAAGCGCGCCATCCGCACCGCGCCCATGCATGGCCGCCAGCCGCGCCCTTTGATCCGGGCGCAGCTTGAAGGACGTATCCACCATGCCGAGCGGTTCAAAAATCACCCGCGCCAGATGCGCGCCCAGCGCCTCACCGGTGGCGGCCTCAATCATCTTGCCGGCCCAATCTATGCCGATGCCATAGCTCCAATCCTCACCCGGATCGAATAGCAGGGGCAAAGCGAGCGCGGCATTGCGGCAGGTGCCCATCGCAGGCGTGCCGGTGGCCTTGCGGAAGCGCGCGATGTCGCTGCTCCACATGTCATAGGCATAGCCGGATGTATGGGTCAGCAAATGGCGCAGCGTGATGGGCCGCTTGGCCGGGCGGAGCTTGGGTTGGCCGGCCTCATCAAAGCCTTCCAGCACGCCAAGCGCGCCAATGCCCGGCGCCAGTGACGCCGCCGGCGCATCAAGGGAAAGCTTGCCCGCTTCCACCAGCATCATCGCCGCCGCGCCGGTAATGGCCTTGGTCATGGACGCAATCCAGAACACCGCATCGGGCTGCATAAGTTCGGCACTGCCAAGCGCCCGGCTGCCAAAACCGGCATCCCAGCCACCGCCATGCCGGTCACCAAGCGCCAGCACCAGGCCCGGAATGGCCCCCGCCTGCACTGCCTTCTGCATGCGGATCGCGATATCTTGCTGCCTATCCATGGCTTGCCTTTCCTTCACATGCCTGTCGCCAGGCCCGGCTGCTCTTCCCCTCGGCGCGGGCTCGTGTTTATTGTGCCCCGTCTTGTAACAAGGAGATAGGCGGAAATGACTGCGCGGGGCTGGAGCCCGGATTCATGGCGGAACATGCCGATCAGGCAGGTGCCGGAATATCCCGACCAGGCGGCTTTGGCCGCAATGGAAGCCAAGATCGCGCGATTTCCCCCGCTGGTTTTTGCAGGTGAGGCTAGGCGCTTAAAGGCTTCCTTGGCGCGGGCGGGCGATGGCCAGGCTTTTGTCCTGCAAGGTGGCGATTGCGCCGAAAGCTTCGGCGATTTCACCGCCAATGTGATCCGCGACACGTTTCGCGTGCTGCTGCAAATGGCGGTGGTGCTGACCTTTGGTGGTGCCTCGCCAGTCGTGAAACTTGGCCGCATGGCTGGGCAATTCGCCAAGCCACGGTCTTCGGATACGGAAACGCGTGATGGCGTGACGCTGCCTTCCTATCGTGGCGACATCATCAATGGCCCGGATTTCGATGCGGCATCGCGCATTCCTGACCCGTCGCGGATGGAATTCGCCTATATGCAATCCGCCGGCACGGTCAATCTGCTGCGCGCTTTCGCCAATGGCGGCTATGCGGATTTGCACGAAGTGCATCGCTGGAATCTGGGCTTTGTCGAAAGAAGCCCGCTGGCCGAACGCTATGCGGACCTCGCGACGCGGATTGATCAGACGCTCGCCTTCATGCAGGCCTGCGGCATGTCAGACCTGCCGCAAGTGCGGGAGACTGATTTCTACACGAGCCATGAAAGCCTGTTGTTGCCTTATGAACAGGCCATGACGCGGGTGGATTCCACTTCCGGCGATTGGTATGCCTGTTCCGCGCATTTCCTTTGGATTGGCGACCGCACGCGCCAGCCGGAAGGGGCGCATGTGGAATTCCTGCGCGGCGTGAAGAACCCCATCGGCATGAAGGTCGGCCCCAGCATGGATGCCGATGAATTGGTGCGCCTGACCGAAATCCTGAACCCGGCCAATGAAAAGGGGCGGCTTACGCTGATCTCCCGCATGGG
>JBIKWX010000240.1:0-5731 GCA_044356095.1 Roseomonas sp.
TCACCAGGATGGAAATCTTCACCAGATCGCCTTCCTCATAGCCATCCATCTGGTAATCGAAGGAAGCATAACCGCGCGAGACCGATTTCAGCCTGTCATAGAAATCGAACACCACCTCATTCAACGGTATCCGATAGACCAACATGGCGCGGGAGCCGACATAGGTCAGTTCCACCTGCTGCCCGCGGCGTTCATTGCACAGCGCCAACACAGAACCCAAATAATCATCGGGCAACATGATGGTCGCCTTGATCCAGGGTTCTTCAATGTGATCCAGCACGCTGCCATCAGGCATATCGGCGGGGTTGTGCAATTCGAACATTTCGCCATTCGTCTTGTGCACCTTGTACACAACCGAAGGCGCGGTCGCGATCAGGTCCAGATCGAATTCGCGGGAAAGCCGTTCCTGCACGATTTCCAGATGCAAAAGCCCCAGGAAGCCGCAGCGAAAGCCAAAACCAAGCGCCGCGCTGGTTTCCGGTTCATAATGGAAGGATGCGTCATTCAGCCTGAGCTTGCCGAGCGATTCACGCAGCTTTTCGAAATCATCCGCATCCACCGGATAAAGCCCGCACCACACCACGGGGATGGAGGGCTTGAAGCCGGCCAAAGCCTCGGCGGCTGGGTTGCGATCATCCGTGATGGTATCGCCAACATTCGTATCCGCCACGGTTTTGATGGCAGCGGTCAGATAGCCCATTTCACCCGGGCCGAGGCTTTCCACCGGCACCAGCTTCGGCGTGAAGACACCGACCTGTTCGATGGTATGCACCGCGCCGGATGACATCATGCGAATGCGCTGGCCCTTGCGCAAATGCCCATCCTTCACGCGCACCAGAATAATCACGCCAAGATAGGCATCATACCAGCTATCCACCAGCAAGGCCTTGGTGGTGGCGGATGCATCGCCCTTGGGCGGCGGCAGCCTTTCCACAATGGCTTCCAAAACGCCTTCGATATTCAGGCCCGTCTTGGCGCTGATCATCACCGCATCCGAAGTATCAAGCCCGATCACATCTTCAATCTGCTGCTTCACGCGATCCGGTTCTGCCGCCGGCAGGTCAATCTTGTTCAGCACGGGCACAATCTCATGCCCCGCATCAATCGCCTGATAGACATTGGCGAGTGTTTGCGCCTCAACCCCCTGGGACGCATCCACCACCAGGAGCGAGCCTTCACAGGCGGCGAGTGACCGGCTGACTTCATAGGCGAAGTCCACATGGCCTGGCGTGTCCATCAAATTCAGCACATAGGTCTTGCCGTCCTTGGCCGGGTAGGTCAGGCGGACCGTCTGCGCCTTGATGGTGATGCCGCGCTCCCGCTCCAGCTCCATATTATCCAGAACCTGTTCCTTCATTTCGCGCACGGAAAGGGCGCCGGTCTGCTGGATCAGCCGGTCAGCAAGCGTGGATTTCCCGTGATCAATATGGGCAATGATCGAGAAATTGCGGATCAGCGAAAGCGGCGTGTCAGTCATGATGGTCCCGGGGGTGCGGGCGCGGAGTAGCGCCTTGCATTTCTAGGGCGGAGATAAGGCAGCAGGCCCGGAAGTCAAACACGCGGTAGCTGGGCCTCTGCTTTGCCAGGGTAAGGGGGGTCAGGCGCGGAGCACGGCCCCCGTCGCTTTCGCCACTGCCGCCACAATCTTATCCGCCAGGGCTTCGATTTGCGGGTCGGTCAGCGTTGCCTCACGCGGCTGGATGGTGACTTGCAGGGCAAGGCTTACCTTGCCGGCTGGCAGCTTATCCCCCGCATAACGGTCAAACAGCGCGACATCGGTGATCAGCGTACGTTCTGCCCCACGCGCGGCGCGGATCAGCGCCTCGGCGGCCACAGCCTCATCCACCAGGAAGGCAAAATCCCGCCGGAGCGGCTGGAAGGCCGGCAAATCAGGCGCGCCTTTCTTGCGGCGCTTGGGTTCCGGGATGGCATCCAGAAACACCTCAAACGCTACCGCCGGGCCGGGCAGGTCGAGTGCGGCCAAAACGCGCGGATGGATTTCACCAAAGCGCGCGAGCACAGTCTTCGGCCCCTGGCGCACCTGGCCGGAACGGCCCGGATGATAAAAGCCCGGCGCATCGGCGGTGACGGAAAGGGCCGCCATGGGCAGGCCGAGCGCGGCCAGCACCGCCAGGGCGTCGCCCTTGGCATCCAAGGCATCCACGCCGCGCGAAGCTTCCGCCCAATGGCGCTGGGTGGCGCCATGGCGCACCCCGGCAGCCACCGCCGCCTGCCCATCTGGCGTCACATCCTGATAGGCCGCGCCGATTTCACAGAGTGCCACATCAGCAAAACCGCGCGCCGCATTGCGCCCCGCCGCCAGCAGCAGCGATGCCACAGGCGTTGGCCGCATCTGATCGAGATCTTCCGCGATTGGGTTTTCCAGCCGCAGCGCCGGCGGGGTTTCGCCGAATAGTGCTGCAGTTTTGGATTCCATAAAGGCGAAGGTCACCGCTTCCTGCATGCCACGCGCTGCCAGCACGCGCCGCGCGAGGGATGCGCGCGCCTGCTTCGGCGTGAAGGCCGGCGGGGGGATGATGCCGCTCACCGGCAGCGATACCGGCGCGATGGTATTCAGGCCCCGAATCCGCAGCACTTCCTCAATCAAGTCGCATTCCGGTTCGATCTCAGCGCAGCCTTCCGCCGCGGCCTTGGCGCGTTCCGGGCTGAGTTCGGCAGCCTGCGCGAGCGCGCCCTTGCCCGCCACATCATTGCGCCAGCTTGGCACATTGACGGTGACGCGCGCCGCATCCCGCGCGGCCACGGTGAAGCCAAGGCTTTGCAGGATTTCAACCGCGCGATCCGGCGCCACATCATCGCCGCCATAACTAGCCAACCGTTCAAAGCGCAGGCTCGCCTGGCGCTGCCAGGCGGGTTCGGGGCCAGCGCCGACAACTTCGCTGGCCTCGCCACCGCAAATCTCGATCATCGCTTGGGTTGCGAGATCAAGTGCCAAGCGCGGCAGCGCCTGATCCACACCGCGCTCAAACCGCGCGCGGGCATCGGTGCGCACATCATGGCGGCGGCCAGAAAGGGCGATGCGCACGGGGTCGAAAATCGCGCATTCGATGAAGCATTCGGTGGTGGCTTCATCGCAACCCGTTGCCTCGCCACCGATAATACCGCCAAGCGCTTCCGGCCCGGCGGCGTCGGCGATGATGCCATCTTCCGGCGTCAATTCATACGTCTTGCCATTCAGCGCCAGCAGGCTTTCGCCTTCCCGCGCCATGCGCATCGTGAGCGTCTTGCCATGCACCTTCGCCACATCAAACACATGCAAGGGCCGGCCAAGGCCGAAGGTGAAAAGATTGGTCACATCCACCAGCGCATTGATCGGGCGTTGGCCAATCGCGGTCAGCCAATCCTGCAACCATTTCGGCGAAGGCCCGTTCTTCACACCACGAATGGCGCGGCCCAATACGTAATCACAGGCACGCGGATCGGCGATTTCCCAGGCAAGCGGCGACGCATAGGCGGGCTTGATCGCCGGTGAGATCAACGGCTTCAAACGCCCAAGCCCGGCAGCGGCCAAATCCCGCGCAACACCATGGACGGAAAGCGCATCGCCGCGATTGGGTGTCACGCTGATTTCAATGATCGGGTCATCCAGCCCCGCCCAGCGCACATAGGCTTCGCCGAGCGGCGCTTCCGCCGGCAAATCAACAATACCGCTGTGATCATCACCAAGGCCCATTTCGCGGGCCGAGAGCATCATGGCTTCCGATTTCACGCCGCGAATTTCGCCCGCCTTCAGCGTAATGCCAGTGCCCGGGATGAAGGCGCCTGGCAAAGCCGCGACCCCCTTCATGCCGGCGCGCGCATTGGGCGCACCGCAGACTACGGACAGCAGCTTGCCATCGCCCGTATCAACCTTCAGCGCGCGCAGCCGATCCGCATTGGGGTGCTGTTCCGCTTCCACCACATGAGCAATGCGGAAATTCGCGAGTGCTGCACCGCGATCTTCCACACCTTCAACCTCAAGCCCGATGGTGTTGAGTGCGGTCAGGATCTCCTCCAGCGTGGCATTTGTTTCAAGATGCGCCTTCAGCCAGGAAAGGGTGAATTTCATCGCCTTACACTCCTTCCACCAGGGATGGCGGGGAAAGCGGATCGGCACCGTAATGCCTCAGCCAGCGGATATCGGCTTCATAGAAGGGGCGCAGATCAGGAATGCCGTGCTTCAGCATGGTAATACGTTCAATCCCCATGCCGAAGGCAAAGCCCTGCCATTCGCGCGGATCAATGCCGCAATTTGCCAGCACCTTCGGGTGCACCATGCCAGAGCCCAAAATCTCCAGCCAATCACCGCCCTTGCCCAATTCGCCGGTTTTGCGGCTCCAGCCGATATCCACTTCCATGGAAGGTTCCGTGAAGGGGAAATAGGAAGCGCGGAAACGCACCGGCAAATCGGCAATGCCGAAAAAGGCGCGCAGGAAATCAATCAGACAGCCTTTCAAATGGCCAAGATGTATGTTCCGATCAATCACCAAGCCTTCCACCTGATGGAACATCGGCGAATGCGTCGCGTCATGATCCGCGCGATAGGTGCGGCCTGGCACAATCACGCGAATGGGCGGCGCTTCGGTCAGCATGGTGCGGATTTGCACCGGTGAGGTATGCGTGCGCAGCACTGGCCGGCGGCCATCCACGGCGGGCACATAGAAGGTATCGTGATCCTGCCGTGCGGGGTGGTGATCCGGGATATTGAGCGCGCCGAAATTATGCCAATCGCTTTCAATATCGGGGCCTTCCGCCACCTTGAAGCCCATGGCGCCGAATAGCGTGGTCAGTTCTTCCATGGTGCGTGCGATGGGGTGGATGCCGCCTTCGGCTGCTGTACCGGGCGCGAAGGGGCGCGGCGGCAGGGATATATCCATGCGTTCCGCCGCCAAGCGCGCATCCAAGGCGCGGGCTTCCACCACGGCGCGTTGCGCGTCCAAAGCGGCTTCGATTGCGGCTTTCACCTGGTTCAGCGCGGCACCACGTTCCTTGCGCGCTTCGGGGGCGACAGCGCCAAGGCCCTTCAGCAATGCGGTCAGCGTGCCGGATTTGCCCAGAACGGCGACACGCACCGCATCCAGCGCGCGCGGATCGGCAGCGGCGGCAATCGCGGCTTCGGTTTCGGCCCTAAGGGCGGCAAGATCATCGGTCATGATGGCAGGTCCACATGAACAAAGGGCCGCATCCCTGGTTCAGCCAGGAAGCGGCCCTTGCGTGATGCTGGGTCTCCGCCCCGGATCACCGGGGCGGCGGTAATCAGGCGGCGCCGGCCGCCTTCGCCTTTTCCACCAGCGCCGCGAAGGCCGCCGGTTCGTCAAAGGCAAGGGCCGCCATCACCTTGCGATCCATCTCAATCCCCGCCGCCTTGATGCCGGCGATGAAGCGGGAATAGGTCAGGCCATGCTCACGGACGGCAGCATTGATGCGCTGAATCCAAAGGCCGCGGAAGTCGCGCTTCTTGTTGCGACGGTCGCGATAGGCATATTGCAGCGCCTTTTCCACCCGCTCCAAAGCGGGGCGATAGGCAGTGCCGGACCGGCCGACATAACCTTCAGAAAGCTTGAGAACCTTCTTGTGGCGGGCGTGCTTGGTAACGCCGCGTTTGACACGAGCCATTTTGCGTCCCTCCCTTTACCGGTCCAGCCCATAGGGCAGCCACTGCTTCACGGTATCACCATCCTGCTTATCCAGCACGAAGGTACCGCGGTTCTGGCGCTTCATCTTGGACCGC
>JBIKWX010000241.1:0-5692 GCA_044356095.1 Roseomonas sp.
CGGCGAAGTTGAACATCTTCTCCTTCCCCTGCCGGCAGGCATCGAAATCCACATCGGCGACGATGATCTCATCACCCAGCGTCTTGGCTTCCGCCACCACCCGGCCATTCGGGTCCACAATGACCGAACCGCCAATAAGGCCAGAGCCATCCTCAACACCCGCCTTGGCAACCGAAATCGCCCAGGTCGCGTTCATATAGGCATTGCCCTGCACGGCGAGCGTTGAATGGAAGGTCCGCAAGGACTGATCTTCGCTATTGCCGCCCATCGGATCATAGGCCGCGGAGTTATAGCCAATCAGCATCAATTCGATCCCCTGCAAGCCATAGCAGCGCCAGGCTTCCGGCCAGCGGCGGTCATTGCAGATCAACATGCCAAGCACGGGCCGGCCCCAGGCATCGGGGCCGCGAAAGGCCGGGAAGCCCAGATCGCCATATTCGAAATAGCGCTTTTCCAATTGCTGGAAGCGATCCCCCACACGCGGTTCCACCGTGCCAGGCAGATGGATTTTGCGATATTTGCCCAGCACGCTGCCATCCGGCCCAACCGTGATCGACGTATTGTAGCGCTTGCCGTGCGGTGTGAGCTCCGCATAGCCAAGATAAAACCCAACACCGAGCGCACGCGCGCGATCAAATAGCGGCTGCACACGCGGATTTGGCATTTCGCGTTCAAAATAACTGTCCAATTCCGCCTGGTCAGTGAAAAGCCAGCGCGGAAAGAAGGTGGTCAGCGGCAATTCCGGAAACACCACCATCTTCGCGCCCGCGGCGGCGGCCTGTTCCAGAAGTGCCACCATGCGCGCCAGGATCGCTTCCCGACTATCCGCTTTTTGGTTCGGTCCCATCTGCGCGCCAGCAAGGCGGAGTGTGCGTGTCATTGTTCAAGCTCCGGACGAATGGCCTCGACAATCGGGCGATAGCGCGCGGTCTCGGCAGCGATGAAGGCGGCGGCGCTGGCAGGCGTGCCAGGCGCGGAAGCGGTGATGCCGGATGCGGCAAGGCTGGCGCGGAAGGCCGGATCACTGAGTGCAGCATTGGTCGCCGCCGAAAGCCGTTCCAGGATTGGCGTCGGCAGGGCAGGGGGCGCGAAGACAGCATGCCAGAGCACGGCTTCAAACCCGGTAAACCCAAGTGCCTCATTAACCGTCGGCACATCGGGCGCGGCTTCCAAGCGCTGCGCAGTCGCGACAGCCAACATGCGCGCGCGCCCGCCCTGATGCAAAGGTGAGCCGCCGCCGAAAGTATTGACTGCAAGCGCCAAGGTGCCGCCCACCAGATCATTCATCGCTGGCGCCGCGCCGCGATAGGGCACATGCGTGATGGCAACGCCGCCCGCCTGCTGCTTCAGCAACTCAGTCGCAAGATGCATCATGGTCCCGCTCCCCGGCGAGCCATAGGAAAGCGGCGGGTTCGCATTGCGCGCTGCGTCGAGAAATGCACGGAGCGTTGCGGGGCGAGACGGATGCGCGAGCCAACAAAGCGGCCCGCCGCCCAATTCCGCAATGGTCGTGAAATCCCGCACCACATCAAATTGCGGCTGGCGCGTCACTAGCGGGTAAAGCGCATGGGTCGAAGCCGTGCCAAACAGGATCGCATAACCATCCGCCCGCGCGCGGGAGACTTCGAGCGACCCAATCGCGCCGCCCGCACCGCCGCGATTTTCCGTCACCACCGCCTGGCCCAATTCGCGGCTCAGGCGCTCAGCATAAAGCCGCGCATAGACATCGGTCGGACCACCGGCGGGGAAGGGGATGATCATGCGGATCGGGCGGGAGGGAAACACCTCCTGCGCCCGCGCCGTGCCCGCGATCAGCGCCGCGCCAGCGCCAAGCAGCGCGGCGCGACGGCCAAAACTACAAGGCGGCATCGCGCCAATTCTCCACCGCCGCATCGGGGTGGGACGCAAGCCCGGCGGCCTTGATGCCCTCGCACGCCGCGTGTTCATCGCGGTCAGAGGCATCACCGCTCACGCCAACCGCGCCAATCACGGCACCGGCGGCATTCAGGATCAGCACGCCCCCAGGTACGGGCACGAATTTGCCATCGGAAGCGGCGGCGACGGCGGCCTGGAAGGCAATGCGTTCCTTCAAGCGGTCGCGCGCAATGCGGCTGCCAATGCCCATGCCGAGCGCAGCATAGGCTTTGCCGCGCGCAATCTCGGCCCGCAAAATGCCGGAACCATCTTCGCGCTTTTGCACCACAACATGCCCGCCCGCATCCAGCACAACCACGGTCAGCGGCAACATGCCCGCCGCGCGGCCCGTTGCCAGCGTGACATCGGCGATCTTATCGGCCGTCGCCAAAGGCAAATCCACCGCGAGGTGCTTTACATAATAATCTGCGGAATTCATCGCGTTTCTCCCTGCGAAAAATTGAAGGGCCTTCCATGGGCCAAGCGCCACGCGGCGGCAAGACAGGGTTCAGTAGAATAGATCCCGGAAATCCTGCCGCGTGCCGCCGAATAGCCGCCAGGTGGCAATGGCGCCAATGCAAAGCCCGATGCCGGCAGCAATCGCCGGCACGGGGTCAGGCAGACCGCCTGCGCCAGTCACAGCGGCATTCAGCATCCCGAGCATGATCCCAACCGACCCCGCGATCATCGCCTGCACCAGACCGGGCTTGCGCCGCGGCGGCGGAGCAGCTTGCTTCGAAGGCCGCGGTGGCCGCTTGATCCAATGCCCGGCGGGGCGCTGCTTTTCCTTATTCCCCAACATAGCTTTCCTTGTGCTGACGCGGCACGAAGCGCCCGGCGCCGGGCTTGGCCAGCACCTGCTTGCCATCCCAAATCTGCTGTCCGCGCAGCCAGGTGGCCGCGACGCGGCCCTTCACCTTCATGCCATCATAGGGCGACCATTTGGCATCTTCCTGGTCCTGGATATCCTGAGCATCAAAGGTGAAATCGCCTTCTTCCATCACCAGCAAATCGGCATCCGCACCAACGCGCAAGGCGCCCTTCTTCGGATAAAGGCCGTGGAAGCGCGCCGGGCGTTCCGCGCAATAAAGCGCCATCAGGCTGGGCGACAGGCCGCGCTGCTTCAACAGCGTGAACATCACGGGCGCGAAGCTTTGCATACCCGTGAGCCCGGCGCCCACGGTGAAGATATCGCCGGTATAGGTCTTGCGATCACGCGGCCAGGGCGCATGATCGGTCGAAACATAGGCAACCTGCCCCTTGGCAAAGGCGCCCCACATGCGTTCCACCTCATTCGCCGTGCGGAAGGGCGGGTTGCATTTGCCGAAGCCTTCAAGCCGGATGATGTCTTCTTCCGTCATGCACAGGTATTGCAGGCAGGCTTCGCCCGATGCTTTGCCACCCATGCGGCGGAAGACCTCAGCAATCTCGAAACCGCGCGCCAAGGACGAATGGGCGATATGCACATGCGCGCCGGTCTCAAGCCCGATTTCAAAAATCTCCAAATCCGCCATGGTCTCACAGAGCGGCGGGCGAGTGCGGCAATGCCAAATGGGCGAGGTATTGCCAGCCGCCTTGGCTTCCTCGGTCAGCCGCACGACGATTTCCTGGTCTTCATTATGCACGGCGACCATCAGCCCGGTCTTGGCGATTTCGCGAAAGGCCGCGACCATGGTCGGGTGGTCAATGCGCGGGAAGCGCACCGGGTCATATTCATAGGTGGACAGCTTGAAGGAACAGGCGCCCGCTTCCGCCAGGCCCGCAATGGCATCCACACCACCTGATTTCAGGATAGTGCCGTAAAGCGCCATATCCACATGGGACAGGCGGTTCACATACTCCACCTTTTCCTTGAAAATACCGGCATCCGTCACCGGGCGCGGCACGTCATAGGGCATGTCAACGCAGGTGGTGACGCCTCCCGCAGCGGCAGATTTCGATGCACCTTCAATCCCCGGCCAGCCGCGAGAGGATGAGGTATGCATATGCCCATCCACCAGCCCTGGCATGATGAGCTTGCTGCCGTAATCTTCGACCGAGGTCGCAACCGGTGATGGGCCTTCACCAATGCCGGCAATCACCCCGCCGCGCGTGGCGATCCAGCCATTGGCGAGGATGCGATCGGGCAGCACCAAAGTGCCACGAATGACGCGATCAAAAGGGGTGGTGGCGGGCATGGGTTACTCCTGCAAGGGTCATCTGGTCGGTGGGTGAAGCTAACGCAGCCCCGAGTTGCGGGCCAGGGCTGCGGGCGGGAATTGCGCGTCGGCAATTTCAAGCGCGAGGCTGGTCGCCTCATTCTCCCGCTCCGCATTCCAGGCCAGCGCCACGCCGACACCGCGAATGGGGCCGGCAAGGATGCGAAAGGCGACGCCGGGCGGGTTGAGCCGCGCCATGCCTTCTGACACCAAGGCAACACCAAGCCCCGCCGCCACAAAGCCAAGCTGCGCCATGGCGGAGCCCACTTCACGCACCACGCGCGGCGTGAAGCCCGCCGCATGGCAGGCCGCTGTCATGGCATCCGAATAGGCCGGGCTGATGGCGCGCGGCAGCATTAGCATCGGCGCTTCGGCCAGGGCGGATAGCGGTAAGGGATCAGGCCCCTTCAGGATCGGATGGTCTTCCGGCAAGGCGGCGGCGAGCCTGTCTTCGCCCAGCGGTCGCAGCTTGATCGGCGCGCGATCACGATCCGAACGCAGCAAGGCCAGATCAACCTCACCCCGGCGAAGCGCTTCCAACGCCTCGGCGGTGTCCATCTCACGCACGCCAATCGCGGCTTCCGGGCGTGCGGCCTGCATGGCGCGCACGATGGGCGGCAGGTAATCAAACAGCGCTGAGGTGACGCAGGCGATGGCCACCGGCGCGTGATGGCCCATGCGCAATTCGCGCGCGAGGCTTTCCAGATCGGCCGCATTGCCGGCGATACGCCGCGCGAGTGGCAGCAGCGCTTCCCCCTCCCGCGTTGGGCGCGCGCCCTTGCCGCTGCGTTCCAGCAGCTTCACGCCTAATTCGCGTTCCAGCAATTGGATTTGCGCCGTCAGCGGCGGCTGCGAAATGCCAAGCCTTGCGGCGGCGCGGCCGAAATGACCTTCCTCGGCGACGGCGAGAAAATGCCCCAGGCGGCGGATCAGGCGAAAATCCATCTTCGGTCCAATACGGTTTCGCCCATACGGAAAACCTATCAGCGCGCCACGTCAATTGGATTGGACGATGGCGCTGGATGGGCGCACAACATCGCCCCATCAGGCAAGTTGCCAGCAACAAAGGGAGAAGCCCCAGATGAAACTGCACCCGGTAAAAGTTCACCCATCAAAGTCGCTGTTGAAGCGCGAAGATCAATTGGCCTGGAAAATGGCCGGAGTCGCCGTGGACAAGGTCGCGGTCGAAAAGCCGGTGCAGGAGATGATCATCAATCGGATCATCGACAATGCCTCGGTCGCCATCGCCGCCATCAACCGCCGCCCGGTCGTCTCGGCGCGCGGCATGGCGCTCGGCCATGCGAAGAAGGCCGGCGGCGCGCAGGTCTTTGGCGTGAAATCGGCCACCACGGTTTCCCCCGAATGGGCGGCCTGGGCGAATGGCACTGCCGTGCGCGAATTGGATATGCACGACACTTTCTTGGCCGCCGATTACTCCCACCCTGGCGATAATATCCCGCCGATCCTGGCGGTCGCGCAGGCCATGGAAAAATCCGGCCGTGATCTGATCCGCGGCCTTGCCACTGGCTATGAACTGCACATTGATCTGGTGCGCGCGATTTGCCTGCATGAACATAAGG
>JBIKWX010000243.1:0-5649 GCA_044356095.1 Roseomonas sp.
ACACCATGGGTGAATTCACCACATCTTCCACCGTTACCACCTTGGGCAACATGGCATGCGGGTTATGCTGCGCATGATGCGAAGCCGCCACCTTGATCCAGGCAAGCTGTTCTGACGTAGTGCCGTATTCATGCATGTGGCGCATGGCGCACATGGCATAGGCATTGGCAACCGTGCGGCCATAGACAATCTCAAACGGATCATCAGGCACATTCACGCCCCAGGAACGCGGCGCGGTGCCGGTCGCCATGGCTTCGGCGCGCGGGCGCCCGGCCAGCGTGATCAGCGCGATATTGCACTTGCCGAGCGCGATCGCTTCCACCGCATGGCCGACATGCATCACGTAAGAACAGCCGCCCATATCCGTGGAATCGAGGTGCTTGAGCTTCGTCAGCCCCAGATAATCCGCCATGTTAAGCGGGCCGAGCCCCGGCGCGGCGCCGGTGCAGAAAAACCCGTCAACATCATCCTTGGAAAGCCCGGCATCCTGCAGCGCGCCATAGGCGACTTCGGCGTGAAGCTGGGCCACGGATGTATTATCGGCCTTGCGCGTCGGGTGCTCAAAGGCACCCACGATATAGCCCTTGCCATTGGTACTCATAAGCGGCGTTTATCCTCCTCGATCTTTGTAGCGGGATGGAAGCAGCGCCGGGGCGGCTTGTCACCCCCCTGGCACGCAGAAAAGCAGGTTCAGTGCGGCGTGCCCATCACCGGCACGGCAATGCCAAGCCCATCACGCGGCAGGCGCGCGCCGGCGCGGCGAAGCTCAGCCTCGGCAGCGCGGATCTGGCGCGCGGTTTCTTCCTGCGTCAGGTGCGAAACACGTTCCTTCAATAGCGCATGACCCTTGGCGATATTGGCCAGCACCGTCTGGTAATTCTTGATGGCAGCGGTGCGGTTCGAGGCGCCGGCTTCATGCAGCGCCGAAAGATCACGCAGGATTTGCCGGCTTGGCTCATCACGCGCTTCCCGGAGCAGGCGCTGATAGCGCGCGCGCGCCTGATCCGCTGCGGCTGTCTCAGCAGGTTCAAGCGCCGTGATGGCTTCCTGCATCGCGGCAATCAGCGCTTGCACGGGCGCATCCGCTTCGCGAATGGTGGCGCGGAGTTGCGGGGCGCGCGCGAGCGACCGGCCTCGGTCACGCAGCAGCGCGCCAAGCGCCTGGATTGCCTCGGCGCCTTTGGGGCTGGTCGGCGCAACACGCGGCGCGAAAGCGGCCAGCGGGTCTTCGCGGATCATCAAAAGCCCATCTGCGGCCAGCGTATCCAGCGCTTGCAAATAAGTCGCAAGCGCCTGCTGCATGGCGTTGATGGCATCAGCGGCCGGCGAGACAGAAGGCGCCGCGCCCGGGCGCGTCACCAATTCCGGATAGATGGCCGCATTGCCGGCAACATTCGCCCAGTCGCGCACCGGCGTGTAATCCGGCGGCCCGCAGCCGATCAGCGCGGCCACGGGCAGAAAGAAAAATCCGCGTCCCAGCTTCATGACACCATCCATACCCCTGCTTCCTGCCGCACTGCGCCTTCCGCGGCAAGCTTGATCAAATGCGCGGTCAGGCTGCGCGCTGCCGCCGGGATAAGCCTTGCATCAAGCGCTGCGCCATAAACCGGCGGGACCAAAGCCTCAGCGCTTGCCCGCCCGGCGCGGCGGAGTTCTTCCAGAACCCGTGCCTCTCTCTCCCGCCGATGCGCCGCCAGGGCGGCCACAAAGGGCTGCGGGTTGGGTAGCGGCGGCCCGTGGCCCGGCAGGTAAAGATCATCGTCGCCGCGCGCCTGAAGCTTGGCCAGCGAATTCATATAGGCCGCCATATCGCCATCCGGCGGGCTGACCACGCTGGTGGACCAGGACATGACATGATCCGCGCTAAACAGCGTGTGGTTCGTGCTGGCGTTTTCCAAGGCAAAGCAAAGGTGATTGGCGCAATGGCCAGGTGTGTGCAGTGCTGTCACGCGCCAATCGGTGCCAGCCACGGTCGCACCATCCGCCAGCGTCACATCCGGGCGAAATCTGTGATCACCGCCTTCGCCGCCCTGTTCCGGTGGTGTCATATGCGGGCCGAAACCATAGCTCGGCGCGCCGGTTGCGGCCTTCAGCGCCGCGACGCCTGGGGAGTGATCCCGATGCGTGTGCGAAACCAGGATATGGGTAATGCGTTCCCCCTTGGTCGCGGCCAGCAAGGCATCCAGATGCGCCGCATCCACCGGGCCGGGGTCCAGGATCGCCACAGAATTACCCTGCCCGATGATCCAGCTATTCGTGCCGCGAAAAGTGAAGGCGCCCGGATTGTTGCAGAGCACACGCCGGACGCCCGGCGCGGTCTGTTCCACCGCGCCCGGGGCCAGGCTGTCATTTTTCAGGAAGGGAATGCTCATCTTTGGCGCCTCATTGTTGGGCATAGGGTGCTGCGAGGCCCGCCACTCCGCAAGCCCTGCCTATTGCCCCTGGCGCTTCATCCGCCCGCGCACCAATTCCCGGTGCAGAATGTACAGCCCCGAAAGCACAATCAGCACCGCGCCAAGGATGGTGGCGATGGTCGGCATATCCCCCCAGATCAGCCAGCCAAGCCCAACCGACCAAAGGATGGAGGTATAGGAATAAGGCCCAAGCGAAGACACTTGGGCTGACGCATAGGCTTCCGTCAGCATCACCTGCGCGACGCCACCCACCAGCCCCACCAGGATCAGGATCAGCAATTCCCAAGCGCTTGGCATGGTCCAGAAAAACGGCAGCACCGCGGCGGTAAAGGCTGTCATCAACAGCGATTGCCACAGCACAATGGTGGTGGAGCTTTCGGTGGCCGACAGGTTCCGCACCAAAAGCGTCGTCAGCGCGGACCAGACGCCTTGGGAAACCGCGACCGCCATGCCGATCATCACCGCTTTTTCGGGCCAGCCACCGCCCTGGAATGCGCCCTGACCGAGCGCAATCACCATAATGCCAACGAAGCCCAGGATCACCGCGGACCAGCGATGAATGCCAACCTTCTCCCCCAGCAGCGGGATGGAAAGCAGGGTCACGAAAAGCGGCGTGGTGTAGGTGAGTGCGGTTTGTTCCGCCAAGGGCAGCACTGTCAGCGCAAAGAAGGAACAGCCCTGCGCCATGGTGCCGGTAAAGGCGCGCAGAAGATGTGATGGAAAGCGCCGCGTGCGCAAAATGCCCCATTGCCGGCCTCGTGCGACGATCACGAAGATCACCGGCAGCGCGAAGGCGGAACGGAAGAACATGATCTCGATAAAGGAAATGCTCTCCGCAATCTCCTTCACCATGGCTGACATGATAGTGAAAAGCGCGGTCGCGCCCAGCATGAGCAGCGCGCCGCGGCGGATATCGTGGCGGAGCGCCATCAGGCGTTTTCCTTCATGCGTAATCGCTCCGCCGCACGGCGCACCTGTTCGCGATGCACATTGTAAAGCCCCGCCGCCACCACCAGGGACGCGCCGGCGAGGGTGGTCCAGCCCGGCACCTCGGCCCAGATCAGAAAGCCGATGACGCCACCAATCAACAAGGGCGAATATTCAAAGGGGGCGAGGACGGAAACCGGCGCCAGCGCAAAGGCACGCGCGAACAGCAAATGCGCCATGCCGTTGAAGACACCAAACAGCACCAGCAACAGCATGGTATTGGTGGAAGGCAGCAAGGATGGCGGCGGGAAGGCCGGCAGGAAGAGCAAGCCCATCGGGATATGCGCCATCATCAGCCAAAAGGCGATCGCCGCCGGCCCATCACTGACTGAGAGCATGCGTGTCCAGATGCGTGTCACTGCCATCAGCACCACCGCGCCCAAAAGCGCCGCGGTTTCAATGCGCCACAAATCGCCAGAGGGCTGCAACATGATCAGCACGCCGCCAAAGCCGATCATGGTGGAAGTCCAGCGCCGCCAGCCCACCTTTTCGCCGAGCAAGGGAATGGCAAATAGCGTCATCAGCAAAGGTGTCGCGCAGGCAACCGCATAGGAATCAACCAAAGGCATGCCGCGCGCCCAGGCCCAATACCAGGTGGCGGAAACGCAGCAATGCAGCAGCCCGCGCCAGGCGAGCAGCCGGCGGTTATTCGGGAAAAGCCCCCGCCCGCGCGTCAGGATCACCACCGTGATGCCGCCCACCACGCCGCGCCAGATCATGGCCATGGCCGCGCCCACTTCCGGCAGCGCCCATTTGATGGCGGCATCGGCGCCGGTGATGACGATATAGGCCACCAGGATAATGCCGATGCCGCGCAAGGTTTCGGCCCCGGTCGGCACGCTGAGCGCGGTTTTAGGCGCCTCAGCCATGCGAAAGGCAGCTTTTAGCGGCTTGGTCTGGCGAGGCCCCGGCCAGGGCGCCCGCGCAGCGCGGCGCGGGCATAGGTGATGGCGATTGCATGTTTATTGGGGGCAGTCTCGGCTCAGATGGGGGCGCATGCAAGCCAAATAAGGCGGGCTTAAGCGCGCCGCGCCTTGTTCCCGCCCCGCCGCAATGCGAAACACGCCGCCGTGGAAGCCGCCGAATATGATCTGATGGATGCGGTGGAGGAGCGCATGTGGTGGTACCGCGCGCTGCACCTTCGCGTCCTTGATGCCCTGCAACGCCGCCCCGGCGCGCCTGGGGCGTTGCTTGATGCCGGCTGCGGCACGGGCGGGCTGCTCCGGCGGCTGGCCGGGCGTTCAACGCGCGCCTTGGTCGGGCTGGATTTCAACCCGGAAGCCGCGCGGCGTGCGGGGGCCAAATCCGGCGCGCTCACCACCGGGGGGGATGCCAATCGCCTGCCCTTCGCCGATGCAAGCTTTGGCGCCCTGGTGAGCCTGGATGTACTGTGCCACCGCGCCGTGGAACCGGGCGGGGCACTGGCGGAATTTCACCGCGTGCTGAAGCCAGGCGGCGCCTTGGTGCTGAACCTACCGGCCTTTGAATGGCTGCATTCGGCGCATGATATCCGCGTGCATAATGCGCGGCGCTTCACGGCGACCCAAGCCCGGGCATTGCTGGCGGATGCCGGCTTCACCGCCATTGAAACCCGCTATTGGAATGCGCTGCTGCTGCCGCTCATGATCCTGCAACGTAAGATCCTGAAATCGGATGATCAGGCCAAAAGCGATGTCGCCCCCTTCCCGCCATGGTTGGATGCCATGCTCTACGCGGTAACGGGGCTTGAACGGTTCATGGCCCGGATCGGCCTGCGCTACCCTGCGGGCGGTTCGGTCCTGATCACCGCGACGCGGCCCTGAGAACGGAGAAGATCAATGCCCCTGATATCGGCCGGCAAGGAATATCCCGTCGGTCTTTCCATTGTGGTGCCGGTCTATCGCGGTGCGGCCACGGTGGGTGCGCTGGTGGAAGCGCTATCCGCCCTCACGCCCGAAGGCGGGATCGAAATTGTGCTGGTGAATGATGGCAGCCCGGATAATTCCGGCGATGTCTGCCGCGCCTTGCAGCAAAGCGCGACGGTGCCGCTGGCCTATATCGAACATGCGCGCAATTTCGGGGAGCATAATGCGGTGATGACGGGGCTCCGCCATGCGCGCGGCGCTTACATCATCACCATGGATGATGATTTGCAGAACCCGCCGGAAGAGGTGATCCGGCTTTATGATCATGCGCGGCTTGGCAATTTTGATGTGGTCTATACGCGCTATGCCGTGAAGGAACATGAAGGCTGGCGCAATATTGGCAG
>JBIKWX010000027.1:0-18609 GCA_044356095.1 Roseomonas sp.
TCGGACCACTAGTGGCGCCCTGCCCCGGCTGTGCTTAAGTTATGGCTACCAACCCACACAGGACCCCCAGCATGATCATTGATCTCCGCATCTATACCTGCTTGCCCAATAAGGTCGCCGACTTCGTCGCGCTTTATGAAAAGGAAGGCTGGGACATCCAGAAAAAGCATCTCGGCCGTTGCTATGGCTGGTTCACCACCATCGAAGGTGAGCTCAATACCATTGTCCATATGTGGGCCTATGATGATCAGGCGGATCGCGAACGCCGCCGCGCCGCCATGGCCGCAGACCCCGCCTGGGCCGCCTATCTCAAGAAGGTCGCGGATACCGGCGCGCTGGTGAAGATGCAAAATCGCATCGTCAAGCCAACCGCCTTCTTCGAAGCCTTCCAAGCCGCACAGAAAGGCTGAAGCCCATGGTTGGGCCGGCAGTCCCGATCGAGGTTGATCCCGAAACCGGGATATGGCGCACCGATGGGCTGCCGATGATCTATTTGCCGCGCCATTTCCTGGTGAATATCCAGAAAAGCGTGGAGGAAGCGATCGGCGCTGATCGCTTCCGCGGCATCATGTATGGCTCGGCTGATCTCTCCGCGCTGCAATGGTGCCGCGCGGAAGCCAAGACGCATGGGCTGAGCCCGGTTGAGACCTTTCGCCACTATCTGAAGCGCCTCTCACAACGCGGCTATGGGCTGTTTGAGATCACAGCCTTGGATGAAGCCGCCGGCACAGCGGCGGTGACGGTGCGCCATTCGGCCTATGCGCTCGCTTACGGGCAGGTGGGGCGCCCGGTCTGCTATATGTTTGAAGGCAGTTTTGGCGGGGCCATGCGTTTCGTCATGGAACAGGCGGGGCGCTCAGCCGAGCCCGCCTGCCGGGAAGTCGCCTGCGCCGCGCATGGCGCCAGTGAATGCCGCTTTGAACTCCGCTGCGATCCGGTGTGACCTGTGACGCGCTAAACAACCCGCGCTTCAAAGGGCGGTTGCAAATCCGGCGCATCGAATTCCACCACCCATAAATCGGGATCACGCTGCACCTGCCGCGCGACATAGGCATCGGCAGTTTCCTGATCCACCGCGCCAGGCCCCGTCGCGCGCAGCCAGGCGGGCCGGCCCTCGGCATCGCGGATTTGGCTCAGCACCTGCACGCCCGCCCGCCCGCGCAGCACGCATAGGATGCCGCCGCTATCAGGGTCCCCCTTGCGCAGCACGGCAGCCGACCGCCCGGCCATATCGGAAAGCCGGATCGCCATGGAAACCCAAATGCCGGCCTTTACTTTCGCGTCCATGGGGGTGCTTCTGCCACTTCTTGCCCCTTGCCGGAAGCCGCGCGCCGCGCCATTCAGGGCATCCAGAAAGGGTAGTCACCATGGCCGACCGGAAATTGACCGAAGCGCAACGCGCCTATGAAGCCAAACGCGCCGCCAAGGCGGGCATGAGCCTGGAAAAATGGCTGGCTGAGAAGGAAAAGCGCGCCGCCGCCGAAGCCAAGGCCGCCGCTGAGGCGACCAAGCCGGCCGCCGAGCCGAAGAAGCCAGGCTTCCTCGGCCGCTTGCTGGAGAAGGCGCAAAAGCCGCTCTGACAGGCGCGCAGGCTTGGACAGGCGCGGGCAGGCCCTTACACTCCCCGCCGGAACAGTATCGAAGCTACGCATGAGCAAGATCATCTGGCGCGCCGAAGATGGCAGCGCGGAATTGCACCCGGCCCTGATTCCCCTGGCGGCCTCGGCCCGCGTGGCGGAAACCCCCTGCGGTTCCGGCAACATGGTCTGGCGCATCTGGGGGGAAGGCGCGCCGCTGGTGCTGCTGCATGGCGGTTCCGGTTCCTGGCGGCATTGGGCGCGCAATATCGGCCCGCTTGGTATCGGGCGCATGGTGATCACGCCCGACCTGCCCGGGCTTGGCGATAGCGCCATGCCGGAAGGGGTCTCCACCCCCGATGGAGTCGCGGCAATTCTCGCGCGCGGGTTGGATCACATTCTGCCCGCCGGCAGCCGCTATGATCTGGCGGGGTTTTCCTTCGGTGCGCTCTGCGCCGGGCATCTGGCCGCTTTGGATCAGGACAGGGTTCGCAGTCTCACCATCATCGGCGCCGGCGCGCTTGGCTTTCAGCGCAGCCCCACACAATTGGTGAAGGTGCGTGCGCTTGCCGGTGAGGAACGCGTGGCCGCGCATCGGCATAATCTTGCGGAATTGATGTTCGCTGATGCCAGCAGGATTGATGATGTGGCGCTGGCGATTCAGGAAGCCTCCACGCGCGGGGCGCGCTTCAAAAGCCGCGGCTTTGCCAGCACGGATTCGCTGAAACGGGCGCTGATGCGCGGGCAGGGGCAACTCAACGCGATCTATGGCGCATGGGATGCGATTGTGCGGCCCCATGTGCAGTTGCGGCTTGATCTGGTGCATGGGCTCCGCCCCGGTGCGCGCGCGCATGCCATTCCCGGCGCCGGCCATTGGGTGGCCTATGAAGCGGCCGAGGCATTCAACGCCACGCTGCTGCGTTTTTTGACCGAACAGCCATGAATCCGGGCGCGGTGGCACCCCGGAATGCGGTGCTGCGCGGCATGGCCTTTATTGCGATCTCTGGCCTATTGTTCACGCTACTGAACACCATCATGCGGCGCATGACGCATGAACTTGATCCCTTGCAGGTGCAGTTTCTCCGCTACCTGATGGGCATTGTGGTGATGCTGCCCTTCATGCTGCGCGGCGGTGTCATGGCCTGGATGCCGCATAATCTGCGCGGGCAAATCTGGCGCGGCCTGGTGCATACGCTGGGCCTCATGCTGTGGTTCATCGCGCTGCCGAATGTGGCGATGGCGGACATGACCGCCATGGGCTTCACCGGGCCGATTTTCATCATGGCCGGCGCGGTCTTGTTTTTGGGCGAGCCGATGATTCGCGCGCGCTGGATCGCCGCCGGCATCGGCTTTATCGGCGTGCTGATTGTGGTGGCGCCCGGTTTGCGCGGTGATGGCGGCTATTGGAATCTGGTGATGCTGGCGAGCACGCCCTTATTCGCCGCATCCTTCCTGATCACCAAGGCACTCACGCGCCATGACAAGCCAGAGGTGATTGTCGCCTGGCAATCCATCATGGTCACGCTATTCACGCTGCCCTTTGCTGTCGCGGTGTGGTCCTGGCCGAATGCCGAGCAATGGGCCTGGTTCGTGCTGACCGGCATCCTCGGCAGTGTTGGCCATTGGTTTCTGACCGAAGCCTTCCGCCTGGCCGATATGTCGGCGATCCAGCCGGTGAAGTTTCTTGATCTGGTCTGGGCCAGCCTGATGGGCTGGCTGGTGTTTAGCGAGGAACCGGCGCTCACAACCTATGCCGGTGCCTTGGTGATTTTTGCAGCCACCACCTGGATTGCGCGACGCGAAGCGCGGCGCCGAAGCTGATCAGCCCAGCAACAAATCCCGCGCCGCATTAATGCGCGCCGCCAACCAGGCACTGCCACCCTGATCCGGATGCGCCGTTTTCATCAGGCGCCGATGCGCGGCGCGAATTGCATCTTCATCCGCACCTTCCGTGAGGCCGAGGATCTCCAGCGCTTCTTCCCGCGTCATTGCCGTGCTGCGCGGTTCGGCGGCGGGTTCATTGCGCCAATCAGGATGCGCGCGATCAAGCCAGGCTTCCAGCAGCGCCGCCGAATCAACATCCGCGGCTTGGCATTCATCCAGCAGCGCCAGAAGCTCTGTCAGGGTCAGCGTGGCAAGGTCTCGCCCGGCGAATTGACCGGCCTTCACGCTGCCCGTCATGCGCCCGCTATCATGGTCCAGCGTCATGATCAGGAAGGCGGTTTCCACGCTATTCGCCGCGCCGGTTTGCGGCGCTGGGCCGCCGAAGCGCTTATTGGTGCGCCAGCGCTGCGCCCATTGCAGGATCAGCGGCAGGAAGAAGGCAAGGGAAATGAGCGTCTGCTGCCCGCGCGCCGTGAAAAGCCCAAGCAGCAACAGCACCGCGCCGATAGACGCCAAGACCACCGCGCCGAATTGCTTGACGCGCGCCACCGGCGCATTGGCAAAAGCGCGCAGCAGCAGAAACAGCAAAAACAGCGCAATCGCGCCAAGCGCAAGCCAGGTCATGCGCCGGCTTTCGGCTTGGGCAATAGCCCCGCCACCTGCCGCGCCGCAGCCCCCGGCAGCCGCGCCAAGGCGCCCTGCCCGCCCGCCGCATAAACCGCAATGGCGCGCAGCAAATCGCGCAATTGCCCAATCGCCGCCGAATCAAACGGCAGATAAGCGCCACCGCTCAGCCGCGCGATTTGCCGAAACACTGCGCCCGCCACGGGATCAGCGCCCTCATGGAAAACAAAAGCCGGCGTGCCGCGTAGGCCGAGCTCACCAGCCGTATGGCACAGCGCATCCGCATCTTCTTCCATGGCATCGCCGATGAAAATCAGCGCCCTGATCCTCTCGCGCTTCGTCTCATCCAGCGCATGATCCAGCACCGCCTGAATCTGCGTCTTGCCACCCAGGCAGGAAACGCCGGACAACCGCCGCGCCAAATCCGCCGCATCCTTCAGGAAAGGTGTCGCGCGAAATTCGCCATAGCCCCGGTAATAGGCGAGCGAGAGCGCAAGCCCGCCAATGCCCTGCGCCGCCTGCAACATCTCCGCCGTCAGCCCCGCCGCCTGATCCCAGGTACGCTCACGCGATGCGGTGGCATCAATGGCGAAAATCAACCGCGCCACCGTCGCGGGCGCGGTGCGCAGCGCCGGCACACGCGCCGCCTGATCCAGAAAGGCGGCCACGGCGGCAGAAGGGGCACGCGGGGCGGGCGGTTTGCTCATGGGGCGGATGTGGGGGCGGGGCGAGCGGGATAAAAGCCACAGCGCCCTGGCGCGCGGATCAGGGGAGTGGGCTCCGCACCCAGGCGGTGTCGGTCGCGACAGTCACCCGGCGCAACCGCGCCACTACCGCGTCCAGCTCCTCTGGCCGGGCGGAGCTGCTGACCAGGGTCGCCAATATCGCCACCTGCCCGTCCTGCAGCGCATGCTGTTCCCACCCCGCCACCGGGAAGCCACCCGCCGAGAGCGCCTGGCCCAGCGCCTCCCGCGCTTCCGCCACCGCTGGTTCGGGCACGGTGATGGCCACCTGATAGCGCGCCTCGGCCGCCTGATCGCGGACCGGCAGGCGGTCAATCAATATGCCAAGCGGCCGCAGCGCCGTGTTGCAGACCAGCACAAACACCGCAATCGCGACCGCCTGCACCGGCAGGTTAGCCCCCGCCGCCGCGCCGACAGCCGCCGAGCACCAGACAGTCGCCGCAGTGTTCAGCCCGCGGATCGTGCCGCCTTCCCTGAGGATCAGCCCGGCACCAAGAAAGCCGACCCCAGTGACGACATTCGCCAGGACGCGCATCGCGCCATCACTGCCGCCCATCTGGATACCCAAATCCACGAAAGCCGCCGCGCCAAGCGCGACCAGGACATTGGTGCGTAGCGAGGCGATACGCTCCCGATACTGACGCTCCGCCCCGATCACCGCACCAAGCAGCAACGCAAGCGCCAGACTGCCGGCAGTGTCGGCGAGACTATGGGGAATCATGCGGCAGCCAGCGGCGGGTTGTGGGTTTCCATTCCCGCCACTGCCTTATCATCCGCAAAGCACAGCCTGTTTTTCATCCGTGTTTTAATCCGGCCTGGAATGCTGTCACGCGACCCTATTCGCCTCAGCCACTGCCAATGCCGTCAGGTTCAGAATCCCCCGCGCGGTCACGCTTGGCACCAGCACGTGTACGGGTTTTCTCATGCCGAGCAGGAGAGGCCCCAATTGCAGGCCGTCGGTGGCGGCCTTGGCCAGGTTGAAGGCGATATTGGCGGCGTCAATGCCGGGCATGACCAGCAGATTGGCCGCGCCGGTCAGCTTGCCATCGGGCACGGCGCGGTCGCGGATGGCGGGCACGAGTGCGGCATCGGCGTGCATTTCGCCATCCACTTCCAAAGCGGGGTCGCGCGCCTGGATCAGGGCGAGTGCTTCGCGCATGCGCCGCGCTGATGGCGCGTGGGATGCGCCGAAGGAGGAATGGGAAAGGAGTGCCACTTTCGGCTGCAAGCCAAAGCCGCGCACCTGTTCGGCGGCAAGCAAAGTCATTTCCGCGATCTGCGGGGCAGAGGGTTCCACGCAAAGATGCGTGTCCACCACGAACATATGTTCGCCGTTGCGGGTGATAAGGCCGGAGACGGCATAGACCCGTCCGACATCATCGCGCTTGCCGATAATGTCCAGCACGTGGTGCCATTGATCCATCCAATCCTGCGTGCCGCCGCAAAGCGCGGCATCCACCAAGCCGGCTTCAAGCAATAGGGAAGCGGCAACAGCGGTGCGCGTTGCCACGCGCCGTCCGGCGGCATCGGGTGGCACGCCGCGGCGGGAGACTTTGTTTCGGTACAATTCGACCAGCGGGGCGAAGATTTCCGTATCGCGTGCCGGGTCCAAGACCTTCACGCTGTCGCCGACGGACATGCGCAGGCCCAGCGCTTCGCAGCGCGCGGCGATGACATCGGCGCGGCCGATCAGGAAGGGCTCGGCGATGCCTTCATCCAATACGGTCTGCACGGCGCGGAGCGTGCGTTCATCCTCGCCTTCCGCATAGGCGATGCGGCGCGGGCGTTTGCGGGCGGCTTCAAAGACCGGGCGCATGAGGTTGCCGGAACGGAAGACATTGCGTTCCAACCGGCGGCGATAGGCGGCGAAATCCTCAATCGGGCGGGTCGCGACACCGCTTGCCATGGCAGCGCGCGCAACAGCCGGGGCGACTTCCAGAATGAGGCGCGGGTCAAAGGGTTTCGGGATGATGTAGTCAGCCCCGAAAATCGGCGCCTGCCCGCCATAGGCGGCGGCAACCACTTCGGATGCTTCAACGCGCGCAAGTGCGGCAATGGCATCCGCGGCTGCCACCTTCATGTCTTCATTGATGGTGGTTGCACCGACATCAAGGGCACCACGGAAGATGAAGGGAAAACATAGGACATTATTGACCTGGTTCGGATAATCCGTCCGTCCCGTGGCCACAATCGCATCCGGGCGCGCGGCGCGCACCGCTTCGGGCAGGATTTCGGGTTCGGGATTGGCGAGTGCCAATACCAGGGGATTGGGCGCCAACAGCTTCAGCCATTCTGCCTTGAGGACGCGCGGCGCAGACAGGCCAAGGAAGATATCCGCGCCGGGCAGCGCGTCTTGCAGGGTGCGCGCATTGGTCTCAATCGCCCATTTGGCCTTGTAGGGGTCCAGGTCCTCGCGGCCTTTATGCACCACGCCACCGATATCGCAGATGGTGACGTTTTCGCGCTTGAGGCCCATGGCGACCAGCAGATCAAGGCAGGCGAGTGCCGCCGCGCCGCCGCCGGTATTGACCAGGCGCACATCTTCCAGCCGCTTGCCTTGCAGCAAAAGCCCGTTCCGCACAGCGGCGGCAACGATGATTGCCGTGCCGTGTTGGTCATCATGAAAGACCGGAATGCGCATGCGTTCGCGCAAGCGCCGTTCAACCTCAAAGCATTCGGGCGCCTTGATGTCTTCCAGGTTGATGGCGCCGAAGGAGGGCTCAAGCGCGGCAATCACCTCGATCAGCTTGTCGGGGTCGCGTTCGTCAATTTCGATGTCTATCGAATCAATGCCGGCGAATTTCTGGAATAGAACCGCCTTGCCTTCCATGACGGGTTTGGACGCCAGCGCGCCGATGGCGCCAAGGCCAAGCACCGCCGTGCCATTGGAAATCACCGCGACCAGATTGCCGCGCGCGGTATAGTCGAAGGCAGCGCTTGGGTCGGCGGCTATCGCCTCACAGGCCGCGGCGACGCCGGGGGAATAGGCCAGGCCAAGGTCGCGTTGCGTTTCCATCCGCTTGGTCGGCGTGATGGAAAGCTTCCCGGGGCGGGGCAGCCGGTGGTAATCCAGCGCGGCTTTGCGGAAATCATCATCCATGAGGGATACCTTACCCGGCAACACCCGTAAGGGTGAAATATGGTGCGGCCAAGAAGATTCGAACTTCCACGGGGTTGCCCCCACCAGCACCTCAAGCTGGCGCGTCTACCATTCCGCCATGGCCGCAAACCAGGTAGAAGGCGGGCGCTATAGCCGATGAATGCTGAACCATCAACGCCCGCCCTTGAATGGGAAACCCTGCCGGGCCTGACCCCCTATGCCGAGACACTCTCGCGCATGGAAAGCCGCGCTGCGGCCATCAGGGCGGGGGCGGCGGCGGAGGCTGTGTGGCTGGTGGAACACCCGCCGAGCTATACGGCTGGTACCTCGGCGCGCGCCGAGGATTTGCGCGATGCCCGCTTCCCAGTGTTTGAAGCCGGGCGCGGCGGGCAATGGACCTATCACGGGCCAGGGCAGCGCACGGGGTATGTGATGCTCGATCTGCATCGCCCGCATGGCAGCGTCCCGGCGCGCGATGTGCGTGCCTTTGTCGCCGGGCTGGAAGATTGGATGATCCGCACGCTCGCGCATTTCGGCGTGCGGGGTGAAAGGCGCGAAGGCCGGGTTGGGATTTGGGTGGCGGATCGCGCGACCGGGCAGGAAGCCAAGATCGGCGCCATTGGGGTGCGCGTGACGCGCTGGGTATCCTGGCATGGTGTGGCGTTGAATGTGGCGCCCGATCTGGGCCATTTCGGCGGCATCGTGCCCTGCGGCATTGCGGAGCATGGCGTGACCAGCCTGCACGCGCTTGGCATTCCGGCCAGCATGGCGGCGGTGGATCAGGCGCTGCGGCAGGCTTGGGGGCAGGTTTTCGGCTGAAACCCTGGCTGCGAATCGCGGGGGTTTGGGGTAAGGGGAAGTCTCCCGGTTCACGGAGCCCCCCGCCATGCCTATCCCCATCGCCTCTGACCATGCTGGCCTGCCGCTCAAACAGGCGTTGAAGGCCGCTTTGGAAGCGGAGGGGCTGAGCTTTGATGACCTCGGCACCCATGGCACAGCATCGGTGGATTACCCGGATTTCGCCCATGCGGTGTGTGACCGCGTCGCGGGCACGGACGGCTTCGGCATTCTGGTCTGCGGCACCGGGATTGGCATGGCGATGGCGGCCAATCGCCACCCCGGCATTCGCGCTGCCGTCTTGCATAACGCGACCGAGGCACGGCTGACCCGCGCCCATAACAACGCCAATATCGCCTGCCTCGGCGCCCGCACAACGGGGATTGAGGTCGCGCTGGATGCCATCCGCGCCTTTCTGGCCTCTCCTTTCGAAGGCGGGCGGCATATTGGGCGGGTGGAAAAGCTCGACACAATGCTTGCCAAGCAGGGGGCGGCAGGCGCAAAACCATGAGCATGAAAACCCCCCTCCCCGCCCTGGTCCGTGCGCCGGAAGGCCTCGGCGCCGCCCCGCCCCCCGCTGGCTTCTTCACCGCAAGCCTGACCGCATCCGATCCCGAAATTGCCGCCGCCGTGGCGCAGGAATTGGTGCGCGAACAGGATGGGATTGAGCTGATCGCGTCAGAAAACATCGTCTCCCGCGCCGTGATGGAAGCGCAGGGGTCGGTGATGACGAACAAGTATGCTGAAGGTTATCCGGGCCGGCGCTATTACGGCGGGTGTGAGGCGGTGGATATCGCCGAAAGGCTCGCGATTGAACGCGCCTGCAAGCTGTTTGATTGCGGTTTTGCGAATGTGCAGCCGCATTCGGGCGCGCAGGCCAATCAGGCGGTGTTCCTGGCGCTATTGCAGCCCGGTGATTGCTTCATGGGGCTTGATCTGGCGGCTGGTGGGCATTTGACGCATGGGTCACTCGCGAACCTATCGGGCAAATGGTTCAAGCCAGTGCCCTACACGGTGCGGCGCGAAGACCAGCAGATTGATATGGCGGAAGTGGCGCGCATTGCGCGTGAAGCGAAGCCCAAGCTGATTATCGCCGGTGGCAGCGCCTATGCGCGCATTTGGGATTTCGCGGCCTTCCGCGCCATTGCCGATGAGGTCGGCGCCTATTTCATGGTGGATATGGCGCATTTCGCGGGGCTGGTGGCGGGTGGCGTGCATCCCTCCCCCTTCCCGCATGCGCATGTCGCGACCACCACCACGCATAAGACGCTGCGTGGCCCGCGTGGTGGCATGATTCTGACGAATGATGAGGCGCTGGCGAAGAAATTCAACAGCGCTGTCTTCCCCGGCCTGCAAGGCGGGCCGCTGATGCATGTGATCGCGGCCAAGGCAGTGGCGTTTGGGGAAGCTCTGCGTCCGGAATTCCGCAGCTATTCGCGCCAGATCGTCGCCAATGCCAAGGCGCTGGCGAGTGAATTGCAGGCGCAGGGTTTGGATCTGGTGACGGGTGGCACCGACAATCATCTGTTGCTGGTTGATCTGCGCCCGAAGAAGCTGACCGGGAAGGTGGCGGAAGCCGCGCTTAATCGCGCGCATCTGACCTGCAACAAGAACGCCATTCCCTTTGATCCCGAAAAGCCGATGGTGACATCGGGTGTGCGCCTTGGCACCCCTGCCGGCACCACGCGCGGCTTTGGTGAAGCGGAATTCCGCCAGATCGGCAAGCTGATCGGCGAGGTTTTGGATGGCGCCGCGCGTGCCAATGATGAAGCCGGCAATGGCGCGGTGGAAGCTTCGGTGAAGGCGCGGGTGATGGAGCTTTGCCATCGCTTCCCGATCTATCCGGCATGAAGTGCCCCTTCTGCGGATTCGACGATACGCAGGTGAAGGATAGCCGCCCGGCGGAAGATAGCGCGGCCATTCGCCGTCGCCGCGCCTGCCCCGAATGCGGCGCGCGTTTCACGACTTTTGAGCGGGTGCAGCTGCGCGAAATTACCGTCATCAAAACCGATGGCAGGCGGGTGCCGTTTGAGCGTGAAAAGCTCGCGCGGTCCATCCGCGTCGCCTTGCGCAAACGCCCGGTGGATGAGGATAGGATCGAAAAACTGGTGAATTCCATCCAGCGCCGGCTGGAAACCGAAGGCGAAAGCGACATCGCTTCCCATAAGATCGGGGAGATTGTGATGGAAACGCTGAAGGAATTGGATCAGGTGGCCTATGTGCGCTTCGCCAGCGTCTATCGCAATTTCGGCGAGGCGAAGGATTTCCAGGCGTTTCTCGGTGAATTGGGCAGGAAAGAATAGCGCCGGCGCGGCGCTGACCCAGATGATGCCGCGATGACGGATGATTTGCTTCATATGCGCGCGGCGCTCGCCTTGGCACGGCGCGGCTTGGGCAATGCCTGGCCGAACCCGGCCGTGGGCTGCGTGCTGGTGAACGATGGCCGCGTGATTGGCCGTGGCTGGACGCAGCCCGGCGGCAGGCCCCATGCGGAAACCGAAGCGCTCCGCCGGGCTGGTGAGGCAGCGCGCGGCGCCACCGCTTACGTCACGCTGGAACCCTGTTCCCATCATGGCCGCACGCCGCCCTGTTGTGAGGCTTTGGCGGGGGCAGGCATTGCGCGTGTGGTGATGGCGATGCGCGACCCTGATCCGCGCGTGAATGGCCGCGGGCTTGCCATGCTGCGTGGCGCCGGCATTGTCGTGGAAGAAGGGCTTTTGGAAGCCGAGGCCCGCGCACTCAATGCCGGGTTTTTCCGCCGCATTCAGGCGGGCATGCCGGTGGTGACGCTGAAGCTTGCTTCCACCCTTGATGGCCGCATTGCCACCGCTACCGGTGAAAGCCGCTGGATCACGGGGGAAGCGGCGCGGCGCGAAGTCCATGCGCTGCGCGCCCGGCATGATGCGATCCTGGTTGGTTCCGGCACGGTGCTGGCCGATGATCCGGACCTGACCTGCCGCATTCCGGGCATGGAGCGTGTGCCGATGCTCCGTGTGGTGGCGGATGCCAGGCTGCGCACGCCGGAAGCCTCTCGGCTGGTGCAGGGGGCTGAGGTGGCGCCAGTGCTGATCGTCACTTCGCCCGGCCATCCGCCGGCGGCGCAGGCGCCTTTCATGGCCGCCGGGGCGGATATTGTGACGGTGCCGGCCCATGCGGCGGGCGGGCTTGATCTGCCTTCCCTGCTGCGTGCCCTTGGGCGGCGCGGCGTGACGCGCGTGTTGGCCGAAGGCGGCGCGGGGCTGGCGGCGGCGCTGCTTCGCCAGGGCCTGGTGGATCGGCTGGTCTGGTTCCACGCGCCCGCCGTGATGGGCGGCGATGGGCATCCGGCGCTTCAGGGCTTGCGTCTTGCCGCGCTCAGCGCCATGCCTCGGTTTCGTCGCACGGCGCACAGGGCGCTTGGCGATGATATGCTCTCTGAATTCGAACGCATTGGGGATTAGCGCCATGTTCACCGGTATCGTCACCGCCCTTGGCACGGTCAGAGAGGTGCAGCCGATTGGCGGCGGGCATGATTTGCGCCTGGTGATGGGTGTTGCGCCGGATTTTCTGCGCGACCCCCTTCCTGCCGTGCTGGGCGCTTCGATTTGCTGTTCGGGTGTGTGCCTGACGGTGGTGCAATTGTCAGCGGATTCCTTCAGCGTGGATGCCTCGGCCGAGACACTCGCCAAAACCACCTTGGGTGGCTGGAAAGCTGGGCAGAAGGTCAATCTGGAACGCGCACTCAGGCTTGGCGATGAGCTGGGCGGGCATCTGGTATCCGGCCATGTGGATGGCGTGGCAGAGGTGATATCAGCTACCCCGGAAAATGCCTCGGTCCGCTGGCGCTTTCGTGCGCCGGCTGCCTTGGCGCCCTTCATCGCGCCCAAGGGGTCGGTCGCGCTTGATGGTGTTTCGCTGACGGTGAACGAGGTTGACGGCGCGACCTTCGGCGTCAACATCATCCCCCATACCGCCGCGATGACGGGCTTTGGTACGCTTCAGCCTGGTGATCGCGTCAATATCGAAATAGACACGCTGGCCCGTTACGTTGCCCGCATGATGGAGTTCAGGGCATGACTTCCCATTCAAGCAAAACCGCCATTCGTACATCCTTCGCGGAATTTCTGTCGCCGACTGAAGAATTGCTGGAAGAAGCGCGCCGGGGGCGCATGTTCATCCTGGTGGATGATGAAGACCGGGAGAATGAGGGCGATCTGGTGATCCCCGCGCAATTCGCGACACCGGATGCGATCAATTTCATGGCGCGTTATGCGCGCGGCCTGATCTGCCTTTCCATGACGCGTGCGCGGGTTGATCAATTGGGCCTGCCGCTGATGGCGCAATCCAATGGCACGCGGCACCAGACGGCCTTCACCGTTTCCATCGAAGCGCGTGATGGCGTGACGACGGGGATTTCAGCTGCGGATCGCGCGCGCACGGTCGCGGTTGCGATCAATCCTGAATTGGGGCGCGAGCATATCGTGACCCCCGGCCATGTCTTTCCTTTGGTAGCGCGCGAAGGTGGCACGCTGGTGCGCGCGGGCCATACCGAAGCGGCAGTGGATTTCGCGCGGCTTGCGGGGCTCAATCCCTCCGGCGTGATCTGCGAGATCATGAATGATGATGGCAGCATGGCGCGCATGCCCGATCTGGTGGCCTTTGCGCAGCATCATGGGCTGAAGCTTGGCACCATTGCCGATCTGATCGCGCATCGGCGCCGGACGGAAAAGCTGGTGCGCCGCGTTGAGGAAGGTGAGGTTGAACAGGCCATCGGCGGCACCTGGCGCGCCATTGTCTATGAAAGCACGGCGGCACCCGGAGAACATCTGGCACTCGTGAAGGGTGATGTCAGTGGCGATGCACCCGTGCTGGTGCGCATGCATGCGGCGTCGCTGTTCCGGGAAATTGTCTCGGGCCGCGGGCTTGGCGATTTGCATGCGGCGATGCGCATGATTGATGCCGCCGGGCGCGGTGTGGTGGTGCTGCTGCGCGACCCGCGCCCCGATGCGCTTTCCATTCGCCTGAAGCGCGGGCCGAGCCATGCCATTGCACCCGAGATTCGCGATTACGGCATTGGCGCGCAGATCCTGGATGATCTGGGCGTGAAGCGCATCATTCGGCTTTCGAATAATCCTCGCCCGCTGATCGGGCTTGAAGGCTATGGGTTGCAAGTGCTGGAAACCCGCCCGCTTCCTTCGGAGAAAACACCATGAGCACGATTGATAGCCCGACACGGGGCCGCGCGCATCTTGCCGGTGACGCACCGCGTATTCTGGTGATCCAGGCGCCTTATTACCGCAAGGTTGTCGAAGGCATGCGGCTCGGTGCCATGGCAGTGTTTCAGGATTTGCAGGCCGAGGTTGAAACCGTGGATGTCGCGGGCGGGTTTGAATTGCCGGCCGCGCTCAGGATGGCAATGAAGGCGAGGCGCCGCTGGGATGGCTATTTGCTGCTGGGCTGTGTGGTGAAGGGTGAGACGGATCACTACACCTTTATCTGCGACGCCATCTGCAAAGGTGTGATGGATCTGGCGGTGGAAAATGGCGCGCCGATTGGCTTTGGCTTGCTGACGGTGGATAGCCTGGCGCAGGCAGAAGCGCGGTCGCGCGCTGATCGCATGAATAAGGGCATTGAAGCGGCGCATGCGCTGGTCGCGCAAATTGCCCTGGCGCGAGGCTGGGGGCTGGCATGAAAGCCTCAAAGGGCGCGCCTGCGCGCCCACGTACCGGCGCCCGCGTTGCCGCGGTGCAGGCGCTGTTTCAGAGCGAGCATACGGGTGAGAGTATGGAAACAGTCGCGGATCAATTCATTCGCCACCGTATTGGCGCGCCGGCTGGCCCGATTGAATTCGAAGAAGGAGGCGTGCCGGAAGCGCATATTCCGCTGTTCCAGGCGATCCTGAAACAGGTGGCCGATCACGCCGAAGCCGCTGATGCCGCCATCAGGGAATGCCTGCAAAAGGGCTGGACCTTGGACCGGCTTGACCCCGTATTGCGTGCCTTGCTGCGTGCGGCGACGGGTGAGCTGATGCAGGCGCATGAACCGCCGGCGCGTGTGGTGATCAACGAATATCTGGATATCGCCGCGGGTTTTCTGGATGAGGAAGCAACCCGCTTCGCCAATGGCATGTTGGATACGCTGGCGCATCGGCTGCGCCCAGCGGATTTCGCGCCAGGCGCCTGAAGCGCGCCATGGGCCTGCCCCGCGAATTCGCCCTGATCGCGCGGCATTTCCGCCCGCTGGCAGGTGATGGCGCGCTGGATTTGAATGATGATGCCGCGCTGCTGACGCCACCCGAGGGTCAGCAATTGGTGCTGGCCGCCGATGCGCTGGTGGAAGGCGTGCATTTCCTGCCCGATGATCCGCCCGGCATGATTGCGCGCAAATTGCTGCGGGTGAATCTGTCCGATCTTGCAGCGATGGGGGCGGCGCCACTCGGCTATCTGATGACCACGGCGTTTACGCGCGGCACGCCAGATTCCTGGATTGCGGATTTCGTTGCGGGCCTCGCGGAAGATCAGCAATGTTTTGGTTTGGCAGTCTTGGGCGGCGATACGGTGGCAACGCCTGGCCCCGCCTGTTTTTCGCTGACCATCATCGGGGTTGTACCGCCCGGGCAGGCTTTGCATCGGCGCGGTGCGCGCATTGGTGATGAGATCTGGGTCTCAGGCAGTATTGGTGATGCGGCGCTGGGCTTGCGCGTGCTGCAAGGGAAACTCACCAGTGATGCGGAAGGGCATTTGGCGCGGCGCTACCGCTTGCCGGAACCGCGTTTGGCGCTTGGCCAGGCATTGCGCGGTGTGGCGCGGGCGGCGATGGATGTCTCGGATGGGTTGGTGCAGGATTTGGGGCATCTCTGCCGCGCGGCGGGGTGCGGGGCGGAGATTATCGCTGATGCGCTGCCGCTTTCTGCCGCTGCCAGTGCTGCCTTGGCGCGTGATGCCGTGCTGCTGCCGCTACTGCTGACAGGCGGCGATGATTATGAATTGCTCTTTGCCGCCGCGCCGGAAGATACGGCAGCGGTGCAGGCGGCGAGTACGATTGCCGGCGTGCCGGTTGCGCGACTTGGGCGTTTTGTTGCGGGTGATGGTGTTGTGGTGCGTGATGGCTCAGGTGCGGCCATCACGCTGCCACAAGGTGGCTGGAGCCATTTCTGACTTGCGCTACTTGTCCCGCTGCCCCGGCGCGTAACCGCCGCCGTCGGTCGGGCGTAGCGCTTCGAACATTTCCGTCACCGCCGCGTAATCGCGATAGCCGCAGCGCGCGAGTGGTTGCGCCTTGGCCGTGTCAAACCGGCCATTGGTGATGTAGGCTTCGTCTATATGCACGCCGACCACCTGGCCGATGATGATCCAGCCCTTGAGCGGAGCTCCATTCACGTCCTGCAATTGCATGGAATACGTCACCTTGCATTCCAAGGCGGCTGGCGCGGCGGCCACGCGCGGCGCCTTCACAATGCGGCAGGGTGCGGTGGCAAGGCCGGCGGCTTCGAATTCACTGACACCTTCCGGCAACGTGTCGGATGAGATGTTCATCGCATCAAACAAGGGCCGCGTGCAGAGGTTGAAAACAAATTCCCCGGTGGCAATCGCGTTAGCTGCGCTGTGCTTCATGCTTTCGCTGGTGAAGGCCAGCATCGGCGGGCTGGAATGCACGGCGTTGAAAAAGCTGTAGGGCGCCAGATTGGGCCTGCCTTGCGTATCAAGGCTCGAAATCCAGCCGATTGGGCGCGGCGCGATAATGGCCTTGAAGGGGTCATGCGGCAGGCCGTGGCCCAGATGCGGTTCGTAGAACATGCGAAAGCCTTTCTTGCGGTCGCACCTGCTGTAACCCTGAAGGCGGATTGAGGAAAGCGGCGCGCTTTCGGCCTATCCCTGCCCCTGGCATGCGTGCAAATAGGCCGCATGAATCCAAAGCTGATCCTGGGGTTGGCCTTTGGCATGGCCTCTGCCCTGATTTGGGGCGGCCATGCGGTGGTGGCGCGCCCCGTGCTGGCGGATGGCAGCTTCGGCAGTTTTGACCTGGCGGCATTTCGCTACGGCGTTGGCATGATGGCGCTGATGCCCTTCGCCTGGGCAGCGCGCGCGACGCTGCTGCGGTTGGGGCTCAGGCGCATTCTGTTGCTCGCGCTGTTTGGCGGCGCGCCCAATCTGCTGTTGTTCCTGGTGGCGCTGGTCTATGCGCCGGCATCGCATGGCGGGACGATTGCGCCCATGACCTCGCCCATTGTCGGCGCCTTGCTTGCCATACCGCTGCTGAAGGAATGGCCGACGCGCGGGCGGGCGGTCGCGCTCAGTATCATGGTGATGGGCGTGCTCATGATCGGTTGGGATGGCGTGATGGGGGATTACCCCGGCGCCTGGCGCGGCGATTTGCTGCTGATGGCATCCGGCGCCACCTGGGCGGTGTTCACGCTGCTGCTGCGCCGCTGGCAGGTGCCGGCGATCCCCGCGACCGCCGCCATCACCATTGTCTCGGGCTTGGCGATCCTGCCCTTCTGGCTGCCGCTGCGCGCGGCCGAGGTCTTCGCCATGCCGGCGGGGTTGGTGCTGTTTCACATGATCGCTCAGGGCCTGGTGCTCGGCTGTGTGGCGATGTTCTTCTTTGCCCGCGCAGTGGAACTGCTGGGCGCGACGCGGGCGGCGACGCTTTCCGTCATGGTGCCGGTGGTGGCGCTGCTATTGGCGGGGCTTTGGTTGCGCGAACCGCTTTCCCTGCTGCAAATTCTGGGGGCGGGGCTGGCCGTTGCCGGGATGCTCACCGCGGTGCTGTTCACCGGAAGGAAAAGCGCATGAATACACCAATGCCCCCCAGCCTTTGGGCCGCCACCGCGCCCGCGCCGCCCGCAACGGAACCGCTGCTGGGCGAGGCACGCACCGGGGTTGCCGTGGTGGGCGCTGGCTTCACCGGGCTATCGGCGGCGCTGCATTTGGCCGAAGCCGGCGTGCCCGTCACCGTTTTGGAAGGTGCCGAAATCGGCTGGGGCGCTTCCGGGCGCAATAATGGCCAGGTGATCCCGAACCTCTCACGCCTTGATCCCGATGCGATTGTTGCCAGTGTCGCGCGTGAAAATGGCGGGCGCGACAAGGGCGAGGAATTGGTCGGGCTGATCCGCGACAGTGCCTCCTTGGTGTTTGACCTGATCCGCAAGCACGATATCGCAGCCGAGGCAGTGCAGAATGGCTGGATCCAGCCAGCGCATCGGCCTTCGCGCATGAAGCTTGCCGCATCGCGCGTCGAGCAATGGGGCCGCCGCGGTGCGCCCGTGCGCATGGTGGATCGGGCGGAAATGGCATCCCTGTCTGGCACGGATTACTGGCATGGCGGGTGGGAGAATAAGACCGGCGGGCGGATCAATCCGCTTGGCTATGCGCGCGGCCTGGCGGCGGCGGCAATGCGCGCAGGCGCCCTGGTGCATACCGGCAGCCCGGTGCGCGCCATCAGGCAAGTGCCGGGCGGCTGGGCGGTGGAAACGCCGCGCGGGGTGTTGCATGCGGAACGCGTGATTATCGCAACCCATGCCTATACGGGCGATTTCTGGCCGGGACTAAAACAAAGCATTGTGCCGGTGCGGTCATACCAGATGGGCACCTCGGTACTGTCCGATAATGTGCGCAAATCGATCCTGCCGCAGGGGCATGCGCTATCGGATACGCAGGGCGATCTGTATTTCTATCGCTTCGATGCGAATGGCCGGCTGGTGACGGGGGGCGGTTTGATCGTGCCTTTCGGCTGGGAAGGGCGCATTCGCGCGCGCATCACGGAACGGGTGAAGCGCGTGTTTCCGCAAATTGGCGATGTGCAATTCGATTACATCTGGTGGGGCTATGTCGCCGCCACCGATGACAAGATGCCGCATGTCTAT
>JBIKWX010000028.1:0-18480 GCA_044356095.1 Roseomonas sp.
GCTTCAATGGGCAGGCCGGTCGCGGGCGAATAGGGCACGCCGACTCGCGCCCAAAGCAGGCGCATATAGTCATGGATTTCCGTGACGGTGCCGACTGTGGAGCGCGGATTATGGCTGGTGGTTTTCTGTTCGATGGATATGGCGGGCGATAGGCCCTCGATCGAATCCACATCCGGCTTTTGCATCAATTGCAGGAATTGGCGCGCATAGGCGGAAAGGCTTTCCACATAGCGCCTTTGGCCTTCCGCATAGATGGTATCGAAAGCCAGCGATGATTTGCCCGAACCCGAAAGCCCCGTGATCACCGTCAGCGTATCGCGCGGGATATCAAGGTCCAGGTTCTTCAGATTGTGCTGGCGCGCGCCGCGGATGCGAATATGGCCGGTCATGCAAGGGGGCTCCGACCGCCGACCCGGGGAGGGGAAAAGCGGTTGTTCTAAAAATGTTCTCGTTATATATGCGCCTGAATGGCGCCCTGGGAAGGGTGCGGGATGGCCCGCCTTGTGGCGATGGTCTATCCTGATTGGCATCATCGCGGGAGGTCTTAGCCATGGCGGGTATCAACAAGGTCATTATCCTGGGCCGTCTGGGTCGGGACCCGGAAGTGCGCAATTTCCAGAATGGCGGCAAGGTGGTGAACCTGCGCATCGCCACGTCTGAGCGCTATAAGGACCGGGACGGCAATCAGCAGGAACGCACCGAATGGCATTCGGTCGCGATTTTCAATGATCGCCTGGGCGATGTGGCCGAGAAATACCTGCGCAAGGGCAGTGAGGTTTATGTCGAGGGCCAGTTGGAAACCCGGAAATGGCAGGATCAATCCGGCCAGGATCGCTACACGACCGAGATTGTGCTGCGCCAATATCGCGGCGAATTGCAGCTGATTGGCGGGCGCGGCGCGGGTGGCGGCATGGATGATCCGGGCGAACCGGCGGGGGATCGCGGTGGCGCGGCGAAGCCAGCCCAGCGCGCCGGCGGCTGGGATGCCAAGAAATCCGATCTGGATGATGAAATTCCATTCTAAGTCAATTACTTGACCTTTGCTTGGGCAGGGCAGCGCCGTGGTGGTTGACGCGGCGCGCCTGAAAGGGCCTATGCGTCTTTCCCACTGTAACTTCCCCGGAATCGCGGCCTTCAGAATCGGTCTTCAAGCGTGAGCGACATCCAAAACCCCGGCCAACCCCCGCAGGATACGACCCCGGTCGCGCTTGAGGAGGAAATGCGCCGCTCCTACCTCGATTACGCGATGAGCGTGATTGTGGCCCGCGCGCTGCCCGATGTGCGCGATGGGTTGAAGCCGGTGCATCGGCGCATTCTTTTTGCCATGCAGGAAGCTGGCTATACGGCGGATAAGCCCTATCGCAAATCGGCCCGCGTGGTCGGCGATGTGATGGGTAAATACCATCCGCATGGCGATGCTTCGATTTATGATGCGCTGGTGCGCATGGCGCAGCCCTTTTCCATGCGCCTGCCGCTGATTGATGGGCAGGGAAATTTTGGTTCGGTGGATGGCGATCCGCCGGCGGCGATGCGCTACACGGAAGCGCGCCTTGCCCCCGCAGCCGGTGCGCTGCTGGCCGGCATTGACGAAGACACGGTGGATTTTCAGCCGAATTACGATGAAAGCGTTGATGAACCGCGCGTATTGCCGGCGGCCTTCCCCAACCTGCTGATCAATGGCGCGGGCGGCATTGCGGTTGGTATGGCGACCAATATCCCGCCGCATAATCCAACCGAAATTCTGGATGCGACGCTCGCGCTGATCGCCAATCCGGCGTTGACGTTGGAAGAGCTGATGAAGATCGTGCCGGGGCCGGATTTCCCGACCGGGGCCTTGATTCTGGGCCGTTCCGGCATTCGCGCGGCGTTCGAGACCGGGCGGGGTTCCATTCCGCTGCGCGCGCGGGCAGAGATTGAAGAAATGCGCGGTGGCCGCCAGGCGATTGCGGTTTCCGAAATTCCCTATCAGGTCAATAAGGCGACGTTGCTGGAAAAAATCGCCGAATTGGTGCGCGCCAAGGCGGTGGAAGGCATTTCCGATCTGCGCGACGAAAGCGACCGTTCGGGCATGCGCATTGTCATTGAATTGAAGCGCGATGCGACCGCGGAAGTGGTGCTGAACCAGCTTTATCGCATGACGCAGTTGCAGACCTCCTTCCCCGTGAATTTCGTGGCCTTGCATGAAGGCCGGCCACGGCAAATGGGCCTCAAGGACGCGCTGATGGCCTTCATCGCCTTCCGTGAGGAGGTGATTCTGCGCCGGTCCCGCCATCGCCTCGCCAAGGCGCGGGAACGTGGGCATTTGCTGATTGGCTTGGCGATTGCTGTCGCCAATCTGGATGAGGTTATTCGCGTCATTCGCGAAAGCGCCGATGGCGCGGCGGCGCGTGCCGCCTTGATGGGCCGTGATTGGCCGGCGGGTGATGTGGGTGTGCTGCTCGCCCTTGTGGATGATTACCGCAATGCAGTGTCGCCCGAGGGCACGGTGCGGCTCACGGAAGAACAGGCGCGCGGCATTCTGGATTTGCGCCTGCAACGCCTCACGGGTCTGGAGCGTGAGAAGATCGTCGCCGAACTCGGCGAAGTTGGCGGGCGCATTCGTGAATTGCTGGAAATCCTGGCGAGCCGGCCTCGGCGTCTGGAAGTGATGGATCAGGAATTGCGCGAAATCCGCGCCGAGATCGCATCGCCGCGTATGACCGAGATTGTTGATGGCATCGCCGATGTGGATGATGAAAGCCTGATCGAACCCGGCACCATGGTGGTGACGCTGACGCGTGATGGCTATGTCAAGCGCACACCCTTGGAAACCTTCCGCGCGCAGGGGCGTGGCGGCAAGGGGCGGAGTGCGGCGGCAACGCGTGAGGATGATGTCATCATCCGATCCTTTGTGGCGCATACGCATCAATGGGTGTTGTTCTTCACCGATCGCGGCATCGCCTTCCGCGAAAAGGTTTGGCAATTGCCGGAAGCCGGGCCGCAGGGGCGTGGGCGTTCTCTCCGTCAGGTATTGCAATTGCAGGAAGGCGAAAGCGTCACCGCCATCCTGCCGCTGCCGATGGATGAGGATCTCTGGGAAGGGCTGCACCTGGTCTTCGCGACCGTGCAGGGCAATGTGCGGCGCAATCGGCTGTCTGACTTCAAGAATGTGCGCTCGGTCGGGCTGATCGCCATGAAACTGGATGAGGGTGACAGCCTGGTTGGCGTCTCTACCTGCCGCGAAGGCGATGATGTGATGCTGGCGACACGCGGCGGCAAATGCATTCGCTTCACGGCAGATGCCGATACGCTCCGCGTTTTTGCCGGGCGTGATTCAACCGGCGTGCGCGGCATCAAGCTCGCACAGGGTGATGCGGTGATTGCGCTTTCCGTGCTGCGCCATGTGGAGGCGAGCACGGAAGAACGCGCGGCCTATTTGAAGGCCGCCGCGCAACGCCGCCGCGCCGCTGATGAGGAAACCGAAACGCCACCGGTGGCCGAGACTGAGGCAGAGGAAGCGGTGGCGGAAATCACGCTTTCCCCCGAACGGTTTGATGCGCTGGCAGAGGCTGAGGAAATTCTGCTGACGGTGACGGATGCGGGCTTCGGCAAGCGTTCTTCCGCGCATGAATACCGCGTCACGGGCCGTGGCGGTCAGGGCATTGCCGGCATTGTCTTGAGTGCGCGCACGGGCCGTGAGGTGGTTGCCACCTTCCCGGTGCGGCCTGGCGATGACATCATGCTGGTGACGAATGGCGGGCAATTGATCCGGCTGAAGGCGGATGATGTGCGCCTGACCGGGCGCATGGCGATGGGTGTGACGCTGATGCGCCCCGCAGAAGGTGAGCGCGTGATTTCCTGCTTCCCCGTGGCCGATGAAGGCAGCGATGAGGAAGCCGCCCCCGCGCAGGAGGAAAACGGCAATGGCTGAACGCATTGCGCTCTATCCCGGCACTTTCGATCCGGTGACGAATGGGCATTTGGACATTATCGGCCGCGCCGCACGGTTGGTGGATCGGCTGGTGATTGGCGTTGCCATCAATATCGGCAAGGGCCCGCTGTTTGAATTGGCCGAACGTGTCGAATTGGTGCAGGCGGAAGTGGCGCCGATTGCAGCACGCACCGGCACCGCGATTGAAGTGCGCCCGTTTGAGGGCCTGCTGGTTGGCTTCGCCCGCGAAGTCGGCGCCGGCATGATTGTGCGCGGGCTGCGCGCGGTGACGGATTTCGATTACGAATTCCAGATGACCGGCATGAACCGCCGGCTGGATCAGGAAGTTGAAACCGTGTTTCTGATGGCGTCTGAAACGAACCAATTCATCGCCTCGCGCCTGGTGAAGGAAATCGCTCGGCTGGGTGGTGACATCAGCAGCTTCGTGCCGAAATTGACCTTGGAACGCACCATGGCGCGCGTCAAAGCCGGCGCCTGAGGAAAGGAAAAACCCATGCATCGCCGCCTTATGCTCGCCGCCGGTATGGGCGCCCTGGCCGCCCCCGCTTTGGCGCAGGCAAATGATCCAGAAAACACGCTGTTCCTGGAATTGAAGGATGGGCGCGTCACCATCCAATTGCTGCCCGATCTGGCGCCACGCCATGTGGAACGCATCAAGGTTCTCGCGCGGCGCGGCTTTTACGACAATACGCCCCTCCATCGCGTGATTGAAGGCTTCATGGCGCAAGGCGGTGATCCGACCGGCACCGGCACGGGGGGTTCGCCCTTGCCCAATCTGGCCGCGGAATTCAGCCAGCCGGCGCGCGCGCGGTTTCTGCGCGGTGTTTGCGGCATGGCGCGGTCTTCCGACCCGAATAGCGCGAATAGCCAGTTCTTCATCATGTTCGCGCCAGCGCCTTCCTTGGATGGGCAATATACCATCTGGGGCCGCGTGACCGCCGGCATGGATGCGGTGGACAAGATCAAGCGCGGCGATCCGCCGAATGGCATTGTGCGCGGGCCGGATCGGCTGCGCAGCATGCGCGTTGCCGCTGATATTCGTTGAGACCTGAAGCGAAAGACCAAAACCATGTCCGAAACTGAAGCCCCTGCCGGGGAAGGCGAAAACACCCTGCTCATGGAAATTGAGCACGGCACCGTGACCATCAAGCTGCGGCCCGATCTGGCGCCCTTGCATGTGGAACGGATCAAGACCCTCGCGCGGCAGGGGTTCTACAATAACGTGCCCTTCCATCGCGTGATTGAAGGCTTCATGGCGCAAGGCGGCGATCCGACCGGCACCGGGACGGGTGGTTCCGATCTACCCGATTTGCCGGCAGAATTCAGCGAGCCTTCGCGCGCGCGCTTCCTGCGCGGCGTTTGCGGCATGGCGCGCACCAGCAACCCCGATAGCGCGAATAGCCAATTCTTCATCATGTTCGCGCCAATCCCGAGCCTTGATGGCCAATACACCATTTGGGGTGAGGTCACTGCCGGCATGGATGCGGTGGACAAGATCAAGCGCGGCTCTGGCGGGTCCGGCATGGTGCAGGGACCGGATCGCATCCGCAGCATGAAGGTGGCAGCGGATAACGCCTGAAGCCTGCTGTTGGTAAACGCGCGGCGCTGTGCTAAGGCGCCCGCCGTGTTTGGGAGCTCGTAGCTCAGCTGGTAGAGCAACGGACTTTTAATCTGTAGGTCGAGGGTTCGAATCCCTCCGAGCTCACCAAAGATAAACTCGCCTATTGTTGCGATTTCCTGACGCGAAGATGGCGGTTTGCCAGTTATCAATTCAGCGCCAAAGCGCATCCCTCAATCATAGGTCACCAGCCGCGCCGCAGCTTCCCGGTCATAGCCCTTGGAAGCCAGCAAAAGCTGGCGCGTATAGGCCTGCTTCGGGTCTTCGCGGCGAAGGGTCGCAATATCCATCTCCTCCACGATCAGGCCGCGATTCATCACCGCCAGCCGGTCGCACATATGCGCCACCACGGCCAGATTATGGCTGACCAGAATGATGGTCAGGCGCTGCGCCATGCGCAGCCCGAGCAGCAGGTTCAGGATTTCCGCCTGCACGCTGACATCAAGCGCGCTGGTTGGTTCATCCAGCAGCAGCACCTTGGGTTCCAGCATCAGCGCGCGCGCAATGGCCACGCGCTGGCGTTGCCCGCCAGAAAGCTGATTGGGATAGCGGAAGCGAAAACTCGCCCCAAGCCCGACATCCACCAAAGCCTTTTCGACCCGCGCGGCGACATTGCCAACGCCATGGATTTCCAGCGGCTCCGACAGGGTGCGATCAACCGTATGGCGTGGATGGAGCGATGCGTAAGGGTCCTGAAACACCATTTGCACAAGGCGCGGCAGGCGCGCGTCACGCGTGGCCACATCAAGGCCATTGATGCTCGCCTCACCGGTCCAGTTGCGATTAAGCCCCGCCAAGGCGCGCAGCACGGTGGATTTGCCGCTGCCGCTTTCGCCCACCAGGCCGAAGCTTTCCCCTTCTGCGACGGCAAAGGAAATGCCGCGCACCGCATGCACCGCATCGCGGCCCTGCCCGAAGCTCACCACCAGATCGCGGATGGTGATCATCGCTTAGGCGTCCAGCCAGGCTGGATCGCGCGACAGGGTCGGCAATTCCGCGCGGTCATCGGCGATGCGCGGCAGGCTGCGGAGCAGGCCTTGCGTATAGGGGTGCGTCGCAGCAGCAAGATCACGGGCGGCACGTTCTTCCATGACGCGGCCGGCATACATGACCAGGACGCGATCACAAAAACTGCCAACCAGATCAAGATCATGGCTGATGAAAATCAGCCCCATGCCGCGCCTGGCCACAAGATCATCCAGAATGGCCAGAACCTGCATCTGCACCGTGACATCAAGCGCGCTGGTCGGTTCATCGGCAATCAGCAAATCGGGTTCCGGCACCAGCATCATCGCAATCATGATGCGCTGGCCCATGCCGCCTGAAACCTCATGCGGGTAAAGCCGCATGACGCGTTCCGGATCGCGGATGCGCACTGCTTCCAACATCTCCAGCGCCTTGCGCCGCGCCTCACGCGCGGAAACCCTGCCATGGATGCGCGCCGCTTCCGCAATCTGCTCGCCCACTGTCATGACAGGATTGAGCGAATACTTCGGATCCTGCAGCACAAGCGAAATGCGTGCGCCGCGAATACCGCGCAATTGGCGGGTGGAGGCACTCAGCAAATCAATGCCATCAAAACTGAGCTTGCGTGCTTCCATCCGCGCTGCCGGCGGCAGCAGGCGCATGATGGCTCGGCCCGTGAGCGATTTGCCCGAACCTGATTCGCCGACAATGCCAAGCCTTTCGCGCCCAAGGCTGAAGGATACGCCGCGCACGGCGTCAAAGCGCCCGGTTGGCGTGGCGAAGCTGACCCGCAAATCCTCCACTTCCAGCAGCGGCTTCATTTCTTCTGCCTTGGGTCAAGCACATCGCGCAGGCCATCACCCAAAAGATTGAAGGCAAGGCTTACGATGAAAATCGCCAGCCCCGGAATGGTCGCGACCCACCATTGATCCAAAATATAGCGCCGGCCGGAAGAAACCATGGCCCCCCATTCCGCCATGGGAGGCTGTGCGCCCAGCCCCAGAAAGCCAAGCCCGGCTGCAGTCAGGATGATGCCGGCCATATCGAGTGTTACGCGCACCGTGACGGAGGATACACAAAGCGGCATGACATGGCGGAACAGGATACGCCCGGTGCCCGCACCCTGAATACGCGCCACTGCGATGAAATCACTATTGCGGATGGTCATTGTCTCGGCCCGTGCGATGCGCGCATAGGGCGGCCAGGACGTGAGCGCGATGGCAATGACCGCGTTTTCAATCCCCGGCCCCAAAGCCGCGACAAAGGCAAGCGCCAAAATAAGGCTTGGGAAGGAAAGGAACACATCGGTAATGCGCATCAGCGCGGCATCCAGCCAGCCACCCAGATAGCCCGCGGCGGTGCCAACCATCAGCCCGATGGGTGCTGCGATCAGCGCGACCAGCACCACAATGTAAAGCGTCACACGCGCGCCATAGATGATGCGCGAAAGGATATCGCGCCCGAATTCATCCGTGCCCAACAGATGCGCGCCTGTACCGGGCGGCAATAATCGTTGCGCAAGATTCTGCTCATGCGGGTGATGCGGCGCAATCCAGGGCGCCAGCACCGCAATCACGATAAGCGCAACCACAATCGCAAGCCCGAGCAATGCGAGGCGGTTTTGCCGGAATTGCAGCCAGCCGCGATAAGCCTGACCAAGCTTCGCTTCGCGGCGGGAGCGCGGCGTCTCGGAAAGCAGCCGGGCGCGCCAGCCTTGTTCGGCGTGTTCGCTCATTTCGCGCGCGGGTCCAGCAAACGATAGAGCAGATCAGACAATAGATTGATGCCGACAAAGATCAGCCCGACAACAATCGTCGCCCCCAGCACCGCATTCATGTCGGCGGCCAGCAGCGCCGTTGTCAGGTAGCGGCCAAGACCGGGCCAGGCAAAGACCGTTTCGGTCAGCACCGCCCCTTCCAGCAGCCGCGCATAGGAAAGCGCAATCACGGTCACCAGCGGGACCGAGACATTGCGCAAGGCATGCACCCAGATGATACGTGCCTCTGACACGCCTTTGGCGCGTGCGGTGATGATGTATTCCTGATTGAGCTGTTCCAGCATGAAGCTGCGCGTCATGCGCGCGATATAAGCGATGGAGAAATAGCCCAGCACGGCCGAAGGCAGCACAACATGGCCGAAGGCGTTCCAGAATACCTCCCACTCCCGCGCAATCGCCGCATCAATCAGGATCACGCCGGTGACGACCGGCACCATATCCTCAAAAAATACGCCAAGTCTTCCAGGTCCCTGCACCCAGCCGAGAATGCCGTAAAATACCAGCAAGCCGATAATGCCAAGCCAGAAGATCGGCACGGAATAGCCAACAAGCCCGACAACACGCACCAGCTGATCCGGCCAGCGATCCTGCCAAACGGCGCCCGCAATACCCATCGGCACGCCAAGCGCCACACCGATGATCGTGGCAAAAGTGGCCAGTTCCAATGTCGCTGGAAAGACGCGCTTGATGTCTTCGATCACTGGGCGATTGGTCACCAGCGATTGCCCGAAATCCCCCGCGGCCATTTTTTGCACATAGACCCAGAATTGCCACCAAAGGGGTTGGTCAAGACCAAGCTCTCGTTTCACCGCTTCATAGACATCGCGCGGCGCCTGGTCGCCAACCACGGCGAGCACAGGATCAATGGGCACCACGCGCCCGATGAAGAAAGTGACCGCAAGCAGCCCAAGCAGCGTCAGCGCAACCTGAAACAGGAAGCCTGAGCTTTGGCGCAGGGCAATATTCGCCTTCACCTTATCCCTTGGTCGCGCGCCAAAGAATTGCCGAAAGCCCAGGTGAGCTTGCGGCATAGCCAGTCAGGTTGCTGCGTACCGCCACCTGCACCTGCTGCTGCGCGAATACCGCAAAGGGTGACGTGCCCATGAATTCCGCCTGGATCTGCCGATAGATCGCCGCACGCGCATTCTGATCCCGCTCTCGCATCGCTGCTTCAGTCCGCGCAGTCAGTTCTGGGATGTTCCAGTTGTTGCGCCAGGTGAGCTTGCCTGGATTATTCGCCCCGGGCGGGTTATGCGCGAAGCTATCGGCATTATAGTGCGGATCAGGATAGCCCAGCCCCCAAATGCCGATGAAAAGCTGATGGTTGCGCGCACGGAATTTAGCCAGCACCTGCGCGCCCGTTGCCGGCAACACTTCAAGCGTCACGCCGCCGCGGGCGAAGCTTGCCTGCAAGGCCTGCGCAACATCAAGCGATGGAAAGGTATTCGCCGTATCCATGGTCAGGCGAATGCCATTGGGATGCCCGGCTTCGGCAAGCAAGGCGCGCGCGCGTGTCGGGTCAAAGCGCCAGGGGCGTTCATTCACCTCACCCAGGATGGCGCGCGGAATGAAGGATTGATGCGGAAACACCTGGCCCGGCAGCAGGTTATTCGCAATCGCATCATAATCCACCAGATGCTTCAGCGCTTCGATCACGCGCGGATTGGACAGGATCGGGTCCCCGAGATTCGCGCTGAAATACTGGATGGTGCCGCGCGGAAATTCCTGGATGGTGATGCCCGGCCGGCCACGCAGCGCGGCGATATCCGTGGGCGTCAGGTTGCGCGCCACATCCACATCACCGCGTTCCAGCAGCAGGCGCTGGGTGGCGGCTTCCGGCACGTGGCGCACGATCACACGCTGCATATTGGCCCGGCCACGCCACCAGCCATCATTGCGATCCAGTGTATAGCTTTCATTGGGTTGATACCGCGTCAGGCGGAAGGCGCCAGAACCCGCTGAATTGCGATTGAGCCAGGTATTGCCGCGATCCTCCCCGGCGTTTTGCAGCACAAGCTTGCTGTCCAGCACTGACGCAATGGTTGCCGTGAAGAGGTTTTGGATAAGCGTTGGCGCATAGGCTTCATTGAAGGTGACCTGCACTTCAAAATCGCCAGTCTGCCGCACGGTTTGTTCAACGTTATCCGCGGTCAGCCCGACCGAACGATACATGAAGGCCGGCGTGCGATTGATTTGCAGCGGCCGGCGCAGTGAAAACGCCACATCTTCAGCCGTCAGCGGATTACCGGAATGAAAGCGCACGCCTTGGCGAATGCGGAAGGTGAAGGTCTTGCCATCGGCGGAAATCGTGAAGCTTTCCGCAAGCCCCGGCAGCAATTCGGCGCTGGGCTTTGAATCATCAATGATGAAAAGCTGGTCATAGACATTCTTCAGCAGATCGCTGCCGGTGACTTCGAAGGAATGATGCGGGTCGAGTGCGACAAGATCATCAATCTGTGCGGCGATCACCAGGGCATTGCGCGGCGTTTGCTGCGCGGCCGCCTGACGCGCAACGGGCAGGGCTGCGGCGGCAAGGCCAGCGGCGCCGGCGGTGAAAAGGGCGCGCTTCGACAGATGGGGGATCATGACAACGGCTCCGGCTTCATGTTTTGTTGCTTCGTCGCACCCGATGAAGCCCCATGTCAACGCTATGGCGTGGCGATGCCAAAAGGCAACAAAACGGGGATGCTGGCATTGCTGCGGCAGCTTGTCGCGCATGGCTTGCTGGAAGGATGGGCTACTACCCCCTTCACATGCAGCGCTTCAATGTCGCTACTGAGCGCCTCTATTGCCAAGAAAAGCTACCTTCTCAACGCAATCCAATATGCATCTTGCGCCAAAAGCCAGGAGTTGCTGTGGCCGACGAAGCGACACTGGAACTGCACGGCGCGGTCCGAAGGCGAGAGAAGCTCCTCGGCGTTAGGCGACGCGGTCTACGCCTAGGCCTTCACCATTATCCAGGCTCACTCGTTGCGCCACAGGGAGCGGAGCTTCGTCCATGGGGGGCAGCCCGGGGCGGGTCCTAAGGAGGGCTTCAGCGGATTGACCATTGGGGGAGATATCGCTCGGCAAATCAATGCCATAGACGATCGCCGCGCGATAGGCATCAAGCTCCCGAGGCGTTGGAACACTGACTGAAACCCTGCCAGTCATGTCGCGAAACTCAATCACCAGCACGCCCAAATCGCGGTCAACACGCAGGCGCGGGTTGGCGGGCCCGGCTTCTGACGAGGGAGATGGCGGCGCTGAGCCCGCAACGCGATCTGGCCCGGCGCTCGCTGCGACGGGCTTCGACAGATCTCGGACGGCGCTTTGGCGCACGAGTAAGTCTTGGTTCATGGTCCAATACCTCTATGCTCCTACAATCACAAAGGCCCTAAATAGTCAAGAAAATTAGCAAATTTCTTAATGGCGCTGGGCCGGGCGGCTTCCGCCAGGGTGGAACGTTTGGGCCGTCATGGGGGACAGAAAATCCATAAATATTTGTTTTCGCTTAATTTTCGGCATCCTGCCGCATGGTGCGCTGCATGCACCCGGCCGAGACCGCCATATGGATGGCCCTGCCTCAGCCCAAAACGCGCTTCGCCACGACATCCAACTTCGCGAGCAGATCGGGGTCGCGCTTTTCGGGTGCGGTGATCAGCGCATGTTCCAGCGCGCGGTCACAGCCGGCCGGGCAGGGGCCGCGCTTGGCGCCAAGTGCGGGCACTACATGCTGCACCAGCGCGCGCGCCTTATCGGCGTTGGAGAATAACACCTTCACCACCTGATCCACCGTCACCGCATCATGATCAGGGTGCCAGCAATCAAAATCCGTCACCATGGCAACAGTCGCGTAACAAAGCTCGGCTTCGCGGGCGAGTTTCGCTTCGGGCATATTCGTCATGCCAATCACGCTGCAACCCCAGGCGCGGTAAAGTTCACTTTCCGCCTTGGTGCTGAATTGCGGGCCTTCCATGACAAGGTATGTGCCGCCACGCGTGACCGGCAGCGCCAGTTTGCGCGCGGCTGCTTCCAGCGCATCACCCAAGCGCGGGCAGACCGGATGCGCGACCGAGACATGCGCAACACAGCCCGTGCCGAAGAAGGATTTCTCGCGCGCGAAACTCCGGTCAATGAACTGGTCCACAATCACGAAATGACCGGGCGGCAAATCCTCGCGCAGCGAACCCACGGCAGAAAGCGAGATGATTTCCGTGCAGCCGATCCGCTTCAGCGCATCAATATTGGCCCGGTAATTAAGCGCGGAGGGCGGCGTGGGATGGCCGCGGGCATGACGCGGCAGGAAGGCGCAAGGCACGCCATGCAGCCGGCCCGTCAGGATTTCATCCGAAGGATCACCCCAGGGTGTGTGAACCTTTACCCAGCGGCGATCTTCCAGCCCTTCCACGTCGTAAAGCCCAGAGCCACCGATCAGGCCGATCATGGGTTGGATGCTGGGTTGGGTTTCGGTCATGGCGGGCATTCCGTTCAAGGCTTCAATGGGCGGGCCTTTAGCGCAGAGCGCGTTTTCATGCTAACCCCAGCGCGGATATTGAGGAGAGTGCGGCATGGCGCTCAGATGTGTGATCTTGCTGGCCCTGGCGTTGGCGGCCTGCGAGAAAAGCGAAAACCAAAGCGCCTTCGGCCCACGTGGCACGGCCCTGCCGCCGCCGGGCCTTACGCCGCCATAATCACGTCTCCGCGCCACCATTCACCTGGATCATCTGGCCATTGACGAAGGCGCCACCGTCGGAAACCAGCATGGAGACAACCGCCGCGATTTCATGCGGCTGCCCAAGCCTTCCCACCGGCACGCGCGATACCATGCTGGCGATGTGGTGATGCGATGCTTCATCATCCCGTTCCCCCGCAATAGGGCCGGGTGAGACCGCATTGGTGGTGATGCCCCTGGCGCCGAATTCCTTTGCCAGCGCCTTGGTCAGGCCCCAAAGCCCGTGCTTGGAAACCGAAACCGCCGCGCGGCCATTATAGCCATGGATGGCATTCATGCCGAGCAGGTTCACAATCCGCCCCCAGCCGCGATCGAGCATTCCCGGCAAGCAGGCGCGGGAAAGCCAAACGCTGGAATCGAGATCAACCGAAATCACGCGGCGCCACTCCGCATCGCTCATTTCCAGAAAGCGCCCATCAGGGCGAAGTGCTGCATTATTCACCAGCACATCCACCGCGCCGAAGCTGGCAATGGCGTCACGCGCGATGCGCGCGCATTCCTCGGCCACGCCAACATCGGCCATGGCAACCAAGGCCTCCACGCCGCAGGCACGCGCTTCGGCGGCGACTTTTTCGCAGGCATCGCGATTGCGGGAGCCGTTGATGACGACATTGAAGCCCATGCGCGCCAGATCAAGCGCGATGGCGCGGCCAATATTGCGGCCAGCGCCGGTGATCAAAGCGGTTTTGCGTTGCGTGGTCATATTCGCGTCTTTCAGAAGATGATGTTGCTGGGTTTTACACAAGCTGCGGCGGCGCCAAAATAGCGCCTACCAGGCCACCGCCACACCGCCACCGCCGCGCGGATCGGCACCGCCCGCAGGCTTGCCATCGCGCAGCAGGATCGCATGGGCGCGGCTCATGGTCGGGTCGTAGGAAATCGGGGAATGGCGCACCTCATGCCCCAGGCGGCGCAGCGCTGCTACCACATCGCCCTGCACGCGCGCTTCGCAGAAAACCGGCCCGCCTTCGCAATGAATACGCGGGAAGGAAACTGCTTCCACCGCCGACATGCCGAAATCAATCGCATTGATGATGGTGGTGAGCACGGCGGAGATAATCACACTGCCCCCGGGCGCGCCCACAATCAGCCAGGGCTCATCATCCTTATAGACAATGGTGGGCACCATGCCGGTGGTGCGCGCCTTGCCCGCTGCGATGCTATTGGCGCGGCCTGGGCGCATATCAAACAGCTTCATGGCGTTGTTCCAATTGAAGCCAAGGCCAGGTGTGACCACGCCTGCACCGGTGCCGAGCGTATGCGTGACCGAAACGCAATTCCCCGCCGCATCCCAGACGGAAAGATGCGTGGTGCAGGAGGGGGGTTCACCGATCCGCCCACCGGGCAGCCAGCCATCACGGATGCGCTTGGCCCAGGCGGCAGCGCGGTCTTTTGACATGAGCGATTCAGTGGGCACGCTGACAAAATCCGGATCGCCGAGCGCCTCATCACGGTCGTGATGCGCGGCTGCCATGGCGCGCGCCACCAGATCATAATGCCCGGCACTGCCGGCGGGCAGCGCGCCAAGATCGAATTGTTCCAGGATATTCAGCATGGCGATCAGCACCGCGCCCGATCCCGGCGGCGGGTTCGATGATATCTTATAGCCGCGATAGCTGCCGATCACGGGCGCGCTTTCACGTACGCGATAATCGCGCAAATCATCAGCGGTGATGAAGGCGCCGTTTTGCGTGAAGTCATTGACGATCTGCCCGGCGATTTCACCGGTATAAAAATCCTGCGCGCCCCGGGTGGCGAGGCGTTCCAGCGTGCGCGCCATTTCGGCATGCACCAGCTTGTCGCCCACTTCATGCAATTGCCCGGCCCGGTTCAAATAAAGCGCGGCACAGGCTTTGGTTTTCGTCACGCGCTGCATGCCGCTTGGCAGGCCGGGCTGGGGTTTGCGTTCCAGGAAATCGCGAAAAAAGGGCGTCACCAGCACGCCATCCCGCGCCATGGCGATGGCCGGCGCCAGCAGATCGGCCCAATCCATGGTGCAAAACTGCGCGTGAAAATGCGCGAAGCCCGCCACCGTGCCGGGGGTCATGATGGCGGCATAGCCAAGCTCTGCCCGGTGATCGTCAAACAGCGCATAGCCAGAGATTTCGGATTTGCCCTTGCTATCGGCGGCCCACATATCGGCGCTGACCTTGGCGCCGGCGCGGGCGTGGAAATCAATCATGCCCTGGCGGCCGGTTTTGGCGTCGCGGAATTGCAAGGTGCCCATGCCGCCAATGCCGCACATGAAGGGGTCTTGCACCATTTGGCAAAAGGCAGTCGCAACGGCAGCGTCAAAGGCATTGCCGCCACGGCGCAGGATTTCCGCCCCGACATCCGCGGCGCGGGGCTGCGGGCAAACGACGATGCCTTTGATCTTGGCCATGCGAGTTCCTCCGGTTGGGATTATGCCAGCACGAAGCGGTGCCGCGCGCCATGGTGCTTGACGGAACGCGGCGCACAGGCAGCATGGGCGGCATGACAGACAGTGCTGAAACCACCCTGCTCCGCCATGTTTTGCAAACGCCGGAGGCCGCCATTCCCGAAGCAGCGCGGAATGCGGCGCGCATCTTTCTGCTGGATGGCCTGGCGGTCGGGGTCGCTGGCATGGCGCATACGGCGCGTGCCGGATTGCTGGCGGCGGCACGCGGCTGGGGCGCGGGGGAGGAAGCGCGGCTCTGGGGTGATGGCGCGAAGCTGCCGGCGTCTCAGGCCGCCTTCATGAATGCGTTTCAGGCCCATGCGCTGGAATTCGATGCCATCCACGAAGCCGCCGTGGTGCATGCCATGACGCCCACCGTGTCTGCCGCACTGGCCGAGGCGGAACGGCAAACCCACCAGGGCCGCCCCGTATCTGGGGCGCGCTTCATGGCAGCGGTGATCCTGGGGCTTGATCTGGCCTGCACCATAGGTGCCGCAGCGCGTGGCCCGATGCGGTTCTTTCGGCCCGCAACGGCGGGGATGTTCGGCGCTTATGGCGCGGTGGCGCGGCTGCGCGGGTTTGACCTGGCCACGGCATCGGCGGGCGCGGGGCTTTTGCTCGGGCAGCTTCCGGGGACCATGCAGGCGCATTCGGAAGGGTCCATGGCGCTGCCGGTGCAGATGGGCTTCGCTGCCATGGCGGGGCTGCGCGCGGCGGATTTGGCGGCAGCGGGCGCGGCAGGGCCGGCGCAATGGCTGACCGGGCCCTTTGGCTTTCTGAAGCTGACGGAACCGGAACATGATCTGGCGCCGGGTTTGGCTGGGCTTGGCAGCACATGGCAGGTGACGCGGCTGGCGCATAAACCCTTTCCCTCGGGCAGGTTGACGCATCCCGCGATTGATGGCGTGCAACGGCTGATGGCGGCGCATGGGATTGCTGCGGGCGATGTCGCGGCGGTGCGGCTTTATTTGCCGCCGCTTGCGATGCGCCTTGTCGGACGGCCCATCAAGCCTGATCTGACGGGCAATTACGCGCGGCTTTGCCTGCCCTATGTGGTGGCGCGCACGCTGCTTTCGGGCAGTGTCGGGCTTGGTGATTTCAGTGATGCCTTGCTGCGCGATCCGGCAACGCATGCGCTGGCGGCGCGGGTTGCCTTGCTCGGCGATGGCAACACCGATGAAAATGCCGTGGTGCCGCAGCGTGTGGAAATCACCTTGCGTGATGGGAAAATACTGGATCAGCGCGTGGAAGCCGCCTTGGGCAGCCCGGAAAACCCTCTGTCGCGCGCGGCGCAAATCGCCAAGGTGAAGGCTTGTTTCGCGGGTATTCTGCCCGCGGATCGCGCGGAGGATTTGATCTGCGCAATCGAGGCGTTGCATGCAGCGCCGGATGTCGCAGCCTTGGGTGCGCTGCTAAAAGTTTAGATCGCACTATTCACACCCAAGCGCTTTGCCGTTTGCAGAATATTCGCCCAGGTATCGGGCGGCAGCGGCACGCCATCGGCCAGCCGTTCCGCGCGGCGTGTCGCTTCCGGCTCACCGGGCAGCAGCACTGGCGCATCAGGATTGGCCGGGCGCGTTTCCGAAACCCAAGCGGCATAAGCCAGGCCCATGCGTTCAAACTCCGCCTGAGTGCCGAAATGCTTGGGCGAGATGAAAATCGAAAGCATGCCATTGGCGATACGTGAGCGCTCAGAAACCGGGCCGCTAGTGCCGCCCGCGGTCAGGCAGCCCGCCAGCATTTCGCACATGAAGGCGAGGCCCGACCCCTTGTGCTCACCAAAGGCACGAATGGCACCCGTGCCCTTCGAAACATCACGCGGGCCGAGCGTGTCATAAGGCCCGTACAGCGTGTGCGGGTCGGTCGAAAGCCGGCCATCGGCTTCAATCAGCGCGCCTTCCGGCAGCGCCTTGCCGCCTGATGAAGCCACCAGCACCTTGCCTTCCGCCACCAGCGATGTCGCGAAATCCAGCAGAATGGGCCGGCCCGGCAAGGGCACACCAATGGAGACCGGATTGGTCGAAAAGCGCCGCTCAACCCCGCCAAAGGGGGCGACAAGGATCGAACCCGCGACATTGACGAAATGGATCGAAATCAACCCCTCTTCCATCGCCTGTTCGGCATAGGCACCGACACGGCCGATATGCCCGGCATTGCGGAGCGCCGTGATGCAAACGCCATTTTCGACCGCGCGCTTGATGCCAAAATCCACCGCCTGGGGTGCCACTGTCTGGCCAAAACCCCATTTGCCATCAATCACCGCGAAGGCGCCGCCATCCGTCACCACATCGGCAGTTTGGCCCTTCAGCACATAGCCCGCTTCCAGCCATTCCACGTAACGCGGCACGCGCACCACGCCGTGGCTGTCATGCCCGGCGAGATTGGCATCCACCAAATGGCGGCTGATGCGACGGCTTTCCGGGCCATCACAGCCGGCGGCCTGAAACACATTGGCGACCAAGCCATCAAGCGCTTCGGCATTGATCATTTCATAGGGGGTGGTGCCCATCAGTCGAACTCCGCAAAAAGGAAAAACGCGCCAGGAGCATCGCCCGGCGCGGCGCGATTACATGGCGGCGATCTTCTTCGCCTGCGGCGCCAGCAGCCGCATATAGGTCGGCGTCACCAGCATTTCGGTGATATTGGCCCGCTCTGGCATGGTGGCGACGAACAGCGCCATGGCTGCCAGATCTTCCGGTTGCAGCAGGCGTTCAATATCTTCCTGCGGCACGGGCTCCGGCCGGTTCTTCAAAATATCGGTCGCGACTTCGCCCGGGCAGATACAGCAGGAACGGATGTTATGAATGCCGTTTTCCTGATTGATGCTTTGCGAAAGTGCGACAAACCCATGCTTCGCCGCCGTATAGCCAGGCCCTGACAGGAAGGAGATATTCTTCCCCGCCATGGAGGCGATTTGGATGATATGTCCGCCGCCACGTTTCCTCATGCCCGGCAGCACCGCGACCGAGGTGAAAAACGGCGCGGTCAGATTGCCATCCACCAGGCTGCGAATGGCCTCAGGCGTCAATTGATGCAGATAGCGCTTGGGCAGATT
>JBIKWX010000244.1:0-5538 GCA_044356095.1 Roseomonas sp.
CCGCCAATCTCCACCCCCTTCGACGCAGACGGCAATGTTGTTCATTCTGCACTGGCGGAGATTGTTGAATTCCAGATAGCCGCGGGCGTGCACGGCTTGATCCCCGGTGGCAGCACGGGCGAAGGCCATACCTTCGAGCGTGAGGATTTCCTCCGCATGTTCGAAACCGTGGCGAAGACCAATCGCGGCCGCCTCCCCCTGCTTGCGGGTTTGATCGTGAATTCCACGCAGGAGGCGATCATCCGCGGGCGCATGGTCCGCGATCTTGGCGCCCAAGGCCTGCAGGTGACCCCCGTGCATTACCTGTTCAAGCCGGATGAGGAAGCAACACTTGCACATTTCCGCGCGGTTGCTGAAGGGACGGGGCTGCCCATCCTGATCTATAATGTTATTCCGTGGAATTATCTTTCTCCCGCACTGCTGCTGCGCATCATGCGTGAAGTGCCGGGCGTGGTCGGCGTGAAACAAAGTTCGGGCGATCTGAAGCTGCTGGCGGATTTGATCTTGCAGGCGCGGCCGCAGGACCTGATTTTTACGGCGATAGATGCGCTGCTTTACCCAAGCTATGCGCTTGGCGCACGGGGTACGATTTCGGCACTGCCGGCGGCATCGCCGCACGCCAATGTCGCACTCTGGGATGCCGTTCAGCGCGGTGATCACGCGACCGCCAAGGCACTTCATGAACGGCTTCTGGTACTTTGGAATGCGCTATCGGCGGAGAATCTGCCGGCCAATGTGAAATTTGCACTGGCTTGCCAGGGGCTGCCCTCTGGTCTTTCACGTGCGCCGATGCCCATGCCGGATACGGCGCGCCAGGCAGCGATCCGCGCTGGTCTGGAAGAGCTTGGCGCCGCACTGAAAAAAGCGGCCTGACCACGCCGCCCGATACCATCGCCGACCCTGCCAGCGCATGGAACAGCGCCCCAATAGGCGCATGGTCCATGCGCTGATTTCGTTTTAGGGCGAATCACGTTCAGATGGAAAATCTGAACGTGTGAAGATGCTCAAAAAACAACGAGGTAGAGAGGATGGCGTGAACACATGTGAACGCAACACGCTCTAGCGATGCGCAAGACTTCGATTTTCCAGAGCTACAGGCAATCAAGTTCAAGACAGCTTGTCTTCATCGCTGCACCCGCAACGCGCTTGCCCCATAGCCAATACGCTTCCTGGTGAGGGTAGGCCCGCTTACGCCATGGCGCTGCGCCTTGGCTGACATACTGAAGGAGTAAGGCCATATCCGGCCCGGCATGACCCGGCCGCGACTGAACGCCTCACGCTACCTTCACAGTTTTTTGCGCGTGGCACCCCTGCTTGATCGCAGTTTTGACGCCCAATGCGCGCCAAAATCACGCGTTTATTTGGCCCACGGCGCACGCTCATTTCAGCGATCGAAAGGCGGATCGGTTTCCGTCAGTCAGCGTTGGGATCATTGGACCATGCAAGAGACCAAATCATCTTCAGGAATGACAGCGCAGACCCTGCGCAAGATTGCCAACCGGGAAACCAACGAAGTTGACCGATTTGTGGGTGAGAGGATTCGCCTCTACCGCGCGATGCTCGGCATGAGCCAACAGAAGCTCGCAGAGAATCTGGGTGTCACCTTCCAGCAACTGCAAAAATATGAGCGCGGCGAGAATCGCATCGGTGCCGGCAGATTGTTGATGGTAGCAACAGCACTTGGCATCCCAATCTCCTTCCTGCTGGATGAGGAAGGGTTTTCGCAGCGCCACGAGACCGGACAAGCCGCGGATGGGGAATCGCCGGAAACTACGCGCGACGCCTATAGCATCGGGCGAGCCTTCTCTCAGATTACGGATCCTGAAATCAGGCGGTCAATCACAACGCTTGTGCAAAGTCTGGCGCGTCCATCCGCGGGAAATGAGGCCTAGATCAGATCACGTTCAGGTGAAAAATCTGAACACGTGAAGAAGCATGAGAAACAAAAATGCGGAGCAGGTTGCGTGATCTCATGTGAACGCAACATGCCGCAGAAATTCATTTCGTATCGTTTTCTGATTGGCCGTCATGATGCCCCATCAATTGATGGGCTTTTTAGGGAATACCTTCAGGCGTTTTTGTATTCGTCCGCAAGAACATCATCCCAACCGATTGCTGCCGGCAATAATTGAGCTTCAGCAATAGTGCGCGACAATGCCGGGATGGCTTCGATTTCCTGGCGACTGAAGCTGCGTTCCATATGCATCGCTGCCGCCCAAAGCCGCAGGACCGCCAATTCAAGCTCAGGCGTAACGATTTTTTCACCCAGAATTTCTTCACCGTCACGTGGCATGGCTTTGTTTCCTCTGCATGGAATGTCATCAGTTTAGGCACAATTTTGTGCAAGACAACATTTTTTTGCAAGTTTTTGAAGCTTTCATAAGGGTTTTTTCTGATTGGATCAGGCAAACCTTCACAACGCAGCGCAGGTTTCCGCCGTAAGGCGGGCTTCAGCGCTTGATTGGAATTCTCGCTTCAACCCTTCGCAGGATCGTCCCGTTCCTTCGCGCGTTGGTTCTTGCGCAATCCAACGGCATAATCGCCAAGCTTGCGATGCGGGTCCTTGTTCGGGCGTACAATGGTGTGCCGAAAATCATTCCATTCCGCCTGACCAAAGCCCGACAAATCCTCAATGATCGAGAAATTATCTGCCGCCGCGCCATAGGCCTCCCGCGGGAGGGGTTGCACCTGCAGAAAAGGGAAATTCGGATCGAATTCGATCGGGTGATGCGTGCGTGTCAGCCGCACATTGATGAAAAGCGGGCCGAACCAGCTGCTGGTCTCCACAATGCCTTCATAGCATTCATAGCCACGATTGCGGACGAAATTGGCCGGTGCACGAATCAACGCGGCCCACCCAGGTTTGGTGCGCATGGCAAGGCCGCTCCAAATCTGCACGAGGCCTGGTTCGATAAAGCTGCTGAGGAAAGGTGGTGAATAGCCCTTGATGTCTTCAGGCGCGGCATCATCAAACTGTGGCGCGAAATTCGGGAATTGAGCGGAGGAAAGCGGAAACCAATCCTCCACCCCATCATAGGTCCAGATCACGTCTGAACCATCCCACATGAGCTTGAAGCCGATCGGCGGAAAAACATACCATCCGAAGGAAGACGCGGTGGTCATTGCCTCACAAAAACGAAATGCGCGGGTCGGCATGGTGCCGGCGGCCGCGCGATCAGCGCGCTGAGGCGGGCGCGCCGAAGGGATCATGCGGTAGAAGGTAGCAAGCGGCGCTTCCGCCTTGCGAGGTTCAGTCACGGTCCAGCCTGTCATGTGGTTGGGGGTTCAGGGAGGTGAAACTCTCCCCTGGATTTCCCCAAACCGCCATCCGGGGCGCGTTGCCCCGAACGCTGCCACTCTTGGTTTCAGCGTGGCAGGCTTGGCGCCATTCCACCGAAGCGGACCTTGCCTGAATCAGTGGCAGCATCGGTGGAGAGGCGCACGGGTGGGAGGCTTGGGGAGAGGCCACCGATGCGGACCTTGCCCGAGTCAGTGGCGGCATCGGCGGAGAGGCGCACGGGTGGCAGGCTTGGGGAGAGGCCACCGATGCGGACCTTGCCCGAGTCAGTGGCGGCATCGGCGGAGAGGCGCACGGGCGGCAGGCTCGGCGCCATTCCACCGAAGCGAACCTTGCCTGCATCAGTGGCGGCATCGGCGGAGAGGCGCACGGGAGGGAGGCTCGGCGCCATTCCACCGAAGCGAACCTTGCCTGAATCAGTGGCGGCATCGGCGGAGAGGCGCACGGGAGGGAGGCTCGGCGCCAATGCACCGAAGCGGACCTTGCCTGCATCAGTGGCGGCATCGGCGGAGAGGCGCACGGGTGGGAGGCTTGGCGCCATTCCACCGAAGCGAACCTTGCCTGCATCGCCGGTCGCGGCCCCACCCAGGGAGACCGGCGCCATGGAAGGAAGTTGTTGCATGTGCATTTCGTTCATTTTACCATCTCCTCGGTTAGGGGTCCGCCTTCAAATCTACCAGAGGTTGAGGCGAAACCGTTGTGAAGCGTCGATATGTCGAACCTTGCTGCCCCGGTGTGAATGGGTTGTGAAGCCAGCATCAGCGCAGCGTTAAAAAAACGCATTTAGGCGTGAAATAGCGCTTGCGAACCACAACCACAGGTTATAGTCTGGTTGTGTAAGGTCCCTTAAGGACAATTGCGGGGGTGGAATTGGCGCAAAAAACTGCCAATCAGAACAACCTTGTGGCGCTGGATGTCGGCGCCCGGCAGGCGATTGTTCGCATCCACCTCCTCGGTGCGCTTCGGGCCATCAGCTATCTGGGTGAGGATTTGGTGCCCCGCGGCCGCAAGGCCCGCGCGATTCTGGGTTATCTTTGCCTGCATGCCGGGCAGCGAGTGCCAAGGGCGAAACTGGCCGCCCTGCTTTGGGACCGGGTGCCGGACCAACAGGCCCGCGCCAGCCTGCGCCAATCCCTGCGGGAATTGCTGCTTGCCTTTGGCCCCCTGGCGGATGAAGTGCTGGAAACTGATGCCGAAATGGTCCGGCTCAATCAGCGGGCCTGCTGGGTGGATAGCGCTGCGATCCTGGCCGGCCCACATCCCGCCAATCTGCTCAGGACTGACCTCGCGGCGCTCTGTGAAGGCGAATTGCTGGAAGATTTGAACGGCGTTTCGGAAGCCTTTGACGAATGGCTGCTGATGGAACGCGCGCGCTTCGCAACCGAAATCACCGCGGTATTTGATGAGGAATTGCACCAGATTGCCCAGGCGGATGTTCCCGCCGAAAGGCGAGCGGGCCTTGCGCGGCGGATCATTGCCTGTGAGCCAACCCATGAGGGTGCCAGCCGTATCCTGATGACGGCCTTGGCCGATATGGGGGAGAAAGCCCAGGCACTCCGCGAATTCGAACGTTGCCGTATGGCGATGCGTAGCCGGCTGGAGGTTGAACCAGCAGCCGAAACACGGGCGCTTTACGAGAAATTACGTTCAGCGCCGACGCGCCCGAAGCATGAAGCGGCGCAAGCCCCCCAGGCGCAAAGCGCACCGCATGCAAGCATGGCCGCTACGGCGCCCACCGCGTCGCGGTTGCGCATCGGTGTGATTCCCTTTCAGGCCCCAACCAAGGAAAACGCCCAACTTGCCTTTTCACTCAGCCAGGAAATCGCCTCGGCCCTCGCCAGATTCCGCTGGTTTGATGTGGTCACCGCGCTGACGCCGCAGCCGCAGACGGCGCAATGGGATGAAGCCTTTCTCCGCGCCAAGGGGTGGCATTACGCGGTTGAAGGCAATCTGATCAGTGGGGCCGAGAAAATCAGCATCAGCATCCGGCTTTTGGATATCGGCCAGGATATTCGGCCAGTCTGGAGTGATCGTTTCGAACTTGCGACCGCGATGATTGATCAACTCCACGACCGCGTTGTGGCGCCGGTGGTTGCACGCATTGATCCGGCGATCCTGTTCATTGAAGGACAGCAAGCCGCTTCTCGCTGGTCGAGTGCATCGAGGCTCGTTGTCCAGGCTATCCCGCTACTTTCATCCATGCGGCAGGCACCATTTGAAAAAGCCGGTGAATTACTCGC
>JBIKWX010000029.1:0-18326 GCA_044356095.1 Roseomonas sp.
AGCCTGCGCGCGGGTTCAACATGAAGCGGCGCTTGTGGCGGGAAGCGGGCGCGGCGTCAAGTACCTGAGCATTTTCAAGCCAAGCGATTTGGCTTGGCGACTCGGAAAATGCGATCAAACCCAGATCGGTATTTTCAAGCCAAGCGATTGAGCTTGGCGACTCGGAAAATGCGATCGAACATAAAAGCTTGAGGTGGTTAGCCGCGGATTCACGCGGCGAAGCACCTCAAGCAGGGGGTGGGGCGCGGAATTCGCCGCTTTCCACGGAAGCGAGCGCCTGGCGCAGCACCCCGGCCACGGCGCGGTCATCCAGGGTCCGGGTCAGCACCCCAAGCGCGCCCCCCAGCAGGGCGGAGGCGATGGAAATCGGCTGGATTTGCTGCTCCATCATATATTCGATCGCCTTGTCCACGACCGAACCGGCATGGCTCAAATCCTCGGGCGCAATGCCTTCCGGGTCCATCTGCATAGGTCACTCCTGAATGTAACAGCCAGATAGGGAGGCTCAGGGGCCAGGGGAAGGGGGGGCGGCATTGGGGCGCTGGCGGGGCATTTCCAGATCAGCCTCAGCCTGGGCCCGCGCGGCGGCCTCGGCAGCCGCCATGGCTTCCGATTGGCGGCGCCACATATCGGCATAAAGCCCGCCGGCCGCGATCAGGGCGCCATGGGTGCCGCGTTCGGCAATGGCACCTTCCTGCAGCACAATGATCTCATCCGCCTCCACCACGGTGGAGAGCCGATGCGCGATGACAAGCGTGGTGCGGTTGCGCGCCACGTCACGCAGGGCCGCCTGAATTTCCTGCTCAGTCCTTGTATCAAGCGCGCTGGTCGCCTCATCCAAAATCAGCAGCCGGGGGTCCTTCAGGATGGTGCGCGCAATCGCAACCCGCTGCTTTTCCCCGCCTGAGAGCTTGAGGCCACGTTCACCAACCCGCGTCGCATAGCCATCGGGCAGGCGCGTCACGAAATCATGCACCTGCGCAAGGCGGGCGGCGTTTTCAATCTCCGCATCGGTGGCGCCTGGGCGGCCATAGCCGATATTGTAGCGGATAGTGTCATTGAACAGCACGGTATCCTGCGGCACGACGCCAATCGCGGCGCGCAGACTTTGTTGTGTAATGCCGCGCACATCCTGCCCATCCACCAGAACACGCCCACCCGTCACATCATAAAAACGGAACAGCAGGCGAGAGATGGTGGATTTCCCGGCCCCGGTCGGCCCGACAATGGCGAGCATGCGCCCGGGTGGCACAATGAGGGAAATGCCTTTCAGAATCTCGCGATCCGGCCGATAGCCAAAGCGCACATCTTCAAAACGGATTTCACCCTGTGTCAGCGAAAGCGGCACCGCGCCCGGCGCATCGCGCACCTCGGCGGGGACATCAAGCAGCGCGAACATCTGCTCCATATCCGTGAGTCCCTGCTTGATTTCGCGATAGGCAAAGCCAAGGATATTCAAGGGCTGATAGAGCTGGATCAGATAGGTATTCACCATCACCAGATCGCCAATGCTCATGCTGCCATCGGCAATCCCGCGGCCTGCCAAAAGCATGGTGATGGTAAGCCCGACCGCCATGATGGTGGCCTGGCCGGCGTTCAGCATATTCAGCGTGGTTTCGCTGCGGACATAAGCGCTTTCATAGCGCGTCAGGCTTTCATCATAGCGCCGCGCTTCATGGCCTTCATTGCCGAAATACTTCACCGTTTCATAATTCAGCAGGCTATCCACCGCCTTGGTATTGGCTTCCTCATCCGTCTGGTTCATCTGCCGGCGAAAACGAAGCCGCCAATTGGTGAAAGTCAGCGTGAAGGCAACATAGGCGATGATGGTGCCAAGCATGGTGAGCGCAAAGGACGCCGCGAACATCCACCAGAGAATAACGGCAACGAACAGAATTTCGACAATGGTCGGGATGATGTTGAACAACAAGAAATTGAGTGAGGTGGCAATGCCGCGCACGCCCCGCTCAATCACGCGCGAAAGCCCGCCGGTGGCGCGGTCCATGTGAAAGCGCATGGAAAGCGCGTGCAAATGGCGGAACACCTGCAAGGCGACGCGGCGCCCGGCGCGCGCCTGTACCTTGGAAAATACGGCATTGCGCAATTCCCCAAGCGCCGAGGCCATGACCCGGAGCAAGCCATAACCGACCAGCAGCGCAATCGGCACGGCGATCACCGCGCCGGCGCCGGATTGCGGCGCCAGCGCATCCACCGCGCGCGCATAAGCGATCGGCACCAGCACATTCGCGGCCTTCGCGGCAGCGAGCAGCAACAACGCACCCACCACGCGCAGCCGCAGCATAGGCTCGCCAACCGGCCAAAGATGCGGCGCGATGCGGCCAAGGGCTGAGAAGGGAATGCCGGCGCTGGGCCGAGGTGGGGAAGCAGGCGGGGTCATGAGTGCGTATGTCATGGGCCATAGCGCCCCTGCCCTGCAAGCCCCAGAGGCAGCCTCGCCTAGCCGCGAAGCCCGGTGCTAGATGACCCCATGGATCGCTTCACCCGGCATATCGCCGCCTGCAACAACATCGCCTCACCGGCCGGCTTTCTTGGCTTTCACATGGCCGGCGTACAGGTGGGCTTCGTCACACCCGAATTGGCCCGCGCGCTCACCTTCCGCCCGCGCGATTTCCATTTTGACCAGCATGGCGTCGCCATGGCGGGCCGCCTGAAGACCAGCGGGGCACGGAGCGATGCGCTGGCCGCCGCGCTGCCGAGCCTGGCCGAGGGCGGCTTCCTCCGCATCCGGCGCGAAGCTTTTGATGTGCGGCACACCAGTGACGGGTCAGTGCTGGCCAGGCTCGATCGCGGCGCGCTGCCGGCCTTTGGCGTCATGTCCCAGGGCGTGCATATGAATGGCCTGGTGCGCCGCGCGGATGGCCTGCATGTCTGGGTGGGGATTCGCGCGCGCGACAAGGCGGTGGCGCCGGGGCAGCTCGATAACCTGGTCGCGGGCGGCATTCCGGCGGGGCTGACGCCGGCTGAAACCCTGGTGAAGGAAGCGGCCGAGGAAGCCTCCCTCCCCCCTGAATTGGCGGCGCGTGCGCGCCCGGTTGGGCGGGTTTCCTATATCCTGCTGAATAATGAGGGCCTCAGGCGCGATGTGCTGCATTGCTACGATCTGGAATTGCCAGAGGATGTGACGCCAAGGCCCAATGATGATGAGGTGGAGCGGTTTGAGCTTTGGCCGGCCCAGCGGCTTTTGGAAGCGGTCGCGGATTCGGACGACATCAAATTCAACGTGAACCTGACGCTGATTGATCTTTTCCTGCGTGAGGGGCTGCTGGCGGACCCTGACGGTTCGCTGCGCGCCGGGCTTGATCAGGGGCCAGCATAGCGCGCCATCTGGACAAGCCGCATTTCCCTTTTACACATGACACCCAGAAAAGGTTGAGGATTGAAAGTGTCATGGTTGACCTGACACGGGTTTGGGATGTGCTGGTCGCGGGCGGTGGCAATGCTGCGCTTTCCGCCGCCATTACCGCGCGCCGGGCCGGGGCCAGCGTGCTGCTGGTGGAACACGCGCCGCGCAGCATGCGCGGCGGCAATAGCCGGCACACGCGCAATCTGCGCGCGCTCCATCCCTCGCCGACCGAGGTGCTGACCGAATCCTATCTGGAGGAGGAATATTGGGACGATTTGCTGCGCGTGACCGGCGGCAAGACGGATGAGCATCTGGCGCGCATGTGCATCCGCGCATCGCAGCATGCGCCGGATTTCCTGAAATCCTGCGGCGTGGTGTTCCAGCCATCGCTTTCCGGCACGCTTTCGCTCTCACGCACCAATGCCTTCTTCCTGGGTGGCGGCAAGGCTTTGGTCAATGCGCTTTATCGCACCGCGGAACAGCTTGGCATCGGCATTTTGTACGATACCGAAGTGCAGCATATTGAGGTGAAGGATGGCTTCGCGACCGAGGCCATTATCTCCCATCACGGCTTTCCGGAACGCGTGCGCTTCAAGGCGCTGATTGCCTCGGCGGGTGGCTTCCAGGCGAACCGTGATTGGTTGCGCAAATATTGGGGCGATGCCGCCGATAATTTCCAGATTCGCGGCACGCCTTATGCGCAGGGGCGGGTCTTGCGCGATCTGCTCGATCAAGGTGTGCATGAAGTGGGCGACCCCACGCAATTCCACGCCGTTGCCAATGATGCGCGCGCGCCGATGGAAGATGGCGGGCTTGCCATGCGCCTGGATTGCGTGCCGTTTTCCGTGGTGGTCAACCGCAATGTTGAGCGCTTTTATGACGAAGGCGAGGATGTCTGGCCCAAGCGCTACGCCATTTGGGGCCGGCTGATCGCGCAGCAGCCAGGGCAGGTCGCTTTCGCCGTGACGGATAGCAAGGCGCTGCATAATTACCTGCCGAGCGTCTTCCCACCCTATAAGGCTGACAGCATCGCGGAACTTGCTGGCATGGCCGGGATTGATGCGGGCAAATTGGAAAAAGTAGTGGCGGATTACAACGCGGCGGTCCGCCCCGGCACCTTCCAGTCGATGAAGCCCGATGATTGCCGCACCGAAGGGCTGACGCCGCCCAAAAGCCATTGGGCGCGGCTGATTGATACGCCGCCCTATTACTGCCATCCGCTGAAGCCTGGCATCACCTTCACCTTTCTGGGCGTGAAGGTGAATGACCGCGCGCGCGTGCTGATGGCCGATGGCACGCCTTCGGCGAATATGTTTGCCTCGGGCGAGATCATGGCCGGCAATATTCTGGGCCAGGGCTATCTGGCCGGCTTTGGCATGACAATCGGCACCGTGTTTGGCCGGCTGGCGGGTGAGGAGGCAGCACGCAATGTGCGCAATTGAACAAGGCAGGGCGCGCTGATGCTACAAGAAAACGAGACCACAGCCGAAGCCCGCCGCCACATGGCGGTGTGCAATTCCTGCCGCTATTGCGAAAGCTATTGCGCGGTATTTCCCGCCATGACCATGCGGCGGGAATTTTCGACGGGGGACCTGACGCATCTGGCCAATCTCTGTCACGGCTGCAAAGGCTGCTACCACGCCTGCCAATATGCGCCGCCGCATGAATTCGGCATCAACCTGCCCGTGACCTTCGCGGAAATTCGCGCGCAATCCTATGCGCATTACGCCTGGCCGCGCGCCATGGGTACGTTGTTTGAACGCAATGGCACGGTGGTGACCTTGGCGGCAGCACTTGGCGTGACGCTGGTGCTGCTGCTGACCATGGCTTTGGTTGATCCTTCCATTCTTTATACGGCGCAGCGCGGCGAAGGCGCCTTCTTTCGCGTGATCCCGATGTGGCTGATGGTGACGCTGGCCGGCGGCACTTTCGGTTACGCCATCCTTGCCATGCTGATCGGCGGCATACGCTATTGGCGCGAAGTGGGGGGCGGCGCGCCGGCACCGGGGCCCATCGTTGATACGGCCGTGGATATCCTGACGCTGCGCAACCTGGGCGGTGGCGGTCATGGCTGCAATGATGTGGATGACAGTTTTTCAAGCCAAAAACGCTGGATGCATCAGGCGATGTTCTTTGGCTTCATGCTGTGCTTCGCGGCCACTACATCAGGCGCGTTTTACCATCACATTCTTGGGCTGCGGTCGCCGCATCCCTTCTTCTCCCTGCCGGTGCAGCTTGGCACTTGGGGGGGCGTGTTGCTCTGCCTTGGCACTGCGGGGTTGATCCGTCTGAAGATCATCACGGACCCGGTGCCGGTGGCGCGGCGCCTTGTCGGCGGTGAATACGCCATGTTGTCGCTGCTATTCCTGGTGAGTGCATCAGGGCTTTTGCTGCTGGCGCTGCGCCACACCGGGGCGATGGGCGTTTTGCTCGCCTTGCATCTGGGCCTGGTTTTGGCGCTGTTTGTGGCGCTGCCCTATAGCAAAATGGTGCATGGGGTGTATCGCGGGCTGGCGCTGTGGCGCCATGCGCGGGAAAAGCGTGGCAGCGCGATGGTGGCGGCGGAATAAACCCTTGTGGCGCGCATCGCGCGCGCCATTTCAGGGCGATGAATGCCATTGCCCCTGCCCTGCCCGATATCGCCCTCACCGACATGCCCGCCTGGCTGATTGGTGAATTACGCTCAGACCATGCTGGCGAGACCGGCGCGGTGATGATCTATCGCGGCATCCTTGCCTTCTGTCGCGATCCCGCCATCCGTGAATTCGCCGAACGGCATGGCGCGACGGAACAGGGGCATCTTGATTTGTTGAACGCTCTTCTGCCGCCGGCGCAGCACAGCAAGCTTTTGCCGATCTGGCGCATCGCCGGCTGGCTGACCGGCGCCATCCCCGCCATTTTCGGCCCGCGCGCCGTTTATGCCACGATTGATGCTGTCGAAAGCTTTGTTGATCACCACTACCAGCAGCAATTGGATCGGCTTGAGGCTGAGGCGCTTTTCCCGCCGCTGCAAGCGCTGCTCCGCCATTGCCAGGAAGAAGAAATCCACCACCGGGATGAGGCGCGGGAGGCCGGTGAAGGCCGCGCCTATGGCCCGCTGATTGGTGCCTGGGCCTGGGTGGTGGGCGCGGGTTCCAAGGCAGCGGTGGCGGCGGCCAAGCGCATTTAAAAATGCGCTATTGCCGGAGCAATTGCCGCTCTCGCCACCAGACCAGCAAGCCACCAGCCAGGATCACCCCAGTCCCCACCCAGGTCCAGAAATCGGGGAAGGTGTGAAACACAAGCCATCCCACCAATGCCGCGACAACAATCTGCACGGTGCTGAAGGGCGCCAGAAGCGATGCCGGTGCGCGGCGAAAGGCTGAAATCAGCAACAACTGGCCAAGCAGATTGCAGAGGCCAGCCGCAGCAAAGATCGGGATATCCGTCACATCCGGCATGCGCCAGACCAGGGGCACGAAAAGCGCTGCCAGCAAAAGCTGAATCGCGGAAGTCCAGATGAGCGTCGTCATCGCGCCATCGCGCGGCATCATGCGCGTGATCACCAGCGCAAAGGCCCAAAGCACGGCCTCAGACAGCGGCCAAAGTGCTGCCGGGCCAAATACCCCCGTGCCAGGCCGCAGCACAATTAGCATCCCCAGAAAGCCGATCACCACCGCAAGCCAGCGCTGCCAATCCACCTTTTCCTTGAGCAGCCATACAGAAAAAAGCACCACCACGAAGGGCGAGATATAGGTCAGCGCAATACAATCCGCGAGATCAAGCAGGCTCAAGCCCTGCACGAAAAGCAGCGTGCAGACAAAGATGCAGACACCGCGCAGCGCCTGCATCCCAGGATGGGCGCTTTTCACCACGGCGCGGCCGCGCCAGGCGATGATCAGGAACAGCGGCAGCACCTGAAACACCGCGCGGCCAAAGGCAACTTCAAGCGTGTGATATTTCTCCGTCAGCAGCTTGGAAGCCGCATCCACGCCGGTGAAGACCGAAAACCCAGCGAGCAAAAGCCCAACCGCCAAGGCGCTATTTTGGGCGGGGTGAGTCATGTGGCCCCAAAAAATGCGCGCGGCGCCGCGCCATCTTCCGCCAGGATCACCGCCGCAAGCCGCGCCATATGTGCCTCACCAATCACCGGCCCGGCAAAGCGTTGGCATTTCGCCAAGACCGCTGCTCCATCAAGTGCAAGCCCCGCATCGCCCGCAATGGCGCCAACAGAAGCCTGACGGCTTTCACCATTGGCGAGAGTCACAACCAGCCGCGCGCCGCGCTGCTCCGCCTTGGTCAGCGCTGCGTCTTCCGCAAGGTCCACCAAGCCTTCCAAGCGCCGCAGCGCAGGATCGGCCAGCGCAGCATCGGTATAGGCGGCAGGGCCAAGATCACCCTGGATCAGTGCCGCTGCCACCGCCCAGGACAGGCTGAATTGCGCCTGAATGGCGCGCAGCGGCGCGCGATTGGCGGCATAGCTTAGAGCCTCGGCATAGGTCTCCAGGCGGAGCGCCGAGACATCACCCAAGCGGCCAGCAATCGCCGCGGGCAATGCCAAGGCCGCCGCTGCCGCGTAATGCGCATGGCGCACGCCCGCGAAGGGTTTGATATAGGCTTCAGCGATCAGCCATTCGCCTGACGGTGCGCGCGAGGCTGGCGCTTCATGCAGCAGCGCAATGCGCCGTGCTTCCGCCAAACCCTCCGCCGGCGCATCCATCCCGGCGCGCGCCGCCGCCGCGGCCATGGAGCCGAGCAACACCGCATGGGCTGGGTAGCTGTTCCGCCCATCCATGCCAGCGGCAATCGGCGCGTAAAGCGCGAAGGGGATTTGGCAGGCGGTGAGGCGTACCGCACGCGCCACTTCCGCCACATCACCGCCCGCTAGCCGTGCCGCCGCGGCAGCCGCGCCAAGCGCATGCCAAGACCCATCCACATGCATGCCAGGGCGGATGCGCCAGATCTCTCCCGCGCGTGCGGCGATTTCATAGCCAAGCGCGAAAGCGTGATGCGCGGCGCGGAGCGAAACACGCCCCGCCGCCAAGGCCGCGATGCAGAGCGGTGCCACTGCCAGCGCGGGCCGACCATGGGCGCGCGCCAGCCCCTCATTCGCCTCATCCCAGCACATGGCGGCAGCCAATACCGCCGCCGCGCCCGCTTCCGAGATGCCCGCCGCGCAGCCGGGCAAATGCACTGGCCCTGGCATGGTGATCGCCAAAGCCTCGGCAAAGGCACGCGGCTTGGTGTGCCCAAGCCCCGCGATCATGCAGCCGAGACTATCCAACAACAGCAGGCGCGCGGATTGCGCCACCGCGCCGGAAGGGCCATCCCAGGCGAAGGCGATCACATCATCAAAATCACAAGCATCCTTCATGCGCCGCTTTGATCCTGCGGCACAAAACGCATGCGCCCCAAAGCCTGTAGCCCCAGCATCAGGGAAGCGACATGCGATGATTGCAAAAAGGCGCCGCTTGCGATCAGCGCGGGGATTTCGGCAAGCGGCAGCAATTCCACCGCGATTTCCTCACCCGCATCAAGGCTCTGCGCGCCATCGGCATAAGCGCCTTCCGCCAGCACGATATGAATGCGGTTGGTATGCGTCGCCGAATTGGGGCTGAGGCTGGCAACCGAGCGAAATTCACGCGCGGCAAAACCAGTCTCCTCACGCAATTCACGCGCGGCGGCTTCAAGCGCGCCGGCATCCGCCGCATCCATCACGCCGCCCGGCAATTCCAGATGCACGCAGCTTGCACCATGGCGATATTGGTGGTTCACCACCAGCCGATCATCATCGGTCACCGCCACCACATGCACCCAATCGGCATATTCCAGCACGTAATAGGGATCGAGCACCGCGCCTTCCGGCGTGATGCAGCTATCCGCGCGCAGCCTGATCCAGCGATCGGCATGGATCAGGCGGGAAGCGGCCACGCGCCAGGCACCTGGCCGGCGCATGGTTATTCCGCCGCGATCTGCTGGGCGTAGCTTTCCAGCGGCGCGCAGGTGCAGACCAGATTGCGGTCGCCATAGACATTATCCACGCGCTTGACCGGCGGCCAATATTTCCGCGCCTTGACGAAGGGTAGCGGGAAGGCAGCGTCTTCGCGGCTATAGGGGTGCGACCAAGTCTCCGCCATCACCTCGGCCGCAGTATGCGGCGCGTTTTTCAGCGGGTTATCGGCCTTGTCCATGCGGCCTTGCTCCACCGCGCGAATTTCGGCGCGGATCGCGATCATCGCGTCAATGAAGCGATCAAGCTCGGCCTTTGGCTCGCTTTCGGTCGGTTCCACCATCAGCGTGCCGGCGACCGGCCAGGACATGGTGGGCGCGTGAAAACCATAATCCTGCAAACGCTTGGCGATATCTTCCACGAGCACGCCGCCGCCTTGCTGGAAGCCGCGGCAATCCAGAATGCATTCATGCGCGACCATGCCATTCGCACCCTTGTAGAGCACTGGGAAATGCCCATCCAAGCGCTTCGCCATGTAATTGGCGGAAAGGATCGCAACCTCGGTCGCGCGACGCAACGCCTCCGGCCCCATCATGCGGATATAGGCGTAGGAAATCGGCAGGATGGAAGCGGAACCAAAAGGCGCCGCACTGACGGGGCCAAAGCCCGTCGCCGGGCCGGCTTCCGCCAGCATCGGGTGATTGGGCAAATGCGGCGCGAGATGCGCGGCAACACCAATCGGTCCCACTCCTGGCCCGCCGCCGCCATGCGGAATGCAGAAGGTCTTGTGCAGGTTCAAATGGCAGACATCGGCACCGATGGTGCCGGGGCTGGTCAGGCCCACCTGCGCATTCATATTGGCGCCATCCATATAAACCTGCCCGCCCTTGGCATGCACCAGCGCGCAGATTTCCTTGATCTCGGCTTCAAAAACGCCGTGTGTGCTGGGATAGGTCACCATCAGCGCGGCAAGCTTGGCGCCGTGCTGATCGAGCTTCGCCTTCAGGTCATCAATATCCACATTGCCATCGCGGTCGCAGCCAACCACCACCACCTGCATGCCCGCCATGACGGCCGAAGCCGGGTTGGTGCCATGCGCGCTTGATGGGATCAGGCAAATGGTGCGGTCAGTATGGCCACGAGAAAGATGCCAGGCGCGAATGGCGAGCAAGCCAGCATATTCACCCTGGCTGCCGGCATTGGGCTGCAAGGACACGGCAGCAAAACCGGTGATGCGCGCCAGCCAGGCTTCCAGCCTGCGGATCATGGTGATGTAGCCGCCCGCCTGATCCACCGGCGCGAAGGGATGGATATTGCCGAAACCGGGGAAGGTCACCGGAATCATCTCGGCCGTTGCGTTCAACTTCATGGTGCAGGACCCAAGCGGGATCATGCTGCGATTGAGTGCGACATCCTTGTCTTCCAGCGATTTCATATAGCGCAGCATGCCATGTTCGGAATGATGGCTATTGAAGACGGAGGCGGTGAGGAAAGGCGTGGTGCGACGCAGTGCTTCCGGCAAATCGCCGGCAAGCCCCAGCGCCTCAACCGCGGGCGCCGCCTTGCCCGCCGCTTCCGCCAGGGCGCCAATCAGTCGCGCCAGATCATCGCGGGAGATGGTTTCATCCATGGCAATCGCCACGGCGCCGGCATCCACGCGGCGCAGGTTGAAACCATGCTTGAGCGTCGCCGCCATCACCGCATCGGCGCGCGCGCCGGCGTCGAGCGTGATGGTGTCGAAAAAACCCTGATGGCGCAGCGTGAAGCCAAGCCGTGTTGCAGCATCACCGGTTAGCCGCGCCAGCAGCCGCACGCGCTTCGCAATGCGCGTCAGCCCTTCCGGCCCATGCCACACCGCATACATGCCCGCCATCACGGCCAGCAGCACTTGCGCGGTGCAGATATTGGAAGTCGCCTTTTCGCGGCGGATATGCTGTTCGCGGGTTTGCAACGCAAGCCGCATGGCGGGCGCGCCGGCGGCATCCATGGAAACACCCACAAGGCGCCCCGGCATCAGGCGCTTATGCGCATCCGTCACCGCCATGAAGGCAGCATGCGGCCCGCCATAACCCATCGGCACGCCAAAACGCTGCGCGCTGCCCACCACAACATCCGCACCCATTTCCCCAGGCGGCTTCAACAAAGTCAGCGAAAGCGGATCAGCGGCAACAATGGCAAGCCCGCCCGCCGCATGCACGGCGGCGATCTCGGCGGTCAGGTCACGCACTTCGCCCGTGGTCCCGGGATATTGCAGCACCAGCGCGAAGGGTTTTTCCGCCGCACAGGCTGCGGCAATGCCGGCCACTTCCGCCACCACCACGCGATAGCCAAGCGGCGCGGCGCGGGTTTCCACCACGGCGCGGGTTTGCGGATGCAAATCAGCCGCCAGCACAATCGCATTGCTCTTGGCGCGCGTTGCGGCATGCGCCAGCGCCATGGCTTCCGCCACCGCCGTTGCTTCATCCAATAGCGACGCATTCGCGACCGGCAGCCCGGTCAAATCCGTCACCATGGTCTGGAAATTCACCAGCGCTTCAAGGCGGCCTTGCGCAATCTCCGCCTGATAGGGCGTATAGGCCGTGTACCAGCCGGGATTTTCCAGGATATTGCGCAGGATCACCGGCGGCGTCAGCGTGCCGTGATAGCCAAGCCCGATCAGGGATTTGATATCGGCGCGGTTCTGCTCAGCCAAGGCGCGCAATTCGCCAATCGCCTCAGCCTCACTCACGGCGAGCGGCAGGGCGGAAAGATCGGCTTCCAGAATGGCCGCAGGCACGGTGCGCGCGGCAAGTTCGGTCAGGCTTTTCGCGCCCACCACGCGCAGCATTTCGCTGATTTCCGCTTCCGAAGGGCCGATATGGCGCCGATCAAAAGCGTAATGCGCTTCAAGCGCACTCAGTTCAGCGGCGCTCATGCCAGGCTATCCACAAAAGCGTGATAGGCGCCTTCATCCAACAATGCGGCAATCTCGCCGGCATCGGCGGGTTCAATGCGGAAGAACCAGCCACCCGCGGTCGGCTCACGATTGACCAGGCCCGGATCATCGGACAGCGCCGCATTCACTTCAATGATCTTGCCCGCAATCGGCGCATAGACATCAGAAGCGGCCTTCACGCTTTCGACCACGGCGCAAGCCTCACCAGCGGCGACCATGCGGCCCACTTCCGGCAAATCCACAAACACCACATCGCCCAGCGCATTCTGCGCGTGATCGGTAATGCCAATGGTCGCGCCATCGCCATCGGTGCGGACCCATTCATGATCTTTGGAAAAGCGCATTTCAGTCATGGTGGCAGGGCCTTTCAGCGGGCGTAACGATGGGGGTTGAAGGGCATGGGCGCGACACGGGCAGGCACTGCCTTGCCGCGCACCATGAGATCGAGCGAGGTACCATCCTCGGCAAAGGGGCGCGCGACATAGCCCATGGCAATCGGTGCACCAACGGAAGGGCCAAACCCGCCCGAGGTCACTTCACCAATCACCGCGCCATCCGCGCCTGCAATGGGCGTATGGCCGCGCGCTGGTTGGCGGCCTTCCGGGCGAATACCTACGCGCAGCCGCTTCGGCCCATTGGCCAATTCGTCGCGCACGCGCTCAGCGCCCGGGAAATTCCATTCCATGCGGCGGCGCTTGCCGATGCTCCACACCAGCCCCGCTTCAACGGCGCTGGTGCTCTCGTCAATATCGCTGCCGTAAAGGCAAAGCCCTGCCTCGAGCCGGAGTGAATCCCGCGCGCCAAGCCCCGCCGGCATCACGCCGGGCAGTGCCAGCAAGCGGCGCGCAAACGCCTCCGCCTGATCGGCGGGGACCGAGATTTCAACGCCATCTTCGCCGGTATAACCACTGCGGGAGATAATGGCGTGCACGCCCCCGATATCGAAACTGCCAATGCCCATGAAGGAAAACGCCGCAAGCCCCGGCGCCAGCCTGGCCAATGCCGGCACCGCACCCGGCCCTTGCAGTGCGAGCAAGGCGCGGTCCTCATGCCGATGCAGTGTCACACCCTGCGGCAGATGGGCCGCGATATGGCCAAAATCATGTTCCTTGCGGCTGGCATTCACCACCAGAAAAATCCGATCGCCCAGATTGGCGAACATGAAATCATCCAGAATGCCGCCGCTTGGCGATGTCAGCAGCCCATAGCGCTGCCGGCCTGGCTTCAGCCCCGCGACATCGGCAGGTGTCAGCGCTTCAAGCGCCGCTGCCGCGCCTTCGCCGCGCAATTCTGCTTGCCCCATATGGGAGACATCAAAAAGTGCGGCGGCGCTCCGGCAATGCAAATGCTCCGCCATGATGCCGGCGGGGTATTGCACCGGCAGCGCATAGCCGGCGAAGCCCACCATGCGCCCGCCCAATTCGCGGTGCAGCGCGGCAAGCGGGGTTTCCGCCAGGGATTCGGTTTGGGACTCGACCACGCTGCCTCCCGCCGCTTCGCGCGGCGAAATGGGTTCAACACGTGGTCCCCCTCTGTCTGATGACCTGAGAGATTCGGCGGCGGCGTTACCCGTGCCTTACTCCGTCGGTGCCATGGCTTGCGCCACGGGCTTTCCAGAGGCCCCTTTCCCGCGCGGCCCTTGTTGCCTGAGCGTTTCCGGGGACCGGTTGCGCCTTCGGCGGCAGGCAGGCCTGCTCTCTCCCGCGCGGAGTCAACGGGGTGGAAGGGGAATGACAGATCGGGCGGGGGCGCGCAATACGGAAAAACCGGCCCCGTAACGGCCTGGATTTAAGCCTTTGGTTAATCCGTTTCCCGCACTATATGCGCTATGAGTTTCGCGCCCGGAGCAGGCATGGACGGCTACAACCCCGGTCAATCCCGCATAGTGCACCACCCCCCGGTGGCGCGGTGTGAGATTTGCGCCGATGCCCTGCTGGAAGCCCATGGCGGCATGATCTACCGCGACTCGGCTTTGCGCGGCCCCTGCATGAATGGCATCAGCCTTGGCATGTTGAGCGCTTTTCTGGGCGAACCCGCCAGCATTGGCCGGTTAATGCGCCTGGATGAGGCGCTGACGCGGCGCATCTATCGCCGCCTGATCTGGGATGAGCTTGGCGCGGACCGCCTGCCACCGGGGCTTGATCTGGCGTTGCTGGCCTTCGCGCTGGAAGCCGGACCGCATGGCGCGATCCTGGCACTACAGGATGCGCTTGGCCTTGCGCGGAGCGGCGCCTTGGACGAACCAAGCCGCGCTGCCATGCAGGGGCTGGTGGCCGGGCCAGTCATCACGCGGATCTTCGCCGCCCTATTCGCTCATTGTCTGGCGCTGGGTGAATTGCCGGGCCGCGCTTTGGAGCAATTGCGCGACGCGGCGCTTGAAATGGCCGGGGCAGACTGATTTGTGTTGCCAGGCGATCCGAGCGCACAGGACTTAAGGACTGTCCGGCAAGTGAATGATAATTAGATGCTTGCTAAAGTGCCAGATCTGCCTTGCGAAGACCTTCGTCGAGCATTTGTGCCGCATCCGTACAGAGTGGCGGCATTGACGCCATAGCTTTCTTAACCGCATCCGATCCGAATGCTTGGAAAAACTGGGACTTTGCCGATTGGAATTCCGAGTTGCGATCCAATTTAGCTAAGGAAAGTAAATGAATGAGCTTCGGAAGCCTTAATGGCGGAGCGAGCCGAGCAAAATCTACCGCCTGCGCAAAATTGCCCGTAAAATAGGCGACCCGTGCGGCGCCAAGGTAGTACCAATTTGGACAGAACGGGTTGAGTTCGAAGGATCTATGCATCATGCGTTCGGCCGCGCCGAAGTGTCCGAGAACCTCAACCATATACTTACCCAATAACGCCATTGTATCAGCATGGTTCGAGCCGGCTTCGGCAGCTCGCTCAAATGCGTCACGCGCACCGACTAGGTCACCGCGACGAATCAGCATCGCGCCCAGCTCCTCCAGCGCAATAGGGTCTCCTGGGTCAAGGTCTACGGCGCGCCGAATCGCCTCTTGTTGTCTTGCCCGTAGGGCAGCTTGGTTGTCTCCCCATCCATTTCCCACAGCGTTGCCGTATGCAAAGCCAAGCACAGTCCAAGCACGGGAAAGGGTTGGGTCAGCAGCTACTGCGGCTTCGAGAAGCTGGATTCCCCGCAGTGTACCCTCGCGATCAAGCCTCGCTTCCTGTTCATAGCCAAGAAGGTAAAGCTCGTAGGCATGGAAATTCGCTGGCGGCACCCGCCTCACTCGCACAAGTTCCGCTCGGGCGATTGCACCGCCGAAACCAGCCAATGCACCTGCAACACGGCCAACCACTTCCTGCTGAATGAGGAAAATTCCTTCCTTGACGCGACTATAGCGGCCTGCCCAAACATGCTCACCAGTCTCGCGTTCAATCAGTTGCGCTGTTACGTTCACCTGTTGGCTATCGGACTGAACGCTTCCTTCAAGCAGATAGTTGGCCCCGAGTGAGCGACCGATCTCGCGAATATCAGCTACTCGGTCGCGCCAAGCGAAAGAGGACGTCCGGGCGATAACACGTAGGTCTGGGTGTCTTGCAAGGTCGGTAATCATGTCTTCGACCAGCCCGTCGCAGAGCCGTCCGAGACGCCGCCCGCCGGACAAATTCAAAAAGGGTAGAACCGCAAGCACAGGGCGTAGCGAATGCGTCGGCTCGTCACTTGGTGAGCGCGCGGTACACTTTGCAATGCCCTCTAGCTCAAGCAAGTAGCCACGTCGCGGTACCGTGCGAAGCAAGTCACCCGTGTTATCATCTAAAGCCTTCCTAAGTTCCGCTATACATTGGGTAAGGCTGGCATCTGTAACAAAGACTTCCGGCCAGACTGTATCAAGTAAATCCGCGCGCGACACCACGCTGCCGACATTCCGAATGAGGTGGATCAGCACATTCCATGTCTTCGGTCGAAGCCATATTTGTTGACCATCCGGCCGAATAAGACAACCACGCTGAATATCTGCCCTTAGGGAACCCAACTGAACCTGGGAAGGGAAAGGATCGGTCTTCAGGGCTGATGCCTCCTTCTGATTGGCATTTTGACAGCTGCTTACATGTTTTTGATGCCTACTTACAAATTCCGCTTTATGGTGTGAGAGGTTTCCGTTGCAGCGATGTCCACCCACCTCAAGGCAAATCTTTCTGATGGACCCGAGCCTGGCCAACGGACATAAACTTGAATGTGCTTAAGGCTTGCCTCCGCTTGCTGCGCCTCAGACTGGACTGCGACGGCGAGATTGTCAGGCAGCTAATCCTCCAAAACCCGTCCGGCCCGATGTCGGCGCAACAACCAAAGCCCGATCAGCACCGAAACCACGAACAGCATCGCCGCCAGCCCCATCTGCCACGCACCATCCACCCGGATGCCCTTTCCCAGCAGCGCGAAAATCACCGTCTGCGGCACATACCCAATCGCCGAGGCCGCCAGAAAGGCCAAAGGCGGCACCGCCGCCATGCCGGCCAGCAGATTGACCGCGAGGTTATTGCCAATGGGCAGTAGGCGCAGCGCCAAAGTGGCGCCAAAGGGGCTGCCAATCAGCACATCCCGCATCGGCCGCAACCGATGGCCGAAACGCCCGGCCAACCGCGCCTCTGCCCAGGGGCGGCCAATCGCCCGCGCCCAGGCATAGGCCACACCGCAGCCCAGGATTTGCGCTGCCAAGGCCAGCGCCGTGCCCTCCATTGCGCCAAAGGCATAGCCGGCCAGAAAGGCGATCCCCTGGCGCGGCACGCCCGCCGCGGTCAGCGCCGCCCCGGCCAGCACAAAAACGGCATCGCCCAGCAGGCCCTGGCCCAATACGTAATGATCCACCCATTCCGTGCCCGGTGCGGCGCCGAGGCTTCTCAGCAGCAGCCCCCCGGCCATCAGGCCAAGCGCCAGCACCAGCAGCCGGATCAGCGCCGCCCGCCGCCGGGCGGAAGGCGGGGGCGGGGTCATGCCTCGGGCTCGATCACCGGGCGCTTGCCGCGCCTTTGCAGCCAGGCAACGCCGATCAGGTCCAGGATACTCACCGCCAGCCGATCAAGCGTGCCGTAATTGGATTTGCCGCGCACGCGTGGGCGGTGATTGACTGGTTCACTGATCACAACGCCGCCCGCGCGCAAGGTGAGCGCCGGCAGGAAGCGGTGCATGTGATCAAAATGCGGCAGGCCGAGGAACAAAGCGCGGGAAAACACTTTAAGGCCGCAGCCCGTATCGGGCGTTGCATCGCGTAGCATCCAGGCGCGGAAGCGATTGGCGAAGCGGCTGCTGAAGCGCTTGATCGCTGAATCGCGCCGATTGACGCGATGCCCGGCGATCAACACCGGCTCACCCTTCACGGCCTCAGCCTGGGCACGCGCCAAAAGGCGCGGGATATCGGCGGGGTCGTTCTGGCCATCGCCATCCAATGTGGCGATCCATTCGCCCCGCGCGGCCTTCACCCCGGTGATCACAGCCGCCGATTGCCCGCAGGAAGCGCGGTGGCGCACAACGCGCAAGGGCGCGCCCGCTGCCCGTGCCGCGGCCAATTCCTGCAGCGTGGCATCGGTGGACCCATCATCCACATAGACAATCTCATGCACCACGCCGGCCAGGGCAGCGCGGATTTCGGCAATCAGGGGGGCGATATTGGGCGCCTCATTGCGCACCGGCACCACCACGGAAATGAGGGGCGCAGCCGGGAGAAGTGCATTGTCGGAAACCATGAGGGCTTCGCGGTAGCAGGGCCGCCAAGTCACGGCAAGCAGGGGTGTATCGGCTCGAATTTCCCCCTATATGCGCGCCATGCCTTTCGACACTCGTTCCCTGCCCGCCGATATCGCCGCCGCCGAGCAACAGGGCGCAAGCCGCGCCATTGCCTTTTGGCTGCTGGGCGTGGCCGGCATGGTCTGGTTCATGGTCGGGCTTGGGGGCGCCACGCGGCTCACGGGTTCTGGCCTGTCCATCATGGAATGGGCGCCGATTGCGGGGACGCTGCCGCCGCTCTCACAAGCCGAATGGCAGCGGCTTTACGATCTCTATCGCAGCATTCCGCAATATCAGCTGGTCAATCAGGGTTTTGGGTTGGAAGGCTTCAAGGAGATTTTCTGGCTGGAATGGGGGCATC
>JBIKWX010000245.1:0-5519 GCA_044356095.1 Roseomonas sp.
CTCATGCTGCTGGTCATCAACCTGCCGATGATCGGGCTTTGGGTGAAGCTGCTGGCGATTCCCTATCGCCACATGTATCCCTCGATCCTGATCTTCTGTGCCATCGGGGTCTATTCGCTGCAGAATAACGTGTTCGATGTGTATCAGACCGTGTTCTTTGGCCTGTTCGGCTACCTCTGCTCCAAGCTCCGCTTGGAACCGGCGCCGATGCTGATCGGCTTCGTGCTGGGGCCGATGATGGAAGAACATCTGCGCCGCGCCATGCTGCTTTCGCGTGGTGACCCGATGGTGTTTGTCCAGCGCCCGATCAGCGCCACCATGCTCGCAATTGGTGCCATCGCGCTGATTGCGATGCTGATGCCCAATATCCGTAAGGGCAAGGACAAGGCGCTACAGGAATAGCGGCAGCCGCCACCCATTCAGGCCGGCCCTGCGCGAGTGGGGCCGGCCTTTTTCTTTGCGCGTTTCTGCGGTAACCGAATGCTTGCTCTTTTGACACTTCAAGGATTTGAATAATGCCCCCGCTTTCCGCTCGCCTTTCCCCGGCCATGCAGGTTGTCACCGCCGCCGTGCAAAAGGCGGGGCGCCGCCTGCTGCGCGACTTTGGGGAGGTGGAGCAGCTTCAGGTCAGTGTGAAGGGGCCATCCGATTTCGTCTCCACCGCCGATCTCCGCGCCGAACAGAGTTTGCGTGAGGAACTGTCAAAAGCCCGCCCCGGCTTCGCCTTTCTGATGGAAGAATCGGGCGCTTCGGGCGGCGATGATTGGGAATGGCGCTGGGTGGTGGACCCGCTGGATGGCACTACCAATTTTCTGCACGGCATTCCCCATTGGGCGATCAGCGTGGGCGTCGAAAAACGCATCGCCGCCGACAAGACCGAACTGGTGGCGGGCGTGGTCTATAACCCGGCGTCGGATGAAATGTTCTGGGCCGAAAAGGGTGTTGGCGCCTTCCTGAACGACAAGCGGCTGCGGGTTTCAGGCCGGAAGGACATGCGCGAAGCGCTGTTTGCGACCGGCATTCCCTTTGGCGGCGTGGCACGCAAGGCGGAATTCAGCGCCACCCTCCATAAGCTGATGCCGCAGGTGGCCGGTGTGCGGCGCTTTGGCGCGGCGGCGCTTGACCTCGCTTGGGTGGCGGCTGGGCGCTATGATGGTTTCTGGGAATTGGGGCTGAAGCCCTGGGATATCGCCGCCGGCATCGTGCTGGTACGCGAAGCCGGCGGCTTCGTGAGCGACCCGGACGGCAATGACCCCTACCCCTCTGGCATGGTGGTGTGCGGCAACCAGACACTGCAACCAAAGCTGCGTGAGGTGGTGGCGGACGGCATCGCCGCCGTGAAAGCGCATCAGGCCGCGGGATGAAGCGGGGCGTGCCCAGTTTTACGCGCCGGTCCGGCTTGGCCGCTGGGTTCGCCCTGCTGAGCCTAACCGCACGGGCGCAAGCGCCCGACCCAAGCCTGCCGCCGGACCCTGCCCCGGCCCCGCCGCCGCCGGTCCAATTGACCCCATTGCGCCCGCAGATACCACAATCCCCAGCCGGGCAATTGCCGGGCCTGCAAGCGCTGCCTGAAGGCGGGTTTCGGCTGCGCATGACCGGCACAGAACTTACTGCGACACAAACCGCCGCCGTGCAGGCACTGGCCCGGACGATGGCCGCGCTGCCGCAGGGCCGCATTACGGTGGAAGCCCAGGTGGCGGGACCGGTGGAGGATGTCTCAACCGCTCGCCGCCTAAGCCTTGCCCGCGCGCAGGCGGTGAAATCCGCGCTTATTGCCGGCGGGCTGACGCCAACCCGGATTGACCTCCGCCCGCTTGGCCGGCTTTCCGGCGCGCAGGATACGGTGGACATCCTGCCCCCCGGCGTGGCAAGCCCGAATACGGAGGCAAGGCGCTCATGACCCAGCCCACGATCTATCTTTGGCGGATGGTGATTTTCCTGGCGGCAGTGGCGGGCATTGCCGCCATGCTGGCGCCTGATTTGCTGCATGCCTTCCAGGCCAATCCGCTGCTGAATGGCGTGATCCTGGCCGTGCTGCTGTTTGGCATTGGCATGACCTTCAGTCAGGTGCTTTCACTCCGGCGAGAAGTCGCCTGGGTCGATGGCTTCCGTACGCCCAAGGACGGTCTTTCGGCACGTCAGCCAAGCCTGCTCGCACCCATGGTTTCCATGCTGTCGGGGCGGCGGAATGAACGCGTTTCGCTCTCGGCCTCTGCAATGCGGAGCGTGTTGGATGGGCTGCAATCCCGCCTTGATGAACGGCGCGAATTGTCGCGCTATGTCACTGGGCTGCTGATCTTCCTCGGCTTGCTTGGCACCTTCTGGGGCTTGCTGCTGACCATTGCTTCCATTGCCGATGTGATCGGCAATATGTCGGTCGGCTCCGGCGATTTGAATGTGTTGTTTGAGCAATTGAAGACCGGGCTTGCGAAGCCCTTGCAGGGCATGGGCACTGCCTTTTCCGCTTCCATGCTGGGGCTTGCCGGCGCGCTGGTGGTGGGGTTTTTGGACCTGACGGCGGGGCAGGCGCAGAACCGTTTCTTCAATGATCTGGAAGAATGGCTGGCCGGGCTGACGCGGCTTTCTTCCGGCATTCTGGGCCAGGAAGGGGAGGGCAGCGTGCCTGCCTATGTCCAGGCTCTATTGGAACAAACCGCCGAAAATCTTGAGACCCTGCAATCCACCATCGCGCGTGGTGAGGATGGCCGCGCCGCCACTTCCCAGGCGCTGATGATACTGACGGAACGCATGACCGTGCTCACGGAACAGATGCGCGCCAATAATACGCTGATGCGCCGCATTGCCGATGCGCAGGATGGGCTGGCGCCGGCCATATCGCGGCTCGCGGAAAGCCAGGCCGATCGGGGTGAGGCGGAAGCAATGCGCGGGCATTTGCGCAACCTCGAAATCTATCTGGCGCGGTTGGTGGAAGAAGTGGCGCAGGGCCGCGCGCAATCCACCAACGACATCCGCAATGAGATCAAGATCCTGACCCGCACCATTGCCGCCATCGCGGAGGAACAACCGCGGTGAAAAATCAGGACGTTTGACGCGCAATGGCGGGGTCTTCCGAAAGGCGGCGCGGGCGCGGCGGCAATCTGGATGTCTGGCCAGGCTATGTGGATGCGCTTTCCACGCTGCTCATGGTCATCATCTTCGTGCTGCTGGTCTTTGTGCTGGCGCAGGGCTTTCTTTCGGTCGCGCTCAGTTCGCGGGAACAGGCGGTGGATGCGCTTAATCGCCGCGTTGCGGAATTGGCCGATCTGCTGTCACTGGAAGCCGCGCAGGGTGAGCAATTGCGCCAGCAATTGGGCCGGCTGAATGATGATTTGCGCAGCGCCGCAACGGCACGCGATGCGGCGCTGCAATCACTTGCCCTGATCCGCGACGAACGCGACAGGCTCACCAATGAACGCGATGGGCTGCGTGGAGAACGTGACAGGCAGGGCGCGCGGCTGTCGGATTTGGAATTGGCGGCGCGCAGTGCGGCGGACCGCGCGGCGGCCACGGAACGGCAATTGGCCGAAGCGCTTTCGCGCGCGGAGAATGTCGGCGGTGATGCCGCGCGGCTGCAACGCGATTTGCGCGGCAGCCAGGCAGAGCTTTCCCAAGCGCGCACCATGATCGAGGCGCTGCGGCGCGAGGCGCAGGCGCTTGATCGGCAAGTGCGGGTGGAACGCGAAACCGTGGAAGCGCGCCTGGCCGATCTGGCGCGGCTTTCCGAACAGATCAGGGCGCTGACGGCGCTGCGCGATGAATTGCAGCGCCGCAGCACGACCGAGGCGGAAGGGCGCCAACGCGCGGAAACCCGTGTCGCGGAACTTGATCGGGAACGCCGCAATGCCTTGGCAGAATTGGCGGCGGCACAAGCGGCGCTGGAGGCGCTGCGGCGTGAAGCGCAAACGCTGGACCGGCAGGTGCGCGTTGAACGTGAAACCGTCACGCAACGGCTTTCCGAAATGGCGCGGCTTTCCGAACAGATCAGGGCATTGACGGCGCTCCGCGATGATTTGGAACGCCGCGCGGCGCAGGAACAGCGCGGGCGCGAAAGGGCCGAGGCAGAAGCGGGCGAGAAAGCGCGCTTGGCAGAAAGTGCCGCGGCGCAAATAGCGCTGCTGACGCGCCAGACAGAAGCGCTGCGCGCCGAATTGGCGCGGCTGTCACGCGCGCTTGATCTGGCGGAAGCCGAAGGGCGGGATCGCAATGCGCAAATCGCACTGCTTGGCCAGCGCCTGAATGCGGCACTCGCGGCGCGGGTTGAGGAATTGCAGCGCTATCGCAGTGATTTCTTTGGCCGGCTGCGTGATGCGCTCGGTGAAAGGCCGGAAGTGCGCATTGTGGGGGACCGCTTTGTCTTTCAGGGAGAGGTGCTTTTCGCCCCCGCAAGTGCGGAATTGTCCGAAGCCGGGCTCAGGCAGGTGCGCGCTTTGGCCACGGTGCTGGCCGAGGTGACACCGCTGATCCCGCCCGATGTTGCCTGGGTTTTGCGCGTGGATGGCCATGCGGATCGCAACCCCATTCGCAGCCCACGCTTTGCCAGCAATTGGGAATTGGCGGCAGCGCGGGCCATTGCGGTTGCTCAGATGCTGATTGCGGAAGGGCTGCCGCCCAATCGCGTGGCCGCCACCAGCTTTGGCGATGCGCAGCCGATTGATGCGGGTGATTCGCCGCAGGCTTTGGCGCGCAACCGCCGGATTGAATTGCGCCTGACGGATCGCTGACGGCGCGGCGCCTTCGCCCAGCCTTCAGTAAAGATTGGCCTTCATCCGCGCCGGCGCTGCCTGATCATAGGCCACCGGATCCACCGCGCCCTTCTTATGGGCGGAAATCATTTGTCCCATGCTCGGCACCTCAGCCGGGCGGGTGCGACCGCCCCAAAGGGCAGAGCGCATCAGCGCTTTCGGGCATTGCATGAAGATTTCGCGGATTTTGATGATCAGCACCGTCGCCGGTTCCTTACCCTGCGCCAGGCAGCGCGCGCGTAATTCCGGGTCGGTGGAAATCGTTGCCGTGCCATGCAGACGAAGCGTTTCATTCACGCCAGGGATCAGGAACAGCAAGGATACGCGATTATCTTCCAGAATATCGCGCAGACCATCCAGCCGGTTATTCCCCTTACGATCAGGCAGCATCACATGCTGGTCATCCAGCATCTGGATAAAGCCAGGCGCATCACCGCGCGGCGTGATGTGATTACCCCGCGCGCCCTGCGTGCCGAGCAGCGCAAAGGGGCAGGCGGCAATGAAGGCGCGCGTTGGTGCATCCAGCCGATCAGTGGATTTATTGGCGGCCGTTTCCAGCACCTGATCATACAGGGCTTCAAGCGCGGCGACGGTGGTGATGGCGTATTGTTCCATGGAACGCATCGTCGCAGAACACCGGGTCATACGCAAGAAAACCCTAGTGGCGCCCTTCATGCTGACCTTCCCCGACCGAACAATGCTCCGCGCGCCACTAGCCATAAGCTTGGTGGGCCGATTCACGCTGCTGTCGGGAACCGACAGCAGCGATCGGACCAC
>JBIKWX010000246.1:0-5502 GCA_044356095.1 Roseomonas sp.
TTCGGGAAGAATTCCACGCCGTAATCATGGTTGAACTTTTGGGCGATATCATTGGCCAATTCCAGATGCTGCTTCTGATCATCACCCACCGGCACCTTGGTTGCGTGATAGGCCAGAATATCGGCCGCCATCAGGTTCGGATAAACATAAAGCCCGGCTGAAGCGGCTTCGCGATCCTTGCCGGCCTTGTCCTTGAATTGCGTCATGCGATTAAGCCAGCCGATGCGCGCAACACAATTGAAAATCCAGCCAAGCTCCGCATGCGCCGGCACATGGGATTGCACGAACAAGGTGCAGCGCTTGGGATCAAGCCCGCAGGCAATCAGCGCCGCCGCCATTTCGCGGGTTTGGCGCGACAGCTCCTTCGGGTCTTGCCAGACGGTGATGGCGTGCAAATCCACAATGCAGAAAATGCTTTCATGCGCATCCTGCATCGGCACCCAATTGCGGATGGCGCCAAGATAATTGCCAAGGGTTGGCACACCGGAAGGCTGAATGCCGGAAAAGACGCGCGTCATGGGCTTCATCACCGTTAAAAAAACTCTGCCGCGTGATCCCGCGCCAGGCGCGGCGCGTCAAGCGGCGCCCCGATCAGCCGCGCGCCCCGAAAATGGCACTGCCGACGCGCACATGGGTCGCCCCTTCGGCAATCGCAGCCTCAAAATCACTACTCATACCCATGGAAAGGATGGGCAGGCCGTGCTTGGCCGCGAGATTGGCGAGGTAGGCGAAATGCGGCTTGGGGTCCCCTTCCACGGGCGGGATGCACATCAGCCCCGTCACCGGCAGGCCGAAATCATCCCGCGCGGCGCGGATGAAGGCATCGGCCTCGGCCCGAGGGCAGCCGGATTTCTGCGCCTCATCCCCCGTATTGACCTGCACCAGCACATCAGGCCGGCGACCTTCCTTGGCCATGGCTTCCGCGATGGCTTGGGCGAGCTTGGGCCTATCCAGCGTTTCGATCACATCGGCGATCCGCACGGCATCCCGCGCCTTATTGGTCTGCAAGCCGCCGATGATATGCAGCCGAAGCCCCGGATGGGCGGCGCGGAGGCCCGGAAATTTCTGCGCCGCTTCCTGGACCCGGTTTTCGCCAAATACCATCTGCCCAGCGGCCAGCGCCGCTTCCACGGCTTCCACCGGGTTGGTCTTGGAAACAGCGACGAGGGTCACGGCATTTGCCGGGCGGCCGGCGCGGGCGCAGGCTTCCCCGATTCGCGCCCGAATGCGGGAAAGGTTTTGGGCAATGGCAAGGGCATCGGTCATGGCAGGGTCACATGGCAGGGAATCGGCCGCGGTTCCAGGGGCGCGCGCTGCGTGGGGAAGATTCGCGCGCCCGGCGCCAGGCGGCCTGCCGCGGCTTTGGCTATTCAGCGACCCTGTGCGTCTGCCGGACCCGCGGGCGGCCATGATGGCCCTGCCGCGCGGCGCCGGGGTGGTGGCGCGCGGGCTGGCGCCGGGGCTGCTGCGGCCCGTGGCGCGGCTGGCTCGGCAGCGGGGGCTGAAATTGCTGGTGGCGGGCGATGGGCGGGCGGCGCTGGCAGTGCGGGCGGGGCTCCATCTGCCGGATCGGCGGGAAAGCCTGGGTTTGCTGCCCTTTTTGATCGCGCGCCGGGCGGTGCTGGGCCAACTTATATTGAGCATGGCGGCCCATGGCGGGCAGCGCAGCGCAGCGCGGGCGCGGCGGCTCAGGCCCGATTGCCTATTCCTGTCGCCGCTTTTCCCGACTGAGAGCCACCCTGGCGCGCCAGCCTTGGGCGCCTTGCGCTGGGCGGCGTTGGCGCGCGGGCTGCCCGCGCCCTGCATCGCCTTGGGCGGTATCACCCCTGCCCGGCTTGGCGCGGTGCCAAGCTGTGCTGCCGGGCTGGCGGCGATTGGTGGGCTCACGCCACCTGTTGCGCGCTTGCCACAGTGATGTGGCCAAGTCGCGTCAGGCCGTTCTGAGAGGTTGCGGCGAGCGCGCTGAAATGATCATAGTCTGGCAAGGTCTGAAGGCCAGGGCGCCCGTATTGGGTGTTTCGGGCCTTCTTCCTGCCGGGGGCAGGGGCCGAGGATCACCGCCGGATGTTCCGGCAATGAGGAGGACTTGAATGCGTAAAATTCTTCTGGGGACAACGGCTGTTGTCGGCCTCGCGCTCCTTGCGCCGGTCGCCAATGCCCAGCAGGCCCGCCCTGCCGCCCGCCCGGCCGCTGCGCCGGCTGCCCCGCCCGCACTGCCCGCCACTTCCGTGGCGCCCACCGGCACCGCCGCCGACATCTTCCAGACCCCGGTCGGCGTGACCGGCGCGGGTCCGCATGGCGCTGATGGTATCCCGAACCGTCCGACCACACCGACCACGAGCGGCATCATCGTCCGCCTCGGTGGCTTCTTTGACTTCAGCTACGGCAATGTGCAGGACAGCGCCGATAGCGGGTTTTTCCGGAATGCATCGCATAACGCAACGAAGGTTGCCCCTTCCGCAGCCACCGCGGTTCCTGGCACTGCCGCTGCGACTTCGCTGAACTATCCTGCGGCGATCAGTAGCGCTAGGGGCCGTCAGCGTTCCGACTTCCGTACGGAATCCGAACTGAACGTGTACGCCGATGGCGTTGCCGCGAACGGCATGCGCTACGGTGCCGTGTTCGAACTGCAGATGGACAACGTCGCCGGCGGTTCGGGCACTGCGGTGGACTACGATGAACTCTACGGCTTCGTGAAGGGTGGCTGGGGTGAACTTCGTTTCGGTCAGGAAGATCACGCTGCAAACCTGATGCAAGTTCGGCGTCCGTCCACGCTGTGGATGGGCTCGGATGATGCCTGGGATGAATTCGTTGTTCAGTCCGGCACCTTCGGCTCTGCGCCCTACATCATGTCGGGCATCACCGACGGTTCTGACGCAACGAAGCTGATCTATCTGTCGCCGCAGTTTATGGGCTTTGATGTCGGCGCGTCCTACGCCCCGAATAGCGGCGAAGGCGAGCGGACGCAGCTTGCTGACTCTACCACCACCTTCCAGCGTGACCGCACCAGCACGGAAAATCAGATTTCCGCTGCGCTGCGTTATCGTGGCACCTTCGGTGATGTTGGCGTGCAGGCGGCGATGACTGGCTATTGGGCCGATGCGGCGAGCCTGAGCGCGAATGGCACGCCGATCGGGGCCAAGGCACAGAATATCAATGCTTATCTCGCGGGCTTGGTTGTGCGCGCTTACGGCTTCCAGATCGGTGGCGAATACGCGTGGGGCAACTACAACACCACGGTTGGCAATGGCGCTCTGGCCAACGGGCTTGACGGCAGCAACCATTGGGTCGTTGGCGGTGTCTATACGATTGGCGCCTTCTCTGTTGGCGCTCAATACGGTAAGGGCACCCAGGACAATGGCGGCACGCTGTCTGATCGTACCCAGACCTACCTGGGTCTTGGCGCTGCCTATGTGCTCGCACCGGGCATGACCCTGTTCGCCAACTATAACCAGGTGGAAGACGAGAATCTGCCGATCGCCGCGCCGAGCGCGACTTCGACTGCCTCGAACCTTGCGACTTTCAGTGGTGGCAGCAACACTCGTGACATCACGGTTGTGGTGGCCGGTGTGCGCGTCGCCTTCTGATCTTCGGATCAAACGGCAAAAAGGGCGGCAGGGGAAACCCTGCCGCTTTTTTTATGGGCGCGGAGTAGAAAGGTTTGTGCCATTGCCGCGCAAGGGGCTGACCCCGCGTGCGTGAAGGGTATCTCATGGGACCCGCATTTGGTGATGGGGGACGTCTCAGCTAAACGTCTCGCAGGGCGCCGACAGTAGGCGCTGCTTGTGAGGTGCCGTAAGAAGCCCTTCCTTTCTGCATTAGGCGGATAGCCAGGAGGAGCCATTGATGGGAGAGCACGAGCGTCTCAAGGTCATGATGGAGGACGGTATAGCCCTTCGCCGTCACATCGCTGTCGAAATGGCCCCCTCGGTCCTTGAAGCGATTGGGTTATGCGAAGCGGCGTTGCGCCGTGGCGGTAAACTTTTTTTCTGTGGCAATGGCGGCAGCGCTGCGGATGCGCAGCATTTGGCGACGGAGTTGCTGGTGCGCCTCAGATCCCGCGTTGAACGCCCGTCTTGGCCGGCAATCGCGCTCACGCTTGATCCTGCGGCGCTGACGGCGGGTGGCAATGATTATGGGTTTGAGGAGGTTTTCGCGCGGCCGCTTTCGGGCCTTGGCCAGAAGGGTGATGTGCTGTTTGGCATTACCACGTCTGGGCGTTCGCCTAATGTGATCAAGGCGCTTCAGGTGGCGCGCAGCATGGGCATCGGGACGATCGGGTTTCTGGGCGGTGATGGTGGTGCAGCGGCAGTCCTTTGTGATGTGCCGCTCATTGTGCCGAGTGTAGAGACTGCACGGGTTCAGGAAGCCCATATCACGCTGGGCCATGCGATCCTGGAACTGCTTGAAGATCGGCTGATTAGGAAATGACAATTCTCTTGACTGGCGCCGCAGGCTTCATCGGCATGCATGTTGCTGAAGCGCTGCTGGCGCGTGGTGAAAAGGTGATTGGGCTTGATAGCCTGACACCCTATTATGATTTGCGTCTGAAGCAGGCGCGGCGGGATCGGCTATTGGCGCATCCGCATTTTTCATTCTTAGAAGTCAATATCGCTGATCGTGCTGCGGTGGCGGCGGTGTTCAAACAACATCCTGATGTCACGCGGATCATTCATCTGGCGGCGCAACCGGGTGTCAGGCATTCGCTGATTGATCCCTTTAGCTATATCGAAGCGAATGTCATGGGGCATCTTGTGACGTTGGAAGCCGCGCGATCATTGCCGCGGCTTCAGCATTTTCTTTATGCCAGCTCATCATCGGTGTATGGCGGTAACGATCAGTTGCCGTATCGGGAAGTTGATCGCGTGGATCATCCGATCTCGCTCTACGCCGCGACGAAACGCGCGGATGAACTGATCAGCGAAGCCTATGGCCATATTTTCGGCTTGCCGCAGACGGGGCTGCGTTTTTTCACCGTGTATGGGCCCTGGGGGCGCCCGGATATGGCGCCCTGGTTGTTTGCGGATGCGATTCTCGCCGGGCGCCCGATTACGCTTTACGATGGCGGGCGGCTGAAGCGCGATTTCACCTTTGTTACTGATATTGTCTCGGGTGTTTTGGGGGCGCTGGATCGTCCTCCCACGAATGGGAAGCCACGCCTGTTGAATATTGGTAATCATCGAAGCGTGGAGGTGCGGCGCTTTGTGGCGGTGTTGGAGGAAAGCCTTGGCCGCAAGGCTGTCATTCAGGACGCGCCACGCCCGGTGACTGATGTGGCGGAAACCTTCGCCGATATCGGCGCAATCCAGGCTCTCTGCGGCTTTGAGCCGAAAACGCCGATTGAGGAGGGCGTGCCGCGCTTTGCGGATTGGTTTCGGGGCTGGGTGGGTGCTTGACGTGCTGTGACTGTGGTACTAGAAGCCCGTTCACCGCGAGGTTGTTGGTGATTTGGGCTTGACTGGCTGGTTTGGTTTGGCTAGTGTTTTTGCCCTGCCGATGATT
>JBIKWX010000030.1:0-18142 GCA_044356095.1 Roseomonas sp.
TGGGTGGAAGGCGATGAGGAAGAAGCGCTGTCTTACGGCGTGCATCGCACCTATACGGAAACCAATCTGCGCTATTCGCAAATGGCGCCGATCACGATGTATGAGGAAAAGAATACCGGCAATAATCTGCCTGTTGAGTTTTCCATCATGGCACAGCCTGGCGATCATCATGCCGATGAAATGCATTTGATGTTCGTGCTGAAGGGTGGCGGTTCCGCCAACAAGACCTTTCTGTTTCAGCAAACACGCGCTGTGCTGAACAAGCCGAAGCTGCTCGCGTTTTTGGAAGAAAAGATCAAGACCCTCGGCACCAGCGCCTGCCCGCCCTATCATTTGGCGATTGTCATTGGCGGCACCAGCGCGGAAGCAACGCTGAAAACCGTGAAGCTTGCCAGCACGAAATGGCTGGATGCGCTGCCGACATCGGGTGATCTTTCCGGCCATGCCTTCCGCGATACGGAGCTGGAAGGTGAGGTGCATAAGCTCACGCAAAACCTTGGCATCGGCGCGCAATTCGGCGGCAAGTATTTCTGCCATGATGTGCGCGTGGTGCGGCTGGCGCGACATGGCGCGAGCCTGCCGATTGGCATTGGCGTTTCCTGTTCGGCTGATCGGCAGATCAAGGCGAAGATCACACTCGAAGGTGTTTTCGTGGAAGATCTGGAACATGATCCGGCGAAATATCTGCCGGAAGCGACTGCCGATATTCTGAATGGGGAGGTGGTGAAGATCGATCTTTCCCGCCCCATGAGCGATATTCGCGCGACGCTTTCAAAATATCCTGTGAAAACGCGCGTGAGCCTGACCGGCACCATGGTGGTCGCGCGTGACATTGCGCATGCGAAATTGCAGGAACGCTTGGATGCCGGGCAGGGTCTGCCGCAATATATGAAGGATCATCCGGTTTATTATGCGGGGCCTGCCAAGACGCCGACCGGCATGGCAACCGGTTCCTTCGGTCCCACCACGGCGGGGCGGATGGATTCCTATGTGGAAGCCTTCCAACGCGCCGGCGGTTCCATGGTGATGCTGGCCAAGGGCAATCGTTCCAAGGCCGTGTTGAATGCCTGCAAGAAATATGGCGGTTTCTATCTGGGGTCAGTGGGCGGCCCTGCGGCACGTCTGGCGCAGGACTGCATCAAGAAGGTTGAGGTGCTGGAATACCCCGAACTCGGCATGGAGGCTGTCTGGCGGATTGAAGTTGAGGATTTCCCTGCCTTCATCGTCATGGATGACAAGGGCAATGATTTCTATGAGGGGCTGGAGTGAGCGTGGCGGGTGATCGCCGCCTGCCGGCGCGCTTCATGTTGCCGGTGACTGGCTTCATCCTTTCCGGGATCATGACCATCATCATCTCCGGCATCGCAACGCTGCTGGCCTTGGGGCCGGGGGCCGAGTTTCTGGCGCGCTGGCCGATTGCCTGGCTTTCTTCCTGGGTCATTGCCTTCCCGACCGTGCTGGTGGTGCTGCCAATCGTGCGGCGGTTGGTCGCGCGTATCGTCGCTCCGCCGTGAAAGGACAAAGCCAATGCTGGAACTGAGACCCAATTGCGAATGCTGCGGGCGCGATCTGCCACCGGAAAACCGCGATGCGCTGATCTGTTCCTTTGAATGCACCTGGTGCGTGGATTGCGCGCGCACAAAACTGCCAGGCGGGCTTTGCCCGAATTGCGGCGGGGAATTGCTGCGCCGCCCGATCCGCCCGGCCGATAAGCTCGCAAAATTTCCAGCCTCCACCGAACGCAAATTCCGCCCGGAAAAATGCGGCGGGCCAATCACCGCGTGACAGGGACACAAAGCCATGAATGAACGCCGTTTGATCTCCTCCGGTTCCAAATTCGAAGCGGAGATTGGCTATTCCCGCGCGGTGGTGGATGGCGATTACGTATGGGTATCCGGCACCACCGGCTATGATTACGCCACCATGACCATCGCGCCCGATGTGCTGGCGCAGGCCGAACAATGCTTCGCCAATATCAGCCGCGCCTTGGCCGAAGCCGGCTGCACCTTGGATGATGTGGTGCGCGTGCTGACGATTGTGCCACGGCGCGAAGATTGGGAGCCCTGCTGGCCCGTCTTCCGCAAGCATTTCGGCAAGGCGCGCCCGGCTTCCACGCTGATCCATGCCGGGCTGCAAACCGATATCATGCGCATTGAAATCGAAGTCACTGCGCGTTTGCCGAAGAAAGGCTGAACATCATGCGTTTCGCCGTGGATCGCCTGGATCATTTGGTCATTACCTGCCGCGATGTGGAAATCTCTGCCTCCTGGTATCAGCGGGTTTTGGGAATGGAGCGAGAGGAATTCGGCCCGCATCGCCGCACGTCACTCCGCTTCGGGGGGCAGAAGATCAATCTGCGCCCGGTGAACGCGACGCAGGAAGAATGGTTCACCGGTGCCGCGGGTGGTATGCCGGGGACAGATGATCTTTGCTTTGTGGTGACGATGAAGTCTGATCAGGTGGCGGAATATCTGCGCGCCTGTGGTGTGGCGGTGGAAGTGGGGCCGGTTGCGAAGGCGGGCGCGCTTGGGCCGATCATGTCGGTTTACTGTCGCGATCCCGATGGGAACTTGATCGAGATCGCGAGCTATTCAGGTTAGCGCAGGGTTTCCGCACAGGCCGCGCATGAGATGAAAAATCATTTGATCAAGCGCTCCTTCCGTCTGGCGGGACATGCAACTTCCATTGCCCTGGAAGCGGAATTTTGGACGGTATTGGAAGCTGCGGCAGCGCAGCGCAGCCAAAGCCTTGCTGCATTGGTGGCGGAAGTAGATACAGCCCGTGCCACGCAGGGCCTGCCACTGGCAAGCGCCTTGCGCCTTGCGGCGCTGGCCCATGCCCGCACCGGACCAGCGGCAGCCATCCGCCAGGATCAATCACCAGACTGAACATCATCCAACAAGACAATAACGGGAGGCATCAGCGATGGGACCATTGCAGGGCATCAAGGTTTTAGAGTTCGCCGGCATTGGCCCCAGCCCTTTCTGCGGCATGCTGCTCGCGGATATGGGCGCTGAGGTCATTCGCATTGACCGCCCGAATGGCCCCGATGGTGATCGGCGCGATATTGTCAGCCGCGGGCGGCGCTCCCTCGTGCTTGATCTCAAGAACCCGGCCGCCATTGCTGCACTGCATCGCATGATTACGGAATTTGATGTGCTGATCGAAGGTTTTCGCCCAGGCGTGATGGAGCGCCTCGGCCTCGGCCCTGACGAAATCTGCGCTCGCCATACAAAGCTGATCTATGGCCGCATGACCGGCTGGGGGCAGGATGGGCCTATGGCCCTGCGCGCCGGGCATGACATCAATTACATCGCGCTCACGGGCGCGCTGCACGCCATGGGAAGGCCGGATGCACCGCCCGCCCCGCCGCTCAATCTGATCGGCGATTATGGCGGCGGCGGCATGTTGCTTGCGCTTGGCATTCTCGCCGCGCTGCTGGAACGCGCGCAGAGTGGTCAGGGTCAGGTGGTGGATGCCGCCATGGTGGATGGTGCCGCGCTGTTGATGGCGCCGCTTTATGGCATGAAGGCGCGTGGGCGCTGGCATGGCGGGCGGGGCGGCAATCTTCTCGATGGTAGCGCATCTTTCTATGATACCTATGCCTGCGCCTGTGGCGGCTTTGTTGCGGTGGGGCCGATTGAACCGCAATTCTTCGCGGAAATGCTCGCGCGCCTCGGCCTGGACGCAAGCGAATTCCAGGACCGCATGAACCCAGCCCATTGGCCCGCACATAAGGCGAAGCTGGCTGCTGTGTTTCGCACCAAAACCCGCGATGCCTGGGCCGAGATTTTTGCCGAGAGTGATGGCTGCGTCGTGCCGGTGCTGTCCATGGATGAAGCGCCGCATCATCCGCATAATCAGGCGCGCGGCAATTTCCGCTTGCAGGATGGCGCAGCAGAACCCACTCCGGCACCGCGCTTTTCGCGTAGCCAAGCCAAGCCCAGTGCCGCCCCACCGCTGCGCGGCGAAGATAATGCTGCGATTTTGCGCGACTTTGGCTTTTCTGCTGTTGAAATTGAACAGCTACTCAAGGCATCCTGACGGCAGAAGAACAAGGAAAACGCGCCATGGATAACGCCGCGCAAGGCCTGAAGCACCGGCGGATTTTCTCCGCCGAGCACGAATTATTTCGCGACCAATTGCGCCGCTTCATCGAAAGGGAAGTGGTACCCTTCCATCGCGATTGGGAACGCGCAGGCCAGGTACCGCGCGACCTATGGCGGAAGGCCGGTGCGCAAGGTTTTCTCTGCACCATGCTGCCCGAGGAATTTGGCGGTGGCGGCGGAGATTTCTGCCATGCCGCCGTGGTGATCGAAGAATTGGCCCGCGTGAATGCCTCGGGCGTTGCCTTTCAACTCCATTCCGACATTGTTGTGCCCTATATCCTTGCCTATGCGCGCACCGAACAGCAACGCACCTGGCTACCCAAAATGGCCGCCGGTGAGATGATCGGCGCCATCGCCATGACTGAACCTGGCATGGGCAGTGATTTGAAGGCGATCCGCACCTCGGCCACGCGTGATGGTGATCATTGGGTGATCAATGGCGCCAAGACTTTCATTTCCAATGGCCAGAATGCCGGCCTGGTGATTGTGGTCTGCCGCACGGACCCGCAGGGCGGCAGCCGCGGCCTTTCGCTGATTTGTGTGGAGGAAAACACGCCCGGCTTCACCAAGGGCCGCAATCTTGAGAAAATCGGCCTGCATGCGCAGGACACAAGTGAGCTTTTCTTTCAGGATGTGCGCGTGCCGATCAGCCATCTTTTGGGCGAGGAAAATGCCGGCTTCCGCCAATTGATGCATCAATTGCCGCAGGAACGCCTGATCATCGCCATCCGTTGCGGCACGAGCATGGAAGCCATGCTGCACCAGACCATCGCCTATACGAAGCAGCGCCAGATCTTCGGGCAAAAGGTCTTCGATTTCCAGGTGCATCGCTTCAAGCTGGCGCAGGCCAAGGCCGAGATTGGCATGTTCCGCATCTATTTGGATGATTGCATCGCGCGCCATATGAAGGGTGAGCTTACTGCCGAAGACGCTGCCGCGGCCAAGCTGCTCGGCACCGAAATGCAGAACCGCCTGCTGGATGATTTTCTGCAAATGCATGGCGGCTATGGCTATATGGCCGAATATGATATTGGCCGCGCCTGGGCAGATGCGCGGGTTGGGCGCATCTATGGCGGGTCTTCCGAAGTGATGCGGGAAATCATCGCCCGCACGCTTTGAAAGCCGTCGAAAAAACCAATTCGAACAAAACAACAAGCAACGGGAGCAAACACCATGAATCGCCGACAAATCCTTCTCTCGGCCCTCGCGGCCCCCGCCATCGCGCCAGGGCTTGCGGCGGCGCAGAGCTTTCCTTCGCGCCCCATCACGCTTCTGGTGCCATTCCCGCCAGGCGGCGCCACTGATGTGCAAATGCGCGGCTTTGCCGAAGCCGCATCGCGCGCCTTTGGCGTGCAGGTGCTGACAGAAAATCGCCCCGGCGCAGGGGCAACACTTTCCGCCGCCGGCGTCGCCCGCGCACGGCCCGATGGCTATACCATCGCGCAATTCCCGCTGCCTGCGATGCGGCTGCCTTTCATGCAGCGCATGCCCTTCAATCCGCGCACCGATTTCACCGCGATCATGCATCTGACGGGTTATCTGTTCATCATGTGCGTGCGCGGCGATGGCCCTTATCAGCGCTGGGCTGATCTGGTGGCGGATGCGCGCCGTCGTCCCGGCGAAATACGCATCGGCAATACGGGGGCGAATGGCACGCCGCATCTCGCGAATATTGATCTCGCCACGCGCGAAAACCTGGATATTGTCCATGTTCCCTTCCGCGGTGAAGGGGACGCCATACCAAGCCTGCTCGGTGGACATATCGAAGCCTGCTCGGCTGGTTCCGGGACGCTGCCGATGATTACGGAAGGGCGGCTCCGTGCGCTTAATGTCTGGACGCGGCAGCGTAGCCGCAAGTTGCCCGATGTGCCGACGCTGCTTGATCTTGGCTATCAGGATATGGTGATCACCTCACCCTATGGGCTGGTCGGGCCGGCCGGGATGGACCCCGATATTGTCGAGAAACTGCATCAGGGTTTCCGCACGGCGCTGAATGATCCATCGCATCTTGCGACGCTTGATCGCTTGGATATGCCGGTGGAATATCTGAACCCGACGGACTACGCCGCCTTCATCAAGCGCACGATTGATGAGGAAGAAGCGCGTGTGAACCGGCTTGGCTTGCGCGGTGGATAGGGCCGCAAGCGCTGTGTCGCGGCACAACGCCAAATCACGCATAGCGTTCCTTCAAGACCCGTCGAAGTAACTTGCCCGCCTCACTGCGCGGCAATTCCGCGACAAACTCAACCGCGCGGGGCTGCTTCGGCCCGGCCAATTCAGCGCGGCAAAGGGCCAGCAATTCCTCGGCCAGGGCGCCATCGCCACCCCCGCCCCGCGCCACCACCAGGGCGCGCGGTCTTTCGCCAAATTCCGCATCCTTCACGCCAATCACCGCCGCTTCGATGACGCGCGGATGGGTCATCAGCACGGCTTCGATTTCGGCGGGATAGACATTCACGCCGCCTGAGAGAATCAGATCGGCCCGCCGATCGGACAGGAACAGAAAACCCTCCTCATCCAACCAGCCAAGATCATGCAGCGTGGCCCAGCCGCGATCATTATAGGCTTCCGCCGTTTTTACCGGATCATTGTGATAGGCAAAGCGCGCGCCGCCTTCGAACCAGATGCGCCCGATCTCCTGCGGCGGCAGGGCTGCGCCGGCATCATCCAGAATATGCACGCGGCCATAGACCGGGCGGCCAACACTGCCGGGCTTGCGCTGCCAGCTTGCGCTATCAATGACGCAAGTGCCGATCCCTTCGCTGCCGGCGTAGTATTCCCAAATGATCGGCCCCCACCAAGCCAGCATGGCCTGCTTCACAGGCACCGGGCAGGGTGCTGCGGCATGGATGGCGCAGCGATGGCGCGACAAATCATGCCCATCGCGCAGTTGCTGCGGCAGGGCCAGCAGGCGCACAAACATGGTTGGCACCCATTGACTATGCGTCACGCCGTAATCGGCCATCACGGCAAGGCAGCGCGCCGCATCGAATTTGCGCAAGATAATCGCCGTGCCGCCCAAATTGATCGTGCGCTGCACATAACGATTAGGCGCCGCGTGATAAAGCGGCGCGGGCGAGAGGTAGATGGTCGTTTCATCAAAGCCGTAAAGCTGCTGCCAGCTCATGTCGAATTCCGGCGCAAGACGATCCGCAAAGGCAATCAGCGGCCGGCGAATGCCCTTCGGCAGGCCTGTGGTGCCGGAGGAATAGAGAAACTCTCGCCCGATCGGCACTTCGCCTGCGGGCCAGGTGGTGGAATGGCCAGCCATCAGCGCTTCCAGCGGCGCGAAGCCCGGCAATGCGCCGCCCGCGGCAAAGCGATGCGCCACGGCGGCAAGATCAAGCCTGGCGACCAGCGCGGCGAGCGACGCATCCGCCACCAACGCCACCGCGCCGGAATCGCGGAGCACATGCAAAACCTCATTCGGGCGCAAATGAATGGAAAGCGGCGTCACCATCAGCCCGGCGCGCTTGGCACCATAGGTCAGGACCAGGAATTCGGGGGAATTTTCCAAGAGCAAGGCAATCGCCTGGCCGGGTGCGAGGCCCAGTGCCAAAAGCCCATGCGCCACCTGATTGGCGCGCGCATCAAGCTCGCGAAAACTGAGCACCTCGCCGCTATCCGGGAAAATCGCGGCAGGTTTATCGGGGCTAATCGCGGCCCATGGCGCAAGCTGTGGCATCGCAATTCCCGGTCAGGGGGACCGGCCATGCTTCACAAGGCGGAAGGGCGCGTCAAGCCTCACCGCCTCGCCCCTGCGCCCTTAGGCGCCCGGCGCCACCAGCGTGCAATTCCCCGCCGAGCGCGCCTTTTGGCACGCCTGTTCAGCCTGCGCGCGCGTCAGCCCCTTCACCCTTGCGGTGAAGGCCGCATTATTGCCCTGCGCGACGCGCACCACCTCTGCCTGCCCGCTTCCGCCCGCCGAGGAACGCGCCGTTGAAGCCGCGCTCCGCGCCAGGTTTTCTGAGGCAAACCGCCCAAGGCTCACTGACCAGCCATTGCCGCCCCCGCTTGGCGGCGGCACGGAACCGGCGCGGCCAAGGGCGGATGGTGGCGCTGCCTGGGCGGAGCTGATCAGGCCAAGCCCGCGCGTAGGCGCAGCCGCCGGCGCCTGACGCGGCGCGGGCGGTGCCACGGGCGCCGCGGCAAGGCTGGAACGGCCCGTATCCAGCCCAGCCCGTCTGCGCTCCGCCGGGGTGAAGGTGCTGCCATCGGGGATCGGGTCCATGCGGACCACATTGCCAAGGCTCGCCACCTGCGTGCCCGCTGGTGCTGCCGGGGTAGGGGCAGCGGCCTGGGCGACCTGCACCGTCGGCGCTGGGCTGCGCTGCTGGTTCAACGCTACCATCGTGCCGCCATCCATCCGGCGCGGCCCGCGCGGGATGTTGGTGCCGATATCCGCCGCCGCATAAACCTCGGCCGGGGCGCGGCGGGCTGGCGCCGTGCTTGCGATGCGTGGCCCGACGCGCGCCACGTAATTGCGCGTTTCATCGGGCAGGCCGCGCCCGCCCCATAAATAATCCTCCAACCGCCGCGGCCCGGCATTATAGGCCGCAAGGAAGGCGGGGTTGCCGTAAAGCTGATACATCTCTCGCAGATAGGCCGCGCCGGCCTGCAAATTATCGTAAGGGTGATAGGGGTCAGGCCCCAGATTGTAGCGCTGCGCCAATTCGCGGTAGGTGCCCGGCATCACCTGCATCAGCCCCATCGCACCCACGCGAGAGGTGGCACCAGGCCGGCCCCCGCTTTCCTGGCGCATGACTTCGCGGATCCAAAGATCAGGCACGTCAAACCGGCGGGAAGCATCGCGGATCCAGGGCCCCCAAGGATCGCCAGGCGGTCCGGGCGGAGAGGTGCTGTCAGGCCGGTTATAGAATGGCCCATTGGCGTGGCGACCAGCGCCATCCGCGCAGGCCGAAAGCACCGCCAGCAGCAGCCCTAAAACCAGAAAACGACCATAGCCCAGTCGAAACCCGTGCATCCCCTAAACTCCATCGGGTCTGGGATTTGCGCCCCGAAACGGCCCCCCAAGGACCCCGCCAATGCCCCCGCATTGGCCCGGCCCAAGCCGTCCCGCTGATCACGCCCTGGTGTTTGAAACATCCAGAAACACAATCGCGACATCTCCGCCTAGGCTATTTGGATTGGGCAGGTCAAGCGTTACCCGCAGCCCACAGCATGTGGGGTATTTGCCACGGCAATCATGACAAGATTTAGGCAGAATACCGGCAGAATCGGATGATGAATCAAAGCTCTCGCGCCTGAAGCTCAGGCACTACGCGCAGAACCGTGACCCATGGGTCACAGGCTGACGATCTGCCCGGAACCGACAGCGGCCAGAAAACTCGCCACCCCGGCCCGCTCAACGCCGGGCGCAAGGGGCGCGGCGCCCAAATCCTCGGCCTTCAGCCCGGCCTCACAGACCATGCGCTGCACGCCAAGGGCGGCGATGGCGGCAAGCAAGGTGCCAATCCCGGCCACGCCACGCGCGGCCAAATGCGCCTCACGCGCATCCTGCAATAGCGGGCAATCGGCCAAAAGCAGCCGGCAGCCGCCATTGGTGGCGAAAAGCACCACATCGCGGCCAAGGGCTGCCGCGCCGCTCGCCATCACCAGGGCGTAATGGGCGCGTTCATGCCCGCCATCCAGCAGCAAAATCCCAAGCGGGGGGCGCTTTTCACTCATGCCCGGCAGGCCGGTTCTGCCGCGCCCTCATGCGCGGAAAGATCACGAATGGCCGCTTCCCGCCCACACAGCGCACAGGCCGGGTCGCGCTTCAGCCGCACGGTGCGAAACCGCGCATCCAAGGCATCCCAGAGCAACAGCTTGCCGATCAGCGGATCGCCAATGCCAAGGATCAGCTTCAACACCTCGGTCGCTTGCAGCGTGCCCATCACCCCCGTGACGGCCCCAAGCACGCCCGCTTCGGAACAGGTCGGCACCAGGCCGGACGGCGGGGGTTCCGGATGCAGGCAGCGATGGCAGGGGTTGGTGCCGTCATGGCCATGAAACACCGAAAGCTGGCCTTCAAAGCGCAGCACCGCCGCACTCACCAAGGGCTTGCCGAGCAAATGGCAGGCATCGCCCAACAAAAAGCGCGTCTCAAAATTATCCGTCCCGTCGCAGATCAAATCATAATGGGGGATCAGATCCCGCGCCGCCGCGGCATCCATCCGCCGCGCATGGATATCCACCGCCACTTCCGGGTTCAGCGCCTTGAGTGTTTCCGCGACACTCGCTGCCTTGTTCTCCCCAATCCGCGCGGTGGTATGCGCCACCTGGCGCTGCAGATTGGAAAGCTCCAACGCATCATGATCCACGAGCCCGAGCGTCCCGATCCCTGCCGCCGCCAGATAAAGCGCGAGCGGCGATCCCAATCCGCCCGCCCCCACAATCAGCACGCGCGCGGCGCGGAGCTTGGCCTGACCGAGTGCGCCCACTTCACGAAGCAGGATATGGCGGGAATAGCGCTGCAATTCCGCGCGGGAGAAGGAAAGCGACATCCGCCTCATATGGCCGCGATGCCCCGGGGCGCGCAAGCTTTCCGCTTGCGATAGCGCCTCGCTTGGCGCCTTATGGCGCCATGGGCACGGAGGAGCTGATCCACCGCCTGGCCGCCGCACTTGCCATTGGTTTGCTGGTGGGCACGGAACGGCATTGGCGCGAAAGGCAGGAAGCCGCCGGCAGGCGCACCGCCGGCGTGCGGACCTTTGCGCTGACCGGGCTTTTCGGCGGCGTCATGGCGGTGCTGGCTTCTGCATTGGGCGAGCCCGGCGGCGCGCTGCTGCTGGGTTTTGGCCTTATCGCCCTTCTGGCCGCGCAATTGCCCTTCGCATTGCGGGAGGCCGAGGCCGAGAACAAGGTCTCCGCCACCAGCCTGGTGGCCGCGCTTGGCACTTATGGCCTCGGCGCGCTGGCGGTGCTGGGCGATATGGCGGTGGCTGGCGCGGCGGCAGTTGCCATGACCGCGATCCTCGCCGCACGCGAAAGCCTGCATGGCCTGATGGCGCGCATCACCTGGGCCGAGTTGCGATCCGCCCTTGTGCTGCTGTCCATGACCCTGCTGGTCATGCCGCTGGTGCCGAATGAGCCGATTGCCATGCTGGGCGGGCTGAACCCGGCCAAGATTTGGCGCTTTGCCATTCTGCTCGCGGCGATTTCCTATCTTGGCTACCTCGCGGTGCGGTTGCTGGGGCCGGAACGGGGCTTGCTGTTCAGCGGCGCGGCAGGGGGCTTGGTGTCGTCTACCGCGGTCACGCTTGCCAATGCGCGCGCGGCGGCAGCGGGCGGTGCGGCTTTGGCGCTAGCGGCGGGCGCGCTGATGGCCGGCGCGGTTTCCTGCCTGCGCACCATTGGCATTGTGGCCTTTATCGCGCCTCCGGTGGCTGAATATTTGCTTGCGCCGCTTGGCCTCGCTGCCATTATCATGGCGCTTGGTGGCTTCACCCTTGCGCGACGCGCGGGGGCGGATGGTGCGGCGGTCAGCGCGCCAGACAATCCCTTTGAACTCGCCGCCGTGCTGAAAATTGCCCTGCTGCTGGCCGCCGTGGCGCTGATTTCCAAAATGGCCGGCGAAAAGCTGGGGCCCGAGGCCGTTTTGGCGGTCGCGGCCATCACCGGCCTTGCGGATGTGGATGCGGTGGCGCTTTCCGTGCCGTTGCTGGCGCCGGCGACGATAAGCCTGGCCTTCGCCGCCCAGGCCGTGCTTGCGGCGGTTGCGGTGAATATCTGCGCCAAATCTGCCTATGCCGTGACCCTGGGCGGCGGGCGTTTCGGCCTGCCCTTCGCCGCGATATCGCTTGCGGCGGGCCTCGCGGGGGCGCTTCTGGTCCTGCTCACATAAGTCAACCCCTTGCCGCCCGCGCGCGCTGGCGCCACCCTGCACCCGATTGCAGGAGGAAGACGCGATGCCCGCCGAAGGCGGCCCCTTGAGTGCCGGAAATTCTATTGTCGATTTCGCCGCGCTGGAGCATTTTCAAGCCAAGTGGAAACACTTGGCGGCCAGGAAAATGCGACCCAACCAAAACCTAGAGCATGGGTGTTGAGCGCATGCGAAGCACACATGCTCTAGATGCGATGATTCGCCCCCGCACTGTCGCGGTGATTGGCGCATCGGATGACGCCATGCGCATTGGCGGGCGCCCCATTGCCTATATGCAAAGCCAGGGTTTCCAAGGGCGGCTTTTGCCGGTAAATCCGAATCGCCCAACCGTGCAGGGCCTGCCGGCCTACGCCTCTGTCGCCGCTCTACCCGAAGTGCCGGATGCCGCGATTATCGCCGTGCCGGGCGAAGCCGCGATCCAGGCCATGGATGATCTGGGCGCGCGCGGCTGTAAATCCGCCATTGTCTTCACCGCCGGCTTCGCTGAGGTAGATGATGCCGGCGCCGCGATGCAGGATAGGCTGGTCGCTGCCGCACGGCGGCATGGCATGCGCATGCTGGGGCCGAATTGCCTTGGCCTGTTCAATGCGGAAATCGGTTTCTATCCGATCTTCTCCCTGTCCTTCGAACAGGGCTGGCCCATTCGCGGCAATATCGGCATCGCGTCCCAATCCGGCGCCTATGGCACGCATGTTTTCGCTGTGGCGCGCCAGCGCGGCCTTGGCACCACGGCTTGCATCACCACCGGCAATGAGGCTGATGTCTCCTTGGGTGAGGCGATTGGTTGGATGGCGCAGGCGCCGGAAGTGGAAGTGATCTGCGCCTATGCGGAGGGCATTCGCGAAAGTGCCGGTTTCATCGCCGCCCTTGATCTGGCAAGGCGTAACCGCAAACCCGTGATCATGATGAAGGTCGGCGCCAGCGCGCTTGGTGGTGCTGCGGCGAAATCCCACACTGCCTCCATCGCGGGTGATGATGCCGTGACACAAGCTGTGCTGGATGAATTTGGCGTTTTGCGCGCACGCACCACGGAAGAAATGCTCGATATCGCTTACGCAGCATCACGGCGCATTTATCCGGCCAATAATTCCCTTGGCGTGCTGACGGTCAGCGGCGGCGCCGGTGTGCTGATTTCCGATGCGTCAGAAGCCGTTGGCCTGCCCATGCCGGAAATGCCGCAGGCGTCGCAGGATAAGCTGCGCGGCCTGATCAGCTTCTGCGCGCCGCGCAACCCAGTGGATTGCACCGCGCAAGCCGTGAACCAGACCGAGCTTTTCGGCGATTTCCTGGAAGCTACCGCCGGCGATGGTGGTTATCCTTCTGTCCTGGTGTTTTTGACGCAGACGGGCGGTTCCACCTCCATGGCGCCGAAGCTCCGGCCCTTCATGCGTGATGCCATCGCCAAACGTCGCGATCGGCTTTGGGTGCTATCGGCGATTTGTTCGCGTGAGAAGGTGCGCGAATATGAAGAAGACGGCTTCATTGTTTTCGAAGACCCGACCCGCGCAGTGAATGCCATTGCGGCGATGGGCCGCTTCGGCGCTTATTTCGCGCGCCAGGATGGGGGTGCAGCGGGCGCACTGCCGAATGTTGTGCTGCCCGCACAAACCCCAACGGAGGCCGAAGCCAAGCGCCTTTTGGCCGCGGCTGGCGTTGCTGCCGTGCCAGAACACGCCTGCACTAGTGCTGACGAAGCGGTGCGTGCGGCGGACGCCATGGGCTATCCTGTGGTCGCGAAAATCCTCTCACCGGATATTCTGCACAAAAGCGAAATCGGTGGCGTGATCCTGAACCTGAGCGATGCCGCTGCGGTACGCGATGCGCATGCAACGCTGCTCGCGCGCGCCGCGCAACACGCACCCAAGGCGCGCATTGAAGGTGTGCTGATTGCCAAGCAAATCACCGGCGGCGTTGAAATGGCGCTTGGGGTGCTGCGCGATCCTGTCTTTGGCCCTGTTGCCATGGTGGGGCTGGGCGGCGTTTTCATCGAAATCCTGAAGGATGTCGCCTTCCGCCGCTGCCCCTTCAACGCGACCGAAGCGGAAGCCATGATCCGTTCGCTCAAGGGTTTTCCGTTGCTGGATGGCGCACGTGGCAAACCCAAGGCGGATGTGAAGGCGCTTGCGGAATCACTGGCCGCGCTATCGCGTTTCGCCGTGGCGGCGGGGCCGCGCTTGGCCTCCGTTGATGTTAACCCCATGCTGGTGCTGCCGGCAGGGCAGGGCGCCTTTGCCGCGGATGCGGTGATTGAAATTGAGGAAGGGCATTGAAATGCCGATCGTCTATGAAAAGCTGCTGAACTACCCCATTCCGGAAATGCGCCAGCATCTGCGCTGGCAGGATGTGGCGATGTATAATTTCTCTGTCGGGCTCGGCCAGGACCCGATGGATGAACAGCAGCTCGATTTCCTTTACGAGCCACGCTTGAAAGTCATGCCGTCCATGCCGGTCGTGCTTGGGGCGCCAGGCTTCTGGTCGCGCAATCCCGATACCGGCATGGATTGGGTGAAAATCCTGCATGGCGAACAGGGCCTGATCCTGCACAAGCCGCTGCTGACCGAAGGCGAGATCATTGGCCGTTCGCGCGTAACCGGCCTGGTGGATCGCGGTGAGGGCAAGGGTGCTCTCATGTATTCCGAACGCGAAGTGATTGACGCGAAAACCGGCGATTTGCTGGCCACTGTCACCAGCACATCCTTCCTGCGCGGTGATGGCGGTTTTGGCGGGCCGAGCGGGCCGGTCAAGAAGCCGCATCCGGAACCGGAACGCGCGCCCGATGTTTCGCTTGATCTCGCGACACGTCCGGAACAGGCGCTGATCTATCGCCTGAACACGGATTTGAACCCGCTGCATATAGACCCGAAAATCGCCGCCGCCGCTGGCTATCCGCGCCCCATCCTGCATGGGCTTTGCACCTTCGGCACGATCTGCCATGCGCTGCTGAAAACCCTTTGCGATTACGACACGGCGCGCTTCGGCAAGATGGATTTGCGCTTTTCCTCACCGGTCTATCCCGGTGAGACGATCCGCACCGAGATTTGGCACGAAGCAGGTGGTGCTGCCTTCCGCGCGCGTGTTGTGGAACGCGACAAGGTGGTGGTCAGCAATGGCCTGTTCCGCTTCGCCTGACGCCTGCATGATGATGGGAAGAAACGAATGATCAACAAGATCGTGCAATCCATGGCCGATGCCATGGCCGGTATCAAGGATGGATCAACCGTGCTGATCGGCGGCTTCGGCGCTGTCGGTCAGCCCGATCATTTGATTGAAGGGCTGATCGAACAGGGCGCGACCGACCTGACCTGTGTCGCGAATAACGCCGGCACGGGGCGGGTTGGCCTCGCACGGCTCATGGAATTGGGCCGGGTGCGCAAGATCATCTGTTCCTTCCCGCGTTCCGCCGGTTCCGTGGTGTTTGAAGAACTATATCGCCAAGGCAAGATCGAGCTTGAGATTGTGCCGCAAGGCACGATGGCAGAACGCATGCGCGCTGCCGGCGCTGGTGTGCCCGCGTTTTTCACGGCGACATCGGTTGGCACCATCCTGGCCAATGGCAAGGAACAGCGCGAATTCAATGGCCGCACCTACGTCATGGAACATGCGCTGAAAGGCGATGTTGCTTTGGTGGAAGCCTGGGAAGGCGACCGTTGGGGCAATCTGACCTATCGTTCCAGCGGACGGAACTTCAACCCAGTCATGGCCATGGCCGCGGATTTGACCATCGCGCAGGTGATGCATATTCGCGAATTGGGTGAGCTGGTGCCGGAAAACGTCCATACGCCCGGCATTTTCGTAAAACGCGTGCTGCGCATTGACCGCGGCCCGGACTGGGCTTGAGCAGGCAGGAAAAGGGGATCAGACCATGACAGGCTTTGACCGCAAGCAAATGGCCGCCCGTGTCGCGGAAGACATTCCGGAAGGCTGGTTCGTCAATCTTGGCATCGGCATTCCGACCATGATCGCGAATTACGTGCCGCTGGAACGTGAAGTGATTCTGCATTCGGAAAACGGCATTCTTGGCATGGGCCCCGCGCCGGCGCCGGATAAGGTGGACCCGTGGCTGGTGAATGCCGGCAAGCAGGCGGTGACGCTCAGGCCCGGCGGTTCCTATTTCCATCACGCCGATAGCTTCGCCATGATCCGTGGCGGGCATATTGATCTTTGCGTGCTGGGCGCTTTTGAAGTCGCGGCCAATGGCGATATCGCCAATTGGGCCACCAGCGAAAATGACTCGGCACCTGCTGTGGGTGGTGCCATGGATCTCGGCGCCGGCGCCAAGCGGCTTTGGGTGGTGATGGAACACACCACCAAGGATGGCGGGCACAAGATTGTGGAACGCTGCACCTATCCGCTGACCACACCTGGCGCGGTCAGCCGCGTCTATACCAATCTGGGTGTGCTGGATGTGGTGCAGGGCAAGGGCTTCGTGGTGCGCGATCTGGCGCCCGGTGTGACCTTTGACCAAATCCAGGCGGCGAGCGGCGCCAAGCTGCACACGAATTAAAAGGGTGCCCCTTCGGGCAATGAGGAAACGGGCATGAGTGAGGTTTTGGAAGAACGCGCGGAATCCATTCGCATGATCCGCGATAGCGCGGGTGCTGTCGCGCCGCGCGGCGGTGACAGCAAGCGTGTGCGTGGGCTCCGCTTTGTCGCACCTGGTTTTGACAAGCGCGTTTTTGCCCAGATGGGCGAGTTTGGCTGGATCGGCCTCGCGGTTGATGAAGCCGCCGGTGGCGCGGGGCTTGGCATGAGTGAGGCGATTGCGCTCACCGAAGAACTTGCCGGTGGCTTGGCGCCGGAACCGCTGATCCCGGCGATGCTTTCGGCGCGTTTGCTCGCAGGTGCGGATGATCAGGCGCTGCTCGGCCCTTTGCTTGCGGGTCAGCAAGTGGTGCTGATGGCGTGGCAGGAACGCGCTGATACCTTGGCTGCACCTGGTAATGCCGATGCGCCGCGCGTCTTCATCCCGCAAGCCGGTGGTGCTGATGTATTTCTGCTGCCGGTGCGCGAAGGTGCTGGCTTGGCGCTTTACGCCGTGCCCGCTGCCGGCGCTGATGTAGCCTTGGAAAAGACCATGGATGGCGGATATTTCGGCACGCTCCGCGCCAACCCTGCACATGGCCAGCGAATCGCTGCCGATATCAGCGCAGTGTTGGACGCTGCCTTGGATGAGGCCGCGCTGATGACCGCAGGCGCCATGGTCGGGCTGATGGAACGCGCCTTTGACATGACGCTCGCTTATCTCAAGACACGTCAGCAATTCGGCCGCATCATCGGCACCTTCCAATCCTTGCAGCATCGCGCGGCGGATTTGAAAATCCATCTCGCGCTCACACGCGCTGCCGTGGAAGCGGCAGCGGCGGCCTTGGATGGCGGCGCGGCAGGCGATGCACGCAAGGCCGCGGTTTCCAAGGCCAAGGCGCGCGCGGGTGAAAGCGGCTTGATGGTGCTCCGCCAATGCATCCAACTCCATGGCGGCATTGGCTATACGGATGAATATGATGTCGGGCTTTATCTCCGCCGCGGCATGGTGATTGCCAATCAGTTCGGCTCGGCTGCCTTGCATCGCCGCCGCTTCATGGCGCTGGCGCCGGAGGATGCGGAATGACCGCCGCCACCGAACCCATGCGTCAGCGCATTCTGGAAGAACGCGATGGCGCGGTGCTGATCGTCACCATTGATTGCCCATCGCGCAAGAATGCCATCGCGCCCGTGTTGCGCACCGCGATGGAAGAAGTGATGGAACGCGCCCATGGCGATGACACGATCCGCGCCATTGTGGTGACGGGCGCTGAGGGCACTTTCTGCGCTGGCGGCGATATTTCTTCCATGGATATTGATAGTACGCTGGCGGGGCGGGAACGCATGCGGCGTACGCATAAGCTCGTGCGCCTCATGGCCAAGGGCGGCAAGCCCGTGGTGGCCGCAGTCGAAGGCTGGGCAGCGGGTGCGGGCATGGCGGTGGCTTGTGCTTGCGACGTGATTGTCGCCGCCGAAGATGCGCGTTTCACGGCGGGTTTTCACAAGATTGGCCTGATGTCCGATATGGGCCTGCCGCATTTCCTGCCCGCGCGTGTCGGCATTGGCCGCGCGCGGCGCATCCTGTTTTTCCATGAGGTGATTGCCGCACCGGAAGCCGAGCGTATCG
>JBIKWX010000247.1:0-5429 GCA_044356095.1 Roseomonas sp.
GCTGGTGCATCACGCCAAGAATGGCCGCGCTGTCTATAGTTTTTGCATGTGCCCTGGCGGCACGGTGGTCGCTGCCACCAGCGAGGCGGGCCGCGTCGTGACCAATGGCATGAGCCAATATTCGCGTGCTGAGCGTAATGCCAATGCCGGCATGGTGGTGGGCATTTCGCCCGAGGATTATCCGGGCGATGTGCTGGCCGGCATTGCCTATCAACGCCATTGGGAAAGTGCGGCTTTTGCGGCGGGTGGTGGCGATTACCGCGCGCCCGCGCAGCTTGTGGGTGATTTCCTGGCAGGGCGCCCAAGCACGACGCTGGGTGATGTGCTGCCAAGCTATAAGCCAGGTGTCATGCCCACCAATCTTGCGCTCTGCCTGCCGGATTTCGCAGTGGCAGCGATGCGTGAAGCGCTGCTTGCCTTCGATCAGCAATTGCCCGGCTTCGCGCGGCCTGATGCGGTGATGACCGGCGTTGAAACCCGCACCAGCAGCCCCATTCGCATCCCGCGCGGGTTTGATTTTCAAAGCGTGAATACGGCGGGGCTTTTCCCGGCAGGGGAGGGCGCTGGCTATGCCGGCGGCATCCTGAGTGCCGGCGTGGATGGCATTCGCGTGGCCGAGGCTTTGGCGTTGACCATGACTGACCAGCCCATCCCGCGCGACATGAGCCGGGGTGCGGAAACCAGTATGGCATACGGCTGACTTGCGGAACTACCATAGTCTTGCAAGGCTTCCTGATCTGCAAGGAACAGGAGGAAACATCATGCGCGTAGCAAACAAGGTGGCGCTGATCACGGGTGCAGCATCCGGCATGGGCGCAGCCACCGCGCGGTTGATGGCGCGCGAGGGTGCCAAGGTGGTGGTGGCCGATATGCTGGAAGCCGAAGGCCGCGCCGTGGTGGCCGAGATCACCAAGGCCGGCGGTTCCGCCAGCTATATCAACCTTGATGTTGCGGATGAAGCGCAATGGGAAGCCGCCATTGCCGCCGTGCTTGCCGCGCATGGCAGGCTTGATGTGCTGGTGAATAATGCCGGCATTTCCGGCAGCAATACCAATAATCTTTACGACACGGCGCTCTGGGATCGCATCATGGCGGTGAATGCGCGCGGTGTGTTTCTGGGCGTGAAGCACGGCGTTGCCGCCATGCGGAAATCAGGTGGCGGGTCCATCATCAACCTATCCTCAATCTCCGGCGTGGTTGGGCAGGATCGCATTCATTGCGCCTATAATGCCTCAAAGGCGGCGGTGCGCTTGCTGACAAAATCTGTTGCCGTGCAGGAAGGCGCTTCCGGCATTCGCCTGAACACGGTGCATCCCGGCCTCATGCCGCCCATGCGCACCAGTGGCGCGACGGCTGATCCCGTCTTCCGCGCGAAAATGCTGGGCCATGTGCCCATGGGCCGCACCGGTGAGGTGGATGAGGTCGCCTATGCCATCCTGTTCCTGGCATCGGATGAATCATCCTATATGACGGGGTCAGAAATGCATGTGGATGGCGGGTATCTCGCTTCCTGAGGCGCTTATGCGGAGGCCGCGTTTGATGCGGCTTCCGCCAAGGCGACAATGCGTTCCATATTGGGCACCAGATCCATGGCGATGAAGGTGCCATCAATATAGGCGAGGTTCTCGCCCTTCGCTGATGCCTCCTGAAAAGCCGCGATATAGCGCCTGGCTTGCGCAACCTCATCGGCGCTTGGGGTGAAGGCGTCATTTACCGGGGCGATCTGGTCCGGGTGAAACACTACCTTACCAGTAAACCCCAATTCGCGCGCCGCTTCAGCATCCTGGCGCGTGGCGGCAACATCGCGCAGATCAGCAAGATAAGGCGCATCCAAAGCCTGCGCGCCCACGGCGCCCGCAGCTGCCACCAGCATTTGGCGCGGAAATTCCAGGACGCGCGGCGTGATGCGCCCGCCTGTTTGCATGGTGTAATCGCCAGGCCCCAGAAAAAACGCGGCCAGACGCGGTGATGCATCAGCGATTTGCAGCGCATTCAAAATGCCGCGCGGTGTTTCAAGTGTCACAATCACGGCGATATCCCGCCCAGGCGCAGCGTCGTCCAAGGCAGCATCAAGCTTCTGCAAATCCGCTGGCCGCTCCACCTTGGGCAACATCACCGCATCAAGCTGCGCCCAGGGCAGTGCTGCCATATCGGCTCTGAAATCCGCCGAGCCAATGGCATTCAGCCGCACCGCTTTTTCACGTCGGCCAAAGGAAAGTTCAGTAACGGCGCGCGCCACCACCGTGCGCGCTTCTGCTTTGCGTGCTGGCGGCACGGCATCTTCCAAATCAAAGATCAGGCTATCCGCGGCAAGCCCTACCGCCTTTGCAAGCCGTTCTGGCCGATGCCCCGGCGTGATCATCACCGAACGACGCATGCGCCAGGCAGGCATGATGTGCGGCCTGCCTCAGATCACTTGCGCTTTGGTCAGGCGATCAATTTCCGCATCGGCAAGGCCGAGCCATTGGCGATAAACCTCATTATTATGTTCACCCATACTGGGGCCAAGCCAGCGCACTTCGCCCGGCGTGTCCGACAATCGCGGCACCAGATTGGGGATCGCCAATTCGCCAATGCGCGGGTCCTTCATCATCAGGATATTGTCGCGCGCCTTGTATTGCGGGTCCTTGAAAATCTCATCAATCGCATAGACCGGTCCGCAAGGAACCTGCGCCTTTTCACACAAGGCGAGCAATTCATCACGCGTGAATTGGCTGGTCCAATTGCCGACATAGGCATCAACTTCCGCGCGCGCGGCTTCGCGTTGGCGGATCTTGCCCCATTTGCCGTCCTCGGCGAATTCCGGCACGCCCATGGCTTCCGCAAGGCGCGCGAAAATCTTGTCAGACGTGCAGGCAATCGCGATCCAGCGGCCATCCTTGGTGGGGTAATGGCTATGCGGCACTACATTCACCGTACCCGGCCCCATGCGTTCGCGAATATAGCCATTCAACTGATAGGATGGCGCCAATTCATCAAGAATGCGGAAGATCGGCTCATAAAGGCCAATATCCACCATCTGCCCCTTGCCGGTTTTGCGCCGCGCTTCCATGGCCAGCAAGGCACCCATCGCGCCATACATGCCGGCCAGATAATCCGGAATGGTCGCCGAACCGGGCGTGACGGGCGGACGATCCGGATAGCCCGCAAGATAGGAAAGCCCACCAAAGGCATTGCCAATGCGCCCAAAGCCAGGCCGCCCACTATAGGGTCCGGTTTGCCCATAGCCTGAAATGCGTATCATGATCAGGCGCGGATTGACTTCCTGCATCACATCCCAGCCAAGGCCCCATTTTTCCATGGTGCCGGGCTGAAAATTCTCAACCAGGATATCGGCTTCGGCGCACATGCGCTTCAGCAGCGCAGCACCTTCAGGCTTGCGTAAATCGAGTGTTGCGGATTTCTTGTTCCGGCATTCGGAAAGCCAAGGCAGCGTTTCACCGCATTCCGTGACCGAGCCGAATTTACGCAAGGGGTCGCCCACAATCGGCAATTCAAGCTTGATGACCTCGGCGCCGAATTCGGCAAGCTGCGTGGAACAAAAAGGCCCCGCCAGAAAGCTTGAAACATCAATCACGCGAACGCCATCAAGTGGCTGAACGCGCGGTGAGGCAGTGTCATTCATGGCGGATTTCCCCTTGTGTTGCGGCAGTTTGCGGTGGAAGATTTCCCCCGGTCAAGACGGTCACGCAAGACCGAAGCATAAGGAAACGCCGCATGATCCAACGCCGCGCCATGCTCGCCGCGCCCTTCATCCTGCCGGGCTTTGCGCAAGCGCAAGGCACCTGGCCGCAACGCCCGGTGCGCGTGATTGTACCCTTCGCTGCCGGGGGCGGAACTGATCTGACCGCGCGCGCGGTGATGGAAACTATCGGCACCAGGCTCAATCGCCCAGTGGTCGTGGAAAATCGCCCCGGTGCTGATGGTGCGATTGGCACGGAAGCCGTGGCCCGCAGCGCGCCAGATGGGCATACGCTGATTTCGCTGAACCCAACGCATCTGATCCTGCGCCACACCAAGCCTGATCTGCCCTATGATCCAACTGGCGATTTGACGCCTGTGGCTGTCTCGGCACTTTACGCCTTTGTTCTTTTGGCGAGCAGCGAAGCGCCGTTTCGCGATATTCCGGGCCTGATCGCTGCCGCCAAGGCACGGCCCGGCGCGATTGCACATGCGACCGCCGATGTTGCTTCCGCCGTGGTAGCCGCGCAATTCACCCGCGCGGCGGGCATTGAATTGAATGAAATTCGCTATTCCGGCGGCGGTGCTTCCACGCGTGATCTGATGGGCGGGCATTTGCCACTCGCCTGGGTCAGCACTGCCACTGCCTTGCCGCTGATGCAAAGTGATCGCGTGCGCATCATTGCGGTAACTTCGCCGCGCCCATCCGTGCATTTGCCGCAAGTGCCAAGCCTTGCGAGCTTTGGCCTTGATGCCGCGAGCTATGAGGGCTGGTTCGCCATTTGGGCGCCGGCGCGCACGCCCGAAGACGTGCTGCAAAGGATCAATGCCGAAGCCCGCGCCGCGCAGGATGTTGAAGCTGTCCAGGTGCGGCTGCGAAATTTGGCGGTTGACCCCGCACCGCTCGATCTTGCCGCGGTGCGTGCACTGATCAAGGAAGATGAGGCACGCTGGCAGCGCGCCGCCGATCAAGGTTTTCTGCGCCGCGCTGCTGGATAGGCGTTACTCCGCCGCGCGGCCAATGAAGCTGCCTTCCGGCAGTGCTGGCGCCCGCGGTGCCTCACACCCCGTATCGCAGCAACGGCCGGGCTGTTTTGAGACGCGCTTGCCCTGATCCAGAATACCGCGATCCAGCAGGCGTTCCACAAGCGCTGAGCGTTCCTCAACCGGGTAATTGCGCCAAATCTCGCGCTTCATCGCCTCAGGGCTGCCGCCACCATGGAGCGAGATCACCGAATACCAGCCGCCCTGGTTGGATGCGGTCAAATCTTCCATGAAGCGCGCGACTTCCAGGCGCTTTTCAGCCGGCACATCTGCGCGCCCCGCAAGCACCGCGGCAAGGGATGCGGCGGTTTCCGGATTATGATCCTCATCCGGGCCAGGCAGTGCCACGATCAAGCCGCCCGAGACATAATGCGCGAGCCGATGCATGTCATAAATCTGTGTGGCCAGCAGCAGTTTTCCGATATTGCTGAAGACCGCATCGGGCATCATGGCGCCTGATTCGGCGCGCGTGCCATAGACACTGGCAGCGACACCGCAGGCGAAGAAGCCCTCCACAATCTTGATCAGATCCACCATGGCATCACGGATATGGCCGTGGCGGTCAGTATCCAGCCCATTCGCTTCAATCATCAGCGCGCCGGCGCCAATCAGCAAATCACCGAAACCCGCGCGGGCGGCGATGCAGGAATGGCGATGATGCGTGGCATAGCTGGTGGTGGTGTAGCCGGCTTCCACATGCTCAC
>JBIKWX010000248.1:0-5397 GCA_044356095.1 Roseomonas sp.
ACGAGTATCGTTCATGGGACGCAGGGGGCTGAAATTTCCTGTTTCAATTCCCCGCGAGACTCTGTAATCTCTCACCTGTCGGTCAAAAGGAGCGATCAATGCGTGTTCTGCTAGTCGAGGATGATCCTACAACGGCGCGTGGCATTTCGTTAATGCTTCGTCATGCTTCCATGATTGTGGAAACAGCGGATACGGGGGAAGAAGCCCTCGAACTCGCCAAACTCTATGATTATGACATCATCGTTTTGGATCTGATGCTGCCGGATTTGGATGGTGGCGAAGTCGTGCGTCGTCTGCGCGCTGGTCGCGTTGAAACGCCGGTGCTGATCCTGTCGGGCGTCAGCCGCCCGCAAACCAAGGTTAAGGTCTTCGGCATGGGCGCCGATGATTTCATCACCAAGCCCTTCGACCAGCAGGAACTGGTCGCGCGTATCCAGGCCATTGTGCGCCGCGCGAAGGGTTTCAGCCAGCCGACCCTGCAAGTTGGCGCGCTGCAACTCAATATCGGCTCACGCGAAGTGGCGGTTGGTGGCAATCCTGTCCATCTGACCGGCAAGGAATACGCGATCCTGGAATTGCTCGCGCTCCGCAAGGGCGTTGTGCTGACCAAGGAAGTTTTCCTGAACCACCTGTATGGCGGCATTGATGAGCCTGAAGTGAAGATCATTGATGTCTTCATCTGCAAGCTCCGCAAGAAGCTCGCCACCGCTGGCGGCGCTGATCTGATCGGCACCGTTTGGGGCCGCGGCTATGTGCTGCGTGAGCAGAATGAACGTGCCGAATTCTGGGGTGGCAGCGCGAAGCCCGCGATTACCGCCGCTGACGTTCAGGCCGCCTGAGCGGTTTTTGGACCGAGGTTCCGTCAGGCAACTCTGCCTGACGGGAAGCGATGGTCGTGGAAAATCCCCTCGCTGGCCTCCCCGGTTTGGTCAATGAGAACTGCAAAGCGGTTCTCGCGATCGAGACCCCTTTTTTAGCGACCACCCCCGGGCATCCCGCAAAATGCGTGAATGTTAAGAGTGGAGCTTCTACAGTTTTTTATGAACAATTCGCAAAGAAATATGCTCGACTACCATTTGGGGACGGAAGTCCACAGGACAGCATAGCTTGAGAAAAATCGCATAGCTGCCTAGTTTGGCTGTGACATGCCTCCATCCAAAAATCACATCCCGCCATTTTTTGTCATCGCGCCGGCGCTTGGGGTCGCAGCCTGGCTCGGTATCGGTAAGGTCGGGCTTACGCTGCTCGCCCTGCTTATCCTTGTGGCGCTGATTTGCAATGTGATCGCCGCCGTGCATCACGCGGAAGTGGTGGCGCTACGTGTGGGTGAGCCCTTTGGCGGCCTGATTCTGGCGCTTTCTGTGACCGTCATTGAAGCCGGGTTGATCATTTCCCTGATGCTCTCGGGAGACGAGAATCCAGCGCTGATGCGCGATACCTTGCTTGCGACTGTCATGCTGGTGCTCCACGGCATTGCTGGCCTTGCAATATTGGTAGGCGGGATTGTGCATCGGGAAAATCAGTTCCGCGTGGCCGGCGCCAATGCTCTCCTGGCGGTGCTGATGCCTATGGCGGTGCTTGTGCTGATCGTACCCAACCACGTTGTTTCCGCCCCAGGGCCTTTTTACAGTACCGGTCAATTGGCCTTTGTTTCCCTGGTATGCTTGGCTCTTTATGTCGCCTTTCTATTTGTGCAAACCAACCGGCATCGGGAGTATTTCCTGCCGGAGGAGAGCGCCGTGGGTGAGGGGGATGATCGGCCGAGTGGGCGGCTTGCGTCATTTTCCTTCATCCTATTGTGCTTGTCTTTGCTATCCGTTGTGATGCTTGCCAAATGTCTGGCGCCGGCGCTGGAAGATGGGGTTGAAGCGGCAGGCGCGCCGATTGCCATTGTTGGCGTGATCGTCGCCGCCATAGTGCTTTTGCCCGAATCGGGTGCAGCGCTGAGAGCGGCGGCGCATAACCGCATGCAATCTGCCATTAATCTTGCGCTTGGCAGCGGCGTGGCTTCGATTGGACTGACTGTGCCAACTGTCGCAGCGGTGACCTGGTTTTTTGGCCAACCCTTGACCCTTGGCATTTCTGCCGGGCATTCGGTGCTACTGGCACTCGGCTTCGCGGTGGCCATGCTTACCTATGGCACGGGACGGACCAATATCCTTTCGGGAATCGTGCATTTGGTTTTGGCAGCGACGTTCGTTTTTACGATTTTTGCGCCTTGAGCGGGGCTTCGCCTGCTGCCTTGCCACTGGCCGGCGGTTGCCTGAGGCCGCCCCGCGCCCTATAGCCGCCAGGGTCTATTCACAGCCATCAAGGTTCCCCGCACGTGGCCACCATCGCCGCCCCCGACGCGCCCAACCCCGCGCTCGCCGCCCAGGCGGCCATTCTTGCCCGCCCGCTTGATGGTCCCCGCCGCATGGCCAATGCCATAAGGGCGCTCGCGATTGATGCGGTGGAGCAAGCCAAATCCGGGCATCCTGGCATGCCGATGGGCATGGCCGATGCCGCGACCGCGCTGTTTGCCGGTTTCCTGAAATACGACGCCGCCGACCCGCGCTGGCCGGATCGGGACCGCTTTGTGCTGTCCGCCGGCCATGGGTCCATGCTGCTTTACGCCTTGCTGCACCTGACCGGGCATGAGGGCATGGGCGCGGATGAGCTTCGCCGCTTCCGCCAGCTCCATTCCCCCGCCGCCGGCCATCCCGAATTCGGCGAGCATCCGGGGATTGAGACCACCACCGGCCCGCTCGGCCAGGGGATTTCCACCGCCGTCGGCATGGCCATGGCGGAACGCATGATGGCGGCGCGATTCGGTGCGTCCCTGGTGGATCACCGCACCTGGGTGATCGCGTCCGACGGAGATCTTCAGGAAGGCGTCGCGCATGAAGCGGCCGCCCTGGCGGGGCATTACGGGCTGTCCAAGCTGACCGTGCTTTGGGATGACAATCATATCTCGATTGATGGCGATACCGCGCTGTCATTTTCCGAAGATGTGCTGAAGCGCTTTCAGGCCTATGGCTGGGCTGTGCGGCGCGTGGATGGGCATGATGCAGGCGAATTGGCCGCCGCCATGTCCTGGGCCATGCGCAACCGGAAGCCGACGCTGATTGCCTGCCGCACCATCATCGGCCTTGGCGCGCCGACCAAGGCGGGCACGGCGGGCAGCCATGGCTCGCCCTTGGGGGCGGCTGAGGCCACTGCCGCGAAGCAGGCTTTGGGCTGGACAGCCGCACCCTTTGAAGTGCCGGCGGATATCAAGACGCTTTGGGAGGCTGCCGGGCGGCGCGGCGCGGGCGCGCGGCGTTCCTGGCTGAAGCGCATCGCGAAACACCCGCAGCGCGCCGAATTTGAACGCGCCATGGCCGGCCGCCTGCCAGAAGCCTGGAATGAGGCGCTTTCCGCCCTCCGCACCCAGATCGCGACCGACAAGCCGAAGCTCGCAACCCGTGTCTCCAGCCAGAAGGCACTGGAAGCTTTGGTGCCATCCGTGCCGGAAATGGTCGGCGGTTCGGCGGATTTGACCGGTTCCAACAATACCAATGTGAAGGGCGTGCCGGCGATTACGCCCAGCAATTTCAGCGGGCGCTTCGTGCATTGGGGCGTGCGTGAACATGGCATGGCAGCGGCGATGAATGGCATGGCGCTGCATGGCGGCATCATTCCCTATAGCGGCACGTTCTTGGTGTTCAGCGATTACCTGCGCCCCGCCGTGCGGCTGGCCGCGCTGATGCGCCAACGCGTCATTCATGTGCTGACGCATGATTCAATCGGCCTTGGCGAAGATGGGCCAACGCATCAGCCGGTAGAACACCTCGCTTCCTTCCGCGCCATGCCGAATGTGCATGTCTTCCGCCCGGCGGATGCGATGGAAACCGCCGAATGTTGGGAATTGGCCTTGCGGCGCGCCGATGGGCCTTCCTTGCTTGCCTTATCACGCCAGAACCTGCCGACGCTTCGCACAGACACGGCAGAAAACCGCTCGGCGCGCGGCGGCTATGTGCTGGCGGAAGCGGATGGCGCGCGCCAGGCGACGCTGATTGCGACCGGCAGCGAGGTGTCGCTCGCGATGACCGCGCGCGATGCCTTGCAGGCGGCCGGCATTGCAACCGCTGTCGTGTCGCTGCCCTGTTGGGAATTGTTTGCCGCGCAGGATGATGCCTATCGCGCCAGCGTGCTGGGCAGCGCGCCGCGTTTTGGCATTGAAGCCGCGGTCGGCTTTGGCTGGGAAGCCTGGCTGGGCGCGGATGGTATTTTCATTGGCATGGCGGGCTTCGGGGCCTCGGCGCCCGCTGATGATCTGTTCAAGCATTTCGGCATTACGCCGGATGCGGTGGTGCAAGCCGTGCGCAAGCGGCTTGGGGTTTGATTTCAGCTTTTCTGGGGAAGGAAAATATCATGGCCGTCAAGGTTGCCATCAATGGGTTTGGGCGCATCGGGCGCCTGGTGCTGCGCGCGATGATCGAAAGCAATCGCCGCGATGTGGAATGCGTTGCGATCAATGATCTTGGCAGCGTGGAAGCCAATGCGCATCTGTTCCGTTATGACAGTGTGCATGGCCGCTTCCCCGGGGAAGTCGCGGTGGATGGCAATAAGATCATCATTACCGCCAATGGCCGCAGCTATGCGCCGATCATCGTCAGCGCCGAACGTGACCCGACCAAGGTGCCCTTCCAGGGCGTTGATGTCGCCATGGAATGCACCGGCATTTTCACCAGCAAGGAAAAGGCTTCCGCGCTGATTACCGCCGGCGCGCGCAAGGTGGTGATTTCGGCCCCTGGCGACAATGCGGATGCGACGATTGTCTATGGCGTCAATCACAAGACGCTGACCAAGGACATGACGGTGATTTCCAACGCGTCCTGCACCACGAATTGCCTGGCACCTGTCGCCAAGGTGCTGCATGAGAATTTCGGCATTCTGCGCGGCTATATGGTGACGATCCACGCCTATACCGGTGATCAGAACACCGTGGATACGCTGCATAAGGATCTGCACCGCGCCCGCGCGGCGGCGGTTTCCGCCATCCCGACCTCGACCGGCGCGGCCAAGGCTGTTGGCCTTGTCATGCCGGAATTGAAGGGCAAGCTGGATGGCACGGCCATTCGTATCCCGACCCCCAATGTATCCCTCGTGTCGCTTGATTTCGTGCCGGCCAAGGAAGGTGTCACGAAGGAAGCTGTGAATGCCGCGATGAAGGCAGCGGCTGAGGGCGAATTGAAGGGCATTCTTGGCTACAATACCGAACCGCTTGTCAGCATTGATTTCAACCACAACCCGGCGTCTTCCACCTTTGATGCGACGCAGACTCAGGTGGTGGATGGCGGCCTGGTGCGCGTGCTGTCCTGGTATGACAATGAATGGGGTTTTTCGAACCGCATGAGCGATACCGCCGCGCTG
>JBIKWX010000249.1:0-5393 GCA_044356095.1 Roseomonas sp.
CCAGCAGCTTTGCGCGCGCGCCGACGCGACATGCAGATCATTTTCCAGGACCCTTTCGGCAGCCTTGATCCGCGCATGACGGTGGCGCAGGCGATTGCGGAGCCGCTTCGGCTGCATCGCGTTGTGCCGCGTGCCGAGGAAGCAGCGCGCGTTGCCGAATTGCTCCGCCGTGTTGGCTTGCGGCCGGAAAATGCCGGGCGCTGGCCGCATGAATTTTCGGGCGGGCAGCGCCAGCGCATCGCGATTGCGCGCGCGCTTGCCAGCAATCCGCGCCTCATTATCGGGGATGAACCTGTCAGCGCCTTGGATGTTTCGGTGCAAGCGCAGGTGATCAATCTGCTGCGTGATCTGATCCGCGATTTGCGCCTGACCTTTGTATTGGTGAGCCATGATCTTGGCGTGGTGGGCCATGTCGCGGATCGCGTGGCGGTCATGTATCTTGGCCGCCTTGTGGAAGAAGGCCCGGCTGAGCAAGTGCTGGGCGCGCCGCGCCATCCCTATACGCGCGCGCTGGTGGCCGCCATGCCTGGCGCGCAGACCAAAACGCCGCCCTTGGAAGGCGATGTGCCAAGCCCCATCGCGTCACCCTCAGGCTGTCGCTTCCATACGCGTTGCGCTTACGCCACCGAACAATGCCGCGCGGAAACGCCGCGGCTTCAAGGTGCCGGCCACGCTGTTGCCTGCCATTTTGCCGCAAGCCTGCCCGCACCCGTTGAGCGTAGTGCAGCGCTTGGCGGGGGCGAGAGATTGGCGCGGCTGCAAGGTTTTTTCCGGGGCAAGGCCCCGTCACCAATCGGGATGGGAGAACACATATGAAAACAATGATCCGCGCGGCGCTTGCCGCTTTTGGGGTATTGGCCATCGCAGCAGCACCCGCCAGCGCGCAGCATTTGCGCATTGCGCTGAAGGAAGACCCCGATATTCTGGACCCAACGCTTTCACGCACTTTCGTCGGGCGCATTGTCTATGCGGCGCTTTGCGATAAGCTCTTTGACATCAATGAAAAACTCGAAATTGTGCCGCAACTGGCAACCGGCCATCGCTGGGAAGACCCGCGCAGCCTGATCATCACTTTGCGCGAAGGCGTGCGCTTTCACGACAATGAAGTGATGGATGCGGAAGCGGTGAAATACTCCCTGCTGCGGCATCTGACCTTGCAGGGCAGTTTCCGCCGCAGCGAAATCGCCGATATGGAAAGCGTGGAGGTTATTGACCCGAAGACGATCCGCATTCGCCTGAAGGGACCATCCGCTTCCTTCCTTGCGGCCCTGACGGATCGCGCCGGCATGCCGGTCAGCCCCAAGGCGGCAGAAGCACTGGGGCGCAATTTCGGCACGCGTCCGGTTTGCACCGGCCCCTTCCGGTTCGTGGAGCGTGTCGCGCAGGAACGTATCGTTGGTGAACGCTTCCCGGAATATTGGGATGCGCGGAATATCCATCTGGCGCGCGTGACCTATCTGCCCATTCCGGACAATACGGTGCGGCTTGCGAACCTCCAATCCGGCGCGGTGGAATTCGCGGAACGGATGGAACCCGATGACATCAAGACCATCCAGCGCAGCCGCAATCTGCGCGCTGTTGCGGTGGATGAGCTTGGCTATCAAAGCATCAGCATCAATACCGGCAATGGCGAACGCGCGAATACGCCCTTTGGCCGCGATGCGCGCATTCGCCGCGCCTTTGAATTGGCGATTGATCGCGCTGCGGTGAACCAGGTGGTTTATGAGGGCATGTATGTCCCCACACGCCAGCCCTTTCCGCCGGCAAGCCCCTTTCATGTGCGCGATTTCCCGCCTACCGCGCGGGACCTGCCGCGCGCGCAGGCGCTGCTGCGTGAAGCGGGCGTCACCTTGCCGGTTACGGTTGAAATGACCGTGCCGAATAATCCTGATCTGCGACAAGTTGGTGAGGTTATTCAGGCCATGGTGAAGGAAGCGGGTTTTGATCTGCGTCTCCGTGCCATGGAATTCGCTTCATCCTTGCAGGCCGCCGCGCGGGGTGAGTTTGAAACCTATCTGGTCGGCTGGTCCGGCCGCACCGATCCGGATGGCAATATCTTCAGCTTCACGCGCACCGGCGGCGGGCAGAATGATGGCCGCTATTCCAATGCGGAAGTGGACAAGCTGCTGGATGAAGCGCGCACGGAATTGGATGTAGCCAAGCGCCAGGCGCTCTACGCCCGCGCCGCGCGCATCGCCTATGGGGAGGATGTGCACCGCATCTATCTTTGGCACCGCAAGAATATCATGGCGCATAGCGCGCGGCTTTCCGGCTATCGCCCCATCGCCGATGGGTTGGTGCGGCTGCAAGGCGTGCGGTTGCAATAGCCGCCATGTGGGTCTGGCTTCTCCGGCGGATTGGGCAGGTACTGCCGACGCTGTTCATCCTCTCCATCCTGATCTTCGGGCTGCAGCAATTGATGCCCGGCGATCCGGCGCTGATCCTGGCAGGGGAAGAACGCGGCGACCCGCAAGTGCTGGCGCAAATCCGCGCGGAACTCAGGCTGGATCGGCCGATCCATGAACAATACCTCTATTGGATCGGCAATGTGCTGACCGGTGATTTCGGCTTTTCCTGGCGCATCAGAATGCCGGTCAGTCAGCTTATTTTGGACAAGCTGCCGGTCACCGCGCAGCTTGCCGCCATGTCCTTCATTATTGCGGTGCTGATTGGCGTGCCGGCGGGCATTCTTTCCGCCGTCAAGCGCGATCAGCCGGCGGATTGGGCGGCGAATGCTGTCGCCTTGTTTGGCATTTCCACGCCGAATTTCTGGCTCGGCATTATGATGATCCTGTTTTTCAGTGTGGAGCTGGGTTGGCTGCCGCCATCCGGTTACGTCCCGCTCACTGAGGATTTCTGGCAATCCATCGCGACAACCATCATGCCGGCCTTTGTGCTCGGCACAGGCGTTGCTTCCGTGCTGATGCGCCATACGCGTGCGGCGATGTTGACCGCACTGTCGCAGGATTATGTGCGCACGGCCCGCGCCAAGGGGCTACGCGAAAGGGTCGTGGTCTGGAAGCACGCGCTGCGCAATGCGCTGATCCCTGTGGTGACCTTGGGCGCGATTGAATTTGGCCGGCTGCTGGCGGGCGCTGTGCTCACCGAACAGGTCTTTACCATTCCCGGCTTTGGCAAGCTGATTGTGGATGCGGTGTTCAACCGGGATTACCCGGTGGTGCAGGGTGTTGTGCTCGCCACCGCCTTGATTTTTGTGATGCTCTCATTGGTGGCTGATCTGTTGTACATGGCGATCAATCCAAGGCTGCGTCAGGCATGAATGCGCCGGCCATCACCATGGGCGAAAGCCCTGGGCGCCGCGCGCTGAAGCGCTTCTTTCGCCACAAGCTGGCGGTATTTGGCCTGGTGGTGGTGGTGGCCTTTGTGCTGATGGCGCTGCTCGCCCCCTTCATCGCGCCTTACGATCCGCTGCAAACAAGCTGGACCCGCATCCGCAAGCCGCCTTCCGCCGAGCATTGGTTCGGCACGGATGAAAATGGCCGCGATGTGCTCTCCCGCGTCATTTGGGGCGCGCGGGCTTCGCTGATGGCGGGCGTGATTTCGGTGCTTGGTGCGCTGTTCATTGGTGTGCCGCTTGGCTTGCTGGCAGGGTTGATCGGCGGTTGGGTGGATGGGCTGATATCGCGCGTGGCGGATGCCATGCTCTCCGTCCCGTTTCTGATTCTGGCGATTGCGCTGGCGGCGTTTCTGGGGCCGGCCTTGGAAAATGCCATGCTCGCTATTGCCATTACCGCATCGCCGGTTTTCGTGCGGCTGGCGCGCGGCATGGCGCTTGATGCGAAATCAACCGATTGGGTGGAGGCAGCGCGCGCGCTTGGCAATCCGCCCTGGCGCATCGGGCTTTTCCATGTGTTGCCCAATATCATCCCGCCCTTGCTGGTGCAGGCGAGCCTTGCGATTGCAGAAGCGATCATCGCCGAAGCATCGCTTTCCTTCCTTGGGCTTGGGCAGCAGCCACCGGCGCCTTCCTGGGGGTCCATGCTGAATAGCGCGCAACGGTTTTTGACTCAGGCGCCCTGGCTTTCCATCATGCCGGGGCTCGCGATTTTTGTGGTCGTGCTGGCCTTCAATTTGGTGGGCGATGGGCTGCGCGATGCCCTGGACCCAAGGGCGGATCGGAAGTGATGGAAATACGTGGTGCGCCTGGGCATTTGCCGCGCGGACGGCGCCTTTACGCCATTGGCGATATCCATGGCACGCTGCCGCAGCTGCGTGATCTGCACGCGCAAATCGCCGAGGATTTGCGCCGCCGCCCCGTGGCTTCCGCCATGCTGATCCATTTGGGTGATTACGTGGATAAGGGGCCGGACTCACGCGGCGTGGTGGATTACCTTTCCAACGGCGATCCCATTCCCGGCCTGCCCACGCTGCATCTGATGGGCAATCATGAGGAAACCATGCTGGGCGCGCTTGCGGGCGATGGTGCGGCGGCGGCGGATTGGCTGTGGGGCGGGGGCAGGGCGACGCTCGATTCCTGGGGTGTTGCGCCCGATGCACCGCGTGAGACCTGGCCCGAGGCGATTGCCCCGCATCAGCGCCGCTTCCTGCGCGATTTGGCGCTGTGGCATGAGGAAGGCGGCTATCTGTTTGTCCATGCCGGCATTCGCCCAGGGGTCGCGCTGGAAGATCAGTCGCGGGAGGATTTGCTGCGTATCCGGCATGATTTTTTGAACAGCCCGCGCGATCATGGGCATGTGGTGGTGCATGGGCATACGGCGGGGTTCATGCCGGTGGTGCGGGAAAACCGCATTTGCATTGATACCGCCGCCTGGTCCGGCGGGGGGCTGACGGCGGTGATGTTGGAAGGCGAAAGCCTCGCGTTTTTGCAGGCGAAGTAGAATATTAAGCTTTATCAGGTGTAAAACTCAACGTTTCGAACATACTTGTTACTTCATCTGGGACGTATTGAGCGACGCTGTTCTGCGAGGAGTGAAATCCGCCAATTTCTTCTGTTAGCGCTTCCATTTTTTGTTGCATTTCCTCTTCCTTTTCTCTTATGCGCTCTAATTGGCGGCTCAAATCCAAATAAAAAAATGTGGCAATGTATTCCAGCGAAATGTGTAGATCGCTGCACTCACTAGCATCAGTACAAACATCGAGTTCGTCAGAAAAATTGTGCTTAACGTAACTCTCCGATCTTCTTCGGAGCGCCCACATGTCGTTTTTCCAATCATCTTCATCTTCTGTGTGTTGAATTGCCGCCACTAATTCATCAATGGTTGGGTTTTCTTGTAGAGCCTTGAGCATCGTCGCCTTGAATCGCGTTATAAACCTGGACCAGCCCCCAATTCGACCGGACACCTGGCGCAACCGTGAGGGCCTAGGTGTAAGCCTAGGCATACGCCTATGTCTAAGCCCATTGAGCGTGTTGA
>JBIKWX010000250.1:0-5388 GCA_044356095.1 Roseomonas sp.
GAAAGGGTGACAGCAATGGAAATGAACCGCCGGGCCTTGCTGCTGACCTCCGCCGCCTTGGCCGCCAATGTTGTCGCACCGGAAGCCGCCTTCGCGCAGGAACAACCGCGCCGAGGGGGCATCATGACGGTGCATTTCCCGACCGAACAGCGCATCCTGAACCCGAGCCTTCAGGCTTCCACCGGTGTTTACATCGTGGGTGGCAAAATCCAGGAACCGCTGGTGGACCTGGACGCTGCCGGCAATCCAACACCCTGCCTCGCGGAATCCTGGGAAGCAACGCCGGATGGCAAGACCATCACCTTCCGCCTGCGCCGTGGTGTCACCTGGCATGATGGGCGGCCCTTCACCTCGGCGGATGTGCAATTCACCGCCATGGAGATGTGGAAGAAGATCCTGAATTACGGCACGACGCTGCAATTGTTCCTGGAAGCGGTGGATACGCCAGACGCGCATACGGCGATCTTCCGCTACAGCCGGCCGATGCCGCTGAACCTGCTGCTGCGCGCCCTGCCTGATCTTGGCTATGTCTCCGCGAAGCACATTTATGAAGGCACCGATATTCGCCAGAACCCCGCGAATACCGCGCCGATGGGCACCGGGCCCTTCCGCTTTGTGCAATATGAACGCGGGCAATTCATCATCGCCGATCGCAATCCGAATTACTGGCGCAACAACCTGCCCTATCTGGATCGCGTGGTCTGGCGCGTGGTGTCGGACCGTTCAGCGGCGGCGGCGCAAATGGAATCCGGGCAATTGCTGTTCAGCCCTTTCTCGGCGCTTTCCATTGCCGATTTCACGCGGCTTGGCCGTGACCCGCGCTTTGAAGTGACCACGCGCGGCAATGAAGGCAATGCGCGGACGAATACGCTGGAATTCAATTTCCGCAACCCGATCCTGGCCGATATCCGCGTCCGCCGCGCCATTGCGCATGCGTTGGATATTCCTTTCTTCATCGAAAACTTCCTTGGCCCCTTCGCCAAGGTTGGCACGGGACCGATCCCGACCACCTCACCCGATTTCTACCCAGCGAATATGCCGCAATACCCCTTCAACCGCGCCCAGGCGAACCGGTTGTTGGATGAAGCGGGGCATCGTCGCGGCGCCGGCGGCGTGCGCTTCAACCTGCGCCTCAACCCCGCCCCTTGGGGCGAGGATATCGCGCTATGGTCCACCTTCATTCAGCAATCACTGAATGAGGTCGGCATCCGCGTTGAAATCGTACGCCTGGATGCGGCGGGGTTCCTGCGCACTGTCTATAATGACTGGAATTTCGATCTGGCGACCGGCTGGCACCAGTATCGCAACGACCCCGCGGTTTCTACCACGGTCTGGTATCGTTCCGGCCAGCCGCGTGGCGCACCCTGGACCAATCAATGGGGTTGGACGGATGCCGAAACCGATCAGGTGATTGACGCCGCCGCGACTGAATTGGATCCCGCGCGGCGCAAGGCGCTTTATGCCGATTTCGTCCGCCGGGCGAATACGGAATTGCCGCTTTGGATGCCGATTGAACAGATTTTTGTCTCGGTCATCAATCGGCGCCTGCGCAATCATTCCAATACGCCGCGCTGGGCGTCTTCATCCTGGCACGATCTCTGGCTCGCTTCCTGACGCGCGCCTGATTTCTGATGCGGGTATTGAGCCTCGCTGCCCGAAGATTGGCAGCGTCCTTGCCGACGCTGCTGATCATTCTGGCGGGTATGTTTCTGCTGCTGCAATTGGCGCCAGGTGATACCGTGGATGCGCTGATTGCACAGATGGGCGGCGGCGGTGATGCAAAGCTGGCCGAGGAACTGCGCCGCTTCTACGGGCTTGATCTGTCCATCCCGGCGCAGCTTGGCAACTATCTGTGGCGGTTGATCCGCTTCGATCTTGGCTTCTCAGCAATCTACGGCAAGCCCGTCGCGACCGTGATTTTTGAGCGTCTGCCCGCGACGCTTGCGCTGATGACTGCGGCGCTTTCCTTCGCCTTTTTCGTGGGCCTGGTGCTCGGCGTAATTGCCGCCAAGCGCGTGAATGGCTGGCCCGATACCGTGATTTCCACGCTTGGGCTGATTTTTTACGCCACCCCGTCCTTCTGGTTCGGGCTGATGGCGATTGTGTTCTTTTCCGTCCATCTGCAATGGCTGCCCGCCGGCGGGTTTGAGGATGTGGCAGCGGGGCTGACCGGCTTTGCGCGGCTGCGCGATATTTCCGCGCATCTGGTGCTGCCGACGCTGACACTTGGGCTGATTTTCCTGGCGATTTATCTCCGCATCATGCGCGCTTCGATGCTGGAGGTGCTGACCCTCGATTTCGTGCGCACGGCGCGCGCCAAGGGGCTGGATGAAACCCGCGTGATGCTGCGCCATGTGCTGCGCAACGCCATGCTGCCCATGGTGACGCTGATCGGCCTGCAAGCCGGCACCATGCTGGGCGGGTCGGTGGTGGTGGAAAGCGTGTTTTCCCTGCCGGGGCTCGGGCGGCTTGCCTATGAAGCAGTGGTGCAGCGGGATTTGAATACGCTGCTTGGTATTGTGTTCATCTCAGCACTTTTGGTCATTGTCGTGAATTTCCTGGTGGATTTGCTCTATGCCCGGCTTGATCCGCGCATCGGCACCGGGGGCGCGCCCTGATGGCGGCGCTCAAGCGTTTTGCGCTGGCCTATTTGCGCAATCCGGCAGCGGGGATTGGGCTTTTGCTGCTGATGGCGATCATCGCCATGGCGCTGACGGCCGATTGGTTCTTTCCGCGTGATCCGCTGGCGCTGGCAGGCCGCCCGCTGCAATGGCCAGGCGCCAATCCGCGTTTCCTGCTGGGCACGGATAATTCCGGGCGCGATATCGCCGCGCAAATTTTTCACGGCGCGCGTGTGTCGCTGCTGATTGGCCTGGTGGCGACTTCCATCGCTGTTGTCATTGGCATCGTGATTGGCGCCATCGCGGGCTATTACGGCGGCGTGGTGGATGATGTGCTGATGCGGCTGACGGAGGCATTTCAGACCCTGCCCAATTTCCTCTTGCTGCTGGTACTGGTTTCGATCTTTGGATCGGAACTCACCACCGTCGTCGTCGCCATCGGCGTGGTGTCATGGCCGGCAACGGCACGGCTGACACGCGCAGAATTCCTGACGCTGCGGAACCGCGAATTCGTACAAGCCTGTCGCGGGCTTGGCATGGGGGATGGGCGCATCATCTTTCGCGAAATCCTACCCAATGCGCTGCCGCCCGTCATTGTCTATGCCAGCGTTGTCATGGCGGTGGCGATATTGCTGGAAAGCGCCTTGGCGTTTCTCCGGCTGTCAGATCCCAATGTCGCATCCTGGGGCAATCTGATCGGGCTCGGGCGAGATGTGCTGCGTGTGCAATGGTATGTCTCGGCCATTCCAGGCATTGCGATATTGCTGACGGTGCTGGCGGTTTCGCTGGTTGGGCAGGGTTTGAATGATGCTTTGAACCCAAGGCTGAAAGGCCGATGAGCGCGGTACTTACCCTGAAAGACCTGACCGTCGCGCTGCCGCGCGGGGCGGATCGGCCAGAGGCTTTGCGCCAGGTCTCGCTGGAATTGAAGTCGGGCGAGATTCTCTGCGTGGTCGGTGAAAGCGGCTCGGGCAAATCCATGATGGCGAGTGCCATTATGCGCCTGCTGCCCGGCAATGTGCGCATCACCGGTGGTGCCATCCAGTTCGAGGGCAAGGACCTCGCCAGCGCGGAGGAGGCGACCATGCGCGCACTCCGCGGTGCGCGTATTGCCATGGTGTTCCAGGAACCCATGACCGCGCTCAATCCCTTGCGCAGCATTGGCGATCAGATCGCTGAGATGTTTCGTATCCATACCAGCCTGAATAAGGCTGAAATCGAAGCCCGCGTGCTGGCCTTGCTGGAAGAAGTGCGCATCCCGCACCCGGCGGAAGCCGCGCGCGCCTTCCCGCATGAACTCTCTGGCGGGCAGCGCCAGCGCGCCATGATTGCCATGGCCCTGGCGCTTGATCCCGTGGTGCTGATTGCCGATGAACCGACCACGGCCTTGGATGTCACCACCCAGGCGCAAATCCTGGCGCTGATCCGCGATTTGCAGCAGCGCAAGGGCACGGCGGTGCTGTTCATCACGCATGATTTCGGCGTGGTGGCGGAAATCGCTGATCGCGTGGCCGTGATGCAGCATGGGCTTTTGGTGGAACAAGGGCCGGCGCGCGATGTGCTGCGTGCACCCCAGCATGATTACACCAAGGCGCTGATCGCCGCCGTGCCACCGCTGAAAGCCCCGGCGCCGCGGCCAATTTCAACCGAGTCCATTCTGGTGTTGGAAGGCGTGCAGAAAACCTATCGCAGCGGCGGGTTATTCGCGCGCCGCCGGCGTGAAACACATGCGGTACGGGATGTCACGCTATCGCTCCCCAAGGGCGGCACGCTTGGCGTGGTGGGCGAGTCAGGTTCCGGCAAATCCACCCTCGCGCGTTGCATCACGCGGCTGGTGCGCGCTGATGGAGGAAGTATTCGCCTGGATGGCGTTGATCTGCTGCATTTGCCAAAGCGCGAGGCACGCCAGGCCGCGCGGCGCATCCAGATGGTGTTTCAGGACCCCTATGCGTCACTCAATCCACGTCGGCGCGCAGGGGAATTGGTGGCGCAGGGCCCGATGATCCATGGCATGGCGCGCGATGCGGCCATGGCGAAAGCGCGCGAATTATTCGCGCTGGTCGGGCTTGATCCGGCAGCGACAGAACGCTTCCCGCATGAATTTTCCGGCGGGCAGCGCCAACGCATTGGGCTTGCGCGTGCGCTTGCGCTGGAACCAGAAGTGCTGGTCGCGGATGAACCGGTCTCGGCGCTTGATGTCTCAGTACAGGCGCAGGTTCTGAAGCTGCTCGCGGATTTGCGCGCAAGGCTTGGGCTTTCCATTGTCTTCATCACGCATGATCTGCGCGTGGCGGCGCAGGTTTGTGATCTGGTCGCAGTGATGAAGGATGGAGAGGTCGTGGAACACGGCCCAATCGCGCAAGTGTTTGAGGCACCGCGCCATGCCTATACGCAAGCGCTGCTGGCTTCCGTGCCCGGGCGCGGTTTTGGGGCGTAAGGTCCCAAAACCACGCCGCAAAGCCTATTTCACCGGCGAAAACGCCGTCGGCTTCATTTCCATCACGGTCTGCTGCTTGAGCGCCCCCAGCGGCGCAATCGCCTTGCCGAATTCCGCCCAGCCCGGATCGCTCATCATCGCGGTGCGGCGGCGGTCGCGGTCGCCCAGGCTCTCATAGGCCCACATGAAGACCACCTGGTTGATCGGCCCAATCTCGGTCACCGCGAAAAGCAGCAATTGACCCAGCATGCGCTTTTGCACCGGCAGGCCGTATTTCTCATAAGCCTCCAACCAGCCGGCCATCTTGCCGGGGTGGAAATCATAGGTGCG
>JBIKWX010000251.1:0-5387 GCA_044356095.1 Roseomonas sp.
GCCATATGGGCGAGGGATGGGACGTGGCCCATGCCGCGTTGTTCCTTGCTTCGGACGAGGCGAAATACGTGACCGCAACGGAACTCGTCGTCGATGGTGGGTTGACGGCTTCCACCCGTTGATTGCGGCAGGCTGGCTTACTCTCCCTGGATGTTTGCCTAATGCTACTGCTCCGTGGGCTGCTTGATGCTCTCCAGTCAACAGGTCGCCAAAGTTTCGAATCCCCGTCCACCTGATCCGCCAGCTTTTCGTCGCGAACTGGTCCTAGGGCTGAAAATGGCCTGCATTTCTTTGAGGATTTCAAAGGAATTTGCGAAGACGACCGAACCTCGGAGACCGGCGAAAGGCCAAAAATCGGTCTCTGAAGCCCTTTTGTCTCTTTTCGACCGAACCTCGCCAAAATTGGTTCGGTTAAAGAAAACGGCGGTTTTTCAATATCTTATGATTTTGGTGGCCTTGCCGAGTTCGTGACGGTTCTCTCGCCTGTCGAGACGAAATGGGCCTCAACCCAAAGTAGGCGTAGGGGCGCGTGGTGGGGCGCGACGCCGAGAGGCTGAACTTACCGCGAAGGACGGGCAAGGAGAGGTTCTAACGCCGCCATGATCGTAATCTAGGCGGCCCCGGCAAACTAAAATTCATATGAGCGAGAACTGAAAGCAGGCATGATTTCGAAGGCAGGCGGATAACCCTATCCTATGCTGGGTCCTGCAACTGCCGTAGCGTGCCTGAGCCACCCAATGGCTCGGGGGACGCTCAATTGCGCCAAGGTCGCATGTCAGGATAGCCACTGACTGCCCAGGCGCCATCAACCAGCAGGGACGCGCCTGAGATATAGCTGGCATCCGCACTCGCCAGGAACAGCGCCGGTGCGGCAATTTCCTCCGGCTGCGCGGCGCGCCCTTGCGGAATGCGCTCGATAAAGGCGGCGTGAATTTCCGCATTGTCAAATAGGCGTTTGGTGAGTGGTGTCTGAACAAGCCCGGGGAGAATGGCATTGACCCTAATGCCGCTGGGCGTCAGCTCCAGCGCGCCATTCTTGGTCAGCATCTCAACCCCGGCCTTGGCGGTTGAATAGGCTGCGCCTGCATGCATCGGAACATGCGCATTCAGGGAAGCGATATTCACTATCGCGCCATGCCCCTGCTTGAGCATCGCTTGCGCCGCGTGCTTCATCGCAAACATAACGCCCTTCAGGCAGAGATTGATCGTGAAATCCCAATCAGCCTCCGCCATCCGCGAGATATAGGCGTGCCTATTCGCACCCGCGACATGAAAGCTTGCATCCACCGCGCCAAAACGATCCAGCGCGGTGGCGAATAAGGCGGCTACGTCTTCCTCTCGCGTGACGTCGCCAATAATGGCATGGCCCGCATCACCCAATTCAGCCGCCAACGCAGCGATACGTTCAGGATTGATGTCATTGGCAACAACCCTGCCACCTTCCTGGATAAACCGCCGCACAATCGCGAGGCCGATGCCAGATGCGCCCCCCGTAATCACGGCTACCTTATCCTTGAAACGCATATGCATCTGCGCGACCCTATCCTTCTGCAAATCATTTGCATCTGGGGGGCCTGCCTACCCCCAGAAATCCTCCCTGAATACTCTCGCGCTATTCGGCGCCCGCATCAGCTTGTCATTAGGCTTGGCAACCAGGTGATGATGCCTGGGAAAATCATACAGAGTGCAAGCCCGAGAAGCATCAGCAGGACGAAGGGTGTCTGCGACTTGTAGATATCCATCATTGTGATGCTGGGTGGCGCCACCGCCTTCATATAGAACAGATTGAAGCCGAAGGGCGGCGTCAAATAGGCCAATTCCATATTGATCACGAAAAGGATGGCAAACCACAGCGGATCGAAGCCGAGCGAGATGACGATCGGGAAGAAGATCGGCGCGGTCAGAAGCACAATGCCGGCGGGATCGAAAAACATGCCAAGCACAAAAAGGATCGCCATCATGGTGATGATCACCATCCAGGGATCACCGACCTCCTTGATGAGCGTGCTAACAAGGGAAGCCGCCCCTGTCACGGCGTAGAGCGAGGTAAACGCGGACGCCGCAAAGACAATCCAGATCACCATGGCACTCAGTTTCAGGGTGATGAAAAGCGCCGCAGTAAAATTTGCGCGCGTCAGAGTGCGCTTAAGTGCGGCACTGACGATTGCACCAAGAGCCCCGATGGCCGACGCCTCACTTGGCGTCGCAATGCCAAAGAACATGGACCCCATGACGGCAAAGATCAGGCCGATCGGCAACAACAAGGCGCCGAGAAGCCTCATTCTCTGACGCAGAGGCAGCCTTGCCTCGATGGGGACAGCCGGTCCGATATCCTTCTGAATATAGGAGCGAATGAGGATATAGGCCACGAACAGCCCGCTCAACAGCAATCCAGGCAAGATACCTGCGATGAACATCTGGCCGACAGAAACCCGTGACGTCAGCGCAAGAATGATCATCAGGACGCTGGGCGGAATCAAGATGCCAAGCGATCCCCCTGCCGAGATACAACCAATGGCGATTCTTTTGCTATAGCCGCGCTTGAGCATGGAAGGCAGCGCGATCAGCCCCATTGAGGTCGTCGCAGCACCGCTGATGCCAACCATTGCCGCGAACATGGTACAGATGAGCACCGTACCGGCAGCAAGACCGCCGCGCAGCCCGCCCATCCAATGGTACATGAGTTCATACATATCCTCGGCGATGCCACATCGCTGCAACATCGCACCCATGAAGATAAACATGGGCACAGCAACAAGAAGAAACATATCCATGGCCATGTAAGTTCGATTGGCCAGGACGGGCAGCGCATGCGGTCCCCATAGAATAATGATGAAAAAAGTGGCCACGCCGCCAATGGCGAATACCAAGGGCAGCCCCGCAGCAAGCAGCAGCACCAAACTACCAAAAAGGATAATCGTGAGCCATTCCGGGCCTAGCGCGAGCATCTGGATTCTCCGGGAAAAATGTTCTTGTTGCGCGTCGTGTCAATCATGGTCTGACTAGCCGACAGGCGTTGTGTCAGAGGGGCCTGCAGGAACGTAAGTTCGGACGGGGAAAACATCGTACCCTTTGGCAACGATGGCGATATTGCGGATCAATTGCGCCAGAACCTGCATCAGGAAAAGGAAGCAGCCGACCGGCAAGGTGGTGCGCAGCGGATAATAGATCGGCTTCCAGTGGGACATCGTCGTCTCACCAATCTGCCAGGAATTGATCGTGATTTCGAGCGATACCCAAAAGAGAACACCAAGATAGAGAAAGGCAAATACGCTGGTGATCACATCCATCAGGGCGCGTCCTCTGAGCGGAAGCCTGCCCCAAATGATGTCCACATTGATATGGCCACCCGCCAGGTAGGTATAGGCTCCACCCAGTACGATGTAAGCACCAAAGATGAAAAGGGACATTTCATATGCCCAATGACTTGGCGAATTCAGGAAATAGCGCATCACAATTTCCCAAACCATGATGAACAGCATCGGGCAAATCATGAAGGCGACAATCCAGGCGAATCTGGCGTTCAGCCAATCCGTGAAGCGAAGATAGGCTTCGATCACTGCCATTTTTTAGTCCTCATTTCATAGAGATGTCGTACAAGGGTTTCCACGCCACCGCATGTTTTGCGCTTGACCATGGCGGCTATCAGAAAGCGCATCGGCGGATCGGCCTGCTGCGCAGCGCTTCAACCTGATGAAGCCGAACCGAATTGATGGAACGGCCTCATCAGGCGAAAGACGTCAAACCGGCAGGCGCTTCGGGCCGTAATAATCCTTATAGACCTGCCGCGCGTTGGTGTAGATTTCAATGACCTTGTCGATATGCGGCATTCTGCCCTTCATGCCGATGAAGCGATTCCAGCACCAATCGGCGGCCTTCACCAATTCATCATCCGGCATCATGATGGTTTGCATGCCGCCATCAGAAAGTCTCTTGCGGCCACGCACATCGGTCGGGATGGTGAGCGCGGAGATGTCGCAGTTCATTACCCGTGACGCGGAAATCATAACCTCCTGAAGATCGGCTGGCATGGAATTGAAAACGCGCTGATTCATGATGACCTCAGTCACGTCATAGGGCACAACTGACGGGTTGATGTAATACTTGCAAACCTCGTGCATCTTCATGCCTGCCCAGGCATCCGGGGAACCGAAAGCTGCCGCGTCCAAGATGCGTGTCTGAATGGCGGTATAGACTTCGCCGCCGGGCACCGTGACGATTGAAGCGCCATTATGCACCAGCCAATCCGCCCAAATCCCAAAGGCACGCACCTTCATGCCGCGGAAATCGGCATATTTCGCCACGGGCCGGGTTGACACCATGGCGCCCCATTCATCAGAGCATTGATAGGTCAGATGCGCCACATTATGGGGCCGATAGGCTTCCTGGAAAATCTCCTTGATTCCCATGTATTGGTAGATCAATTCATAGAACTCAAGGTTGGTGAAGGGGAAGAAAGGCACCGCCCATAGATATTCGGCGACCGGCACAATTCCGCGATGATAGATCGGCGCGGTAACAGCGAGATCCGCCACACCTGAGCCTACACCACGGAAGGTCTCACCAATGCCGAGCAGGACTTCCGCGTTGAAATTCGTGATCTCAATGCGCCCCCCCGACATCCGATTGACACGCTCCACGAATAGCCGCGTGGCGCGGTCCTGGGATTCAATACCAATTCCCGTCCAGTTGCTCTGGAGCTTCAGGCGAAAGGTCCGGTTCTGAGCATGGGCGATGCTTGGCGCAGCCAGCGCAGCAGTCCCAACGCCCGCCGCACCCACGGCGGCAGATTTCAAATAGCTCCGACGGTCAACCGCCTTATCCATGCTGGTGATTTCGGTCCCAGCGTCACCATCTTTCTGTTTAGGCATGTGTTTCCTCCTCACGGTTGCTTTTCCTTAATATAACCGTATAGAAAGAAGGCTCTTGCAATTCGACGTCGCTTGTCAATAGCAATAATCGAATGGGTCTTTGTGACGCGAGGGGGGGGTGAAAGGAATCATAGGCGCCGGGCAGAACGGCTCATATGACTGAGTCTTCCCTAATTAAACACCCGCCCCATCTGCTCCCCCCAAGGCAGCTTCGCCACCTCGACCATCTCATTGATCGAAATCGCCGGCGGCCGGCGTTTCACCACCAGCGCCTCCAGCACCTCAGGCGCCAGAAACGCCAGCCGGATCATCCGGCCAACATACTGGTCGGAAATCTTCTCGCTGGCGGCGATGTCCTGGATGCCCGCCATCTCCCCCTCCTCCAGCTGCCGCCGCCACTTCCAGGCCCGCGCAATGGCCCGCAGCACATGCGGGTCCTGGCCGTGGTTCCCAGGCAGCCCCGCATCCTCGGGCGGCAGGATCTTTGGCCGCCCATTGCGCTTGCGGAGCGTCAGT
>JBIKWX010000031.1:0-17896 GCA_044356095.1 Roseomonas sp.
CGCTTTTTGCACGAGATATCCTGTTCAGTGATCGTATGGATGGTGGCATTTTCATACGCGATGCAACAAATGGGCAGTTGATTGGCGAAATTGCACCTGGTGAAGGGGGCTTTGTACGCGGCGCCTTGCGCGGTTTCACGCGCGATCGGCGTCTGGAAAATCCCGGTGCTGAAAGCCCGTTAAGATTGGCGGTGCTGCAGGGTGGCGCCATCATTCTTCAAGACCCGGCAAGTGGTCGTTGGACGGATTTGCGCGCCTTTGGTGCGACAAATGTGCAGAGTTTTGCGGAAATATTGTTCAAAAAAAATGAGGAAGGCAAATGACCCAAACAAGCAATACGCGGCGAGGCAGGCGCTTCGATGTGCCATGTACCGTCGAAATCGAACGCAGCTTCGATAGTTTTCATGCCTATGCGGTGCCGGAAGATGTGGTGCTGCGGCCAGGGGATCAGGTGATTGTCCATGGCGCGCCAGCTCAGGTTGCCTTTGGTGAGAAATACAGCTTCGAAACCTCGGCCACCATCATCCGCGCAGGGTTTTTTATGCGGCATTGGACTCAGCTCCGTTCGATCCTGGAGTTGACCGAACTTTATCATGTCGGCTTTGAGCCCAAGGAGGCCGCATGAACGCCGTGACTCACGCCATGCGGGAGAAGCTCTCGCGTGAGACGACTGAGCTTGCGCTGACCGAAACGGTCCTGTCACCGCGCTTCTACACGACAGATTTTTCCGCGATGGACTCGATTAATGTGGAGCCGGTTCGAGCCGAATGGGATCGGTTGATGGAGGAATTCCATCGTGATCCAAACAAGGGCCATTTCATCCGGGATGAGCGTTTCGATGCGTTTCGTCTGGATGACCTGCCGGAAGGTTTGCAGAAGGAATTGGTAGATTTCCTGGTGAGCAGTGTCACGGCGGAATTTTCCGGTTGTGTGCTTTATGCCGAAATCAAGAAGCGCGTGAAAAACCCGGATATGCGTGAGTTGTTTTCCGTGATGGCACGCGATGAAAGCCGCCATGCGGGCTTCATCAATGATGCGCTGAAGGATCTGGGGATTGGCGTTGATCTGGGCTTTCTCACGCGCGCCAAGAAGTATCATTACTTCCAGCCGAAATTCATCTTCTACGCGACCTATTTGAGCGAGAAGATCGGCTATGCCCGCTACATCACTATTTTCCGCCAATTCGAACGCCACCCGGAATTGCGTTTTCACCCGATATTTCTGTGGTTTGAGAAATGGTGCAATGATGAATTCCGCCATGGCGAGGCTTTTGCGCTGCTGATGCGCGCTAATCCGAAGCTGCTGAGTGGTGTCAATGCGCTGTGGTGCCGCTTTTTTCAATTGGCGGTTTTCGCCACCATGTATGTGCGCGATCATGGTCGGCCTGAATTCCACAAGGCACTTGGCATGACGCCGACGGAATATGATCGGCAGGTCTTCAAGATCACCGAGGAGATTTGCCGTCAGGTATTCCCCGTCACGCTCGATGTGGATGGCCCGGGCTTCATGCAAGATATGGACCGTCTGTGGCAGATCTCTGAGAAAATGAGCGAAGCGCGGCGCCAGGGCGGTATTGGCGGCAGGCTGCGGCAGATGGGGTTGAGCCTTTCTGCAGCGACCACCTTCGCCAAGTTGTTCTTCCGCCGGCCGCGCAAGCATCCGCTACCCAGCGAAATTCGCCTCTCACCGGTGTGGTAGGCGAGCCGCCATGCCCGAAAGCGTGACCGCAGCCCTGATTGCCATCTTTCTTTGGTGGCTGACCACGGGTGCGATTCTTTTTGCGGTCACTCGGCTTGCGGGACATCGTCTCGCGCTTGGCGCGGCATCTGCAGGCTTGCTCGCTATTGGGCTGGTGATGCTGCATGCAGTCTCCGATGACGTGACAGCGAATAGCGCCTATCTCTCATTTGTGGCGGCATTGGCGATCTGGGGCGCGGTGGAGATCAGCTTTTTAGGCGGGCTGATTACTGGCCCAAATCGTTCTGAAATGCCAGCGCAATTCACTGGGTTGCGGCGCTTCTGGTCTGCAACACGCGTCGTGCTTTGGCACGAATTATTCATTCTGGGACTGGGCTTTCTGCTTATCATCGCTTTCGCGCAGGGGCCGAACCAGATCGGATTGCTGACCTATGGCATTCTCTGGCTGATGCGCCTTAGTGCGAAGCTCAATCTTTATCTTGGGGTGCGCAACACTGGCGAGCGGCTCTTGCCGGCGCATCTGCGCTACATGAGCAGCTATTTCGCGCATCGGCCGATGAATCTGCTTTTCCCTTTTTCGATCACCCTCGGCACGATCCTAAGCGCTTTGCTTTTCCACAAGGCTTTTGCGGCGGGTGCCGATGCGCATCAGGCGACAGGGTTCATGCTTGTGGCCACAATGGCCTCCCTGGCGGTGATTGAGCATTGGTTCTTGATGCTGCCTTTGCCGCTTGAAGCGCTTTGGCGTTGGGGCCTCAGGGATCAGGAATCACCAGCGCAAACCGGAAGCTGGTCCACCGATAGGAATGGTCCCTTTGATACGCGCCCCTTGAATGCCTTGCTCACACGCATCACCGCTGGCGCTTTCGGTTCGGTTGAAAGTTTGCGTGGTTCCATTCGCGCGCCAGAGGGCTGGCTTACGCTCGATTTTGCAGATGGCACCATGCATCTGCGGCGGGACGCAGTGCCGGAGACGACACGAACAGGCATTACCATCACGGGACGCCTCCTTGATATGCGCGGCATACAGGCAGAGCTCGAAGATTATGCGCTGAGGCATGGCGCATGAAGCAGATCACCCAAGGCATGGCGAGGGGCCTTGTTTCGGCAAATTCGGCCGAAAGCGACCTTCGCGCAATCGCAAGACCTGGAAAATCATTCTGGGCAAGGAGAGTATGACATGAATTACGAAGAATTTTTCCAAGGTCAGCTTGATGGCCTTCGCCGTGAAGGCCGGTACCGGGTCTTCGCCGATCTCGAGCGGCGTCGTGGACAATTTCCGCGCGCCACTCGGCATGATAAGGGCGTGCGCGGTGAAGTGACTGTTTGGTGCTCTAATGATTATCTCGGCATGGGTCAGCACCCTGATGTGCTGAGCGCCATGCATGAAGCGCTGGATCGTTGCGGTGCAGGTGCTGGCGGCACGCGCAATATCTCGGGCACCAATCATGAGCATGTGTTGTTGGAAAGAGACCTCGCGGCACTGCATGGCCGCGAAGCGGCGCTGCTGTTCAATTCCGGTTATATGTCCAATTGGGCATCGCTTTCGACGCTGGGTTCCAAGCTGCCAGGGTGCATCATCGTCTCTGATGAGATGAACCACGCTTCGATGATTGAGGGCATGCGCCACAGCAAGGCCAAGCGCGTTCTGTTTAGGCACAATGACGTTGCCGATTTGCGGCGTGTATTGGCGGAGCTTCCGAAATCAGCGCCGAAATTGGTGGCCTTTGAAAGTGTTTATTCCATGGATGGCGATATCGCTCCGATCAGCGATATCTGCGATGTTGCTGATGAATACGGTGCCATGACCTATTGCGATGAAGTGCATGCGGTCGGTCTTTATGGCGCAAATGGTGGCGGTATCACGCAACGTGATGGCGTCGCGGACCGTGTGACGGTGATTGAAGGCACCCTTGCCAAGGCATTCGGTGTCATTGGTGGCTATATCGCTGGCAGCACGGCCATGTGTGATTTTGTGCGTTCCTTTGCATCCGGCTTCATCTTCTCAACGGCACTGCCACCCGCCATCGCGGCCGGTGCGCGTGCTGCCATTTGTCATTTGCGACAAAGCAATGATGAACGGGAAAAGCTGCATGAACGCGCTGCCACCTTGCGGCGGCGCTTGGATGCGATTGGTGTGCCGCATCTGGATAACCTCAGCCATATCGTGCCGGTGATGGTCGGTGATCCGACGCTCTGCAAGAAGCTCAGCGATACGCTGTTGGATGAGCATGGGATTTACGTGCAGCCGATCAATTATCCAACCGTGCCGCGCGGGACGGAACGGCTGCGTATCACGCCATCGCCGGTTCATTCGGATGCCGATATGGATCACCTGGTCCAATCGCTTGAACAGGTTTGGTCGCAATTCCGCTTGCGGCGGGCCGCGTAATGGATGGTGCACTCACCAGCTTCCGGCCGGCCACGCGGCCTGGCCAGGAAGGGCAGGTGTCGCGTCGCCAAGCGCCACGCGCGCCATCGGACAAAACAAGCCGCTTAGCCGCGCCGGCTGCGCGCAATGCCTATCCCTTCAGCGCCATCGTCGGGCAGGAGGAAATGAAGCGCGCGCTGATGATTGCGGCGGTTGATCCAAGCATTGGTGGCGTCCTGGTATTTGGGGATCGCGGCACGGGCAAATCCACCGCGGTGCGTTCATTGGCAGCGCTGCTGCCAGAAATGCCCGTCGTTACCGGTTGTCCCTTCGCCTGTGACCCTGCCGCGCCGCAATCAGGCTGTTCCCATTGTGGCAATCTGCCGAAGGGGCGTAAGCCGGAAAAGCGCATGGTGCCTGTGCCGGTTGTGGATTTGCCGCTTGGCACAACGGAAGATCGCCTGGCCGGTGCGCTCGATATCGAAAGGGCCTTGGCGCAGGGTGTGAAAGCCTTTGAACCAGGGCTGCTCGCTGCCGCGCATCGCGGGTTTCTCTATATTGATGAGGTGAATCTGCTGGAAGATCATCTGGTTGATCTTCTGCTCGATGTCGCCGCATCGGGAGAGAATGTGGTGGAGCGTGAGGGCATCAGCCTTCGCCATCCTGCGCGCTTTGTGTTGATAGGAAGTGGTAACCCTGAGGAAGGGGAATTGCGCCCCCAATTGCTCGACCGCTTCGGGCTTTCGGTAGAGGTCAGCACGCCGAAAGACCTCGCCAGCCGGGTGGAGGTTGTGTGTCGGCGCGATGCTTATGACCGCGATGCCAGCGGTTTCATCAAGCATTGGTCCAAGGAAGAGGCACAAACGCGGGACGCTATTTTGGCAGGGCGGAAGCGCCTGTCTTCCGTGACGCTCCCGCTTGGCACGATTGAACAGGCGGCGACATTGTGCATGGCGCTTGGCACTGATGGTTTGCGTGGTGAGCTTACGCTCGTCAGGGCAGCGCGTGCGCTCGCTGCCTTGGAAGGCGAACGCGAAGTCACCAAGGATCATCTGCGCCGTATTGCGCCTTCTGCCTTGCGTCATCGGCTACGGCGCAACCCGTTGGATGAGGCGGTCGCGACGACGCGGGTGGAAAAGGCGCTCGAAGACGTCTTCGGCCCATGACGAAAGCGCCGCAGGCAGCAGACACTAAGAACCAGGAAGACACCGCAACTGCGATGGCCTTCCAGGTGGTGGCGCTGCTTGCGGTTGACCCGTTTGGCCTGGGCGGCGTGGTGGTGCGCGGGCCGGCTGATCCGCTCAGGGATGAATGGCTGGAGTCATTACGCAAATTGACGCCACAGGGTGCGCCGTGGCGGCGCGTGCCGATGGGCATTGCGGATAATCGGTTGCTGGGTGGTCTTGATCTCACTGCGAGCCTCAGCAGCGGGCGGCCCATCGCGCAACGGGGATTGCTCGCGGAAAGTGATGGCGGCGTTGTCATTCTCCCCATGGCGGAACGGGTGGAAGGCCAGACCATCGCGCGCATTGCGGCGGTGCTGGATCAGGGCGCGGTCAATGTCGCGCGGGAAGGGGTAGCCTTCGCCGAGGCAACACGCTTTGCCGTGATTGCATTGGATGAAGGCGTGTCGGAAGAAGAACAGGTGGCGGAAGCGCTTGCTGATCGCTTGGCATTCCATGTCAGCTTCCCGCAGCAAAGCGCGAAGTGGATGAAATCCGCGATACCGCAGCGTGATGATATTCAGGCCGCTCGGCAGCTAGTTGCGCATGTCAGGATACCGCCGGATTTACCGCAAGCCTTTTGCGCGGCGGCCTTGGCGCTTGGCATTCTTTCCCTGCGGGCGCCGGTTTTCGCGCTGCGTTGTGCCCGTGCGGCAGCGGCCCTGGCTGGGCGTAAAGAGGTTACTGCGGAAGATGCCGCGCTCGCCGCGCAATTGGTGCTGGCCCCGCGCGCGCGCCAAATGCCAGAGGCACCAGCAGAGGAACAGCCCCCGGCGCCAGAACAGCAACAGCAGGAAAACACCCCGTCGGATCAGAGCCAAAGCCAGGAACAGCCTTCATTGGAAGATCTTGTTCTTGCAGCGGCGCAAGCGAACCTTCCGCCAGGCTTGCTGGCCGGGCTTGGCGTGGCGGCGCGGCAGATGGCGCGGCAAGCGGCACAATCAGGCAAATCCGGCATGATGCGCCGCTCCGCGCAGCGCGGCAGGCCCATTGGTGCGCGCCCGGCGGCCTGGCGCGCGGGGCTGCGTTTGGCCCTGGTGGAAACGCTACGAGTCGCTGCACCCTGGCAAGAATATCGCCGGCGCGAAAAGCCGCATCACGCGGCGCTGGTGCATATCAGACGTGAAGATGTGCGCATCCGGCGCTACAAGCAGAATAGCGAAACCACCACGATTTTCCTTGTGGATGCGTCGGGTTCGGCGGCCTTGCATCGGCTGGCGGAAGCGAAGGGCGCGGTCGAATTGCTGCTCTCGGATTGTTATGTGCGGCGTGATCGTGTCGCGGTCATTGCCTTCCGTGGTCGGGGCGCCGAGGTGCTGCTGGAACCGACACATTCCCTGGTTCGCGCCAAGCGAAGCCTGGCAGCTTTGCCTGGTGGTGGTGGTACGCCGCTCTCGGCTGGAATCGCCGCCGGCTTTGCCATGGCAGAAGCCAGCCGCAAGCGCGGGCAAACGCCGGTGATTGTTGCGCTGACTGATGGCCGCGCCAATGTTGCGCGTGATGGCATGGGCGGGCGCGCCACGGCGGAAGCGGAAGCGCTTGATGTGGCGCGGCTGTTCAAGGTTTCGGGTATCTCCTCCCTGCTGATTGATACCGCACCACGGCCGCAGCCTTTTTCACGAGACCTCGCCTCCGCCATGGGCGCGCGCTATGTGCCGCTGCCTTTTGCGGATGCCGCGCGCATGTCGGCGGCCGTGCGTGATGCCGCGCGTGCGCCGGCGGCTGGGCCTTGATGTCATGGCAGCAGCCGCAGACTCGCCGATTTGGGAAAGGGATGGGCGGGATTGGCCCAACCGGCAATCGAGTGCATTTGTCGAAGCTGGCGGGCTGACTTGGCATGTGCAGCGCATGGGGCAGGGGCCTTGCCTGTTGTTGCTGCATGGCACGGCGGCGTCCACGCATAGCTGGCGCGATTTGGCGCCGATCCTGGCACCGCATTTCACCCTGATTGCGCCCGATCTGCCAGGGCAGGGTTTTACGACCAGCCTGCCGCAGGCGCGTGTTTCTTTGGCAGGTTTTTCCGAGGCGCTGCATGCGCTGTTGAAGCAGCTTCAGGTTTCGCCCGATCTTGTGCTTGGTCATTCTGCAGGGGCGGCGATTGCGCTTCGCATGGCCCTGGATGGCAAGATCGCGCCGCGTGCCATCTTCAGCCTGAATGGTGCGCTGCTGCCGCTCGGCGATGAGCATGCGGCGTTCTTTACCCGCGCGGCACGTGTCATGGTGGGGCTGCCCTTCGTTTCCAAGCTCTGCGCCTGGCGGGCTTCCAAGCAGGAAGTGGCGGCCAAGCTCTTGCGCGATACAGGGTCTGATATCGGCCCGCGCGGCGTGGAATTATATACGCGGCTGTTTAGCTATCCCGGCCATATTCGCGCGGCGTTGATGATGATGGCGCAATGGGAATTGCGCCCATTGCTGCGCGATTTGCCGCGCCTTGCGCCGGCACTTTTCCTGATGGTCGGCAGCCGCGATCGCGCCGTGCCGCCCATGCAGGCGCGGCGCATCCAGGCCATTCTGCCTGCTGCGCGCGTCATCACACTCGAAGGTCTGGGCCATTTGGCGCATGAGGAAGCGCCGCAGCGCGTTGCCGATACGCTGCTGAAGGAATGGTCCTGCCTCGCTCAAAATATCACCGGGGCGGCGGCATGAGCTTCGATAACGTGCTCCCCCCATCCTATGCCAAGCGCATGGAACTCAATGATGAGGTGCATGCGCGCCCGCCGGAGATGCTTTTCTCCCCATGTCGCGTGTCGCAAATCGCGTTGCTGCCAGTAGCGGATGAGGCGCGCGATGCACCTTGGGCTGCGCTTTGTGCGCTGGCGCAGCGTTTTTCGATTCCGCCGCCAGCACCAGGGGCCAATCATTACAGCGCGGATTTCGGACCCTTTCGCCTTAAATGGGAAAGACATGGCGAATTCAGCCGTTTCATGGTGGTGGTTGCGGGCGCGGAACCAGAGCCATTTTCAGCCGCAGCGATCCACGCATTGCCGGCGGATTGGCTCAAGGCTTTGCCTGGCCAGGTGATTGCGGCGGCGCATGTCACGCTGCTTGCGTCGAAGGATGTGCCCCTTGCCATCAGCGAAATCTCGCGACGGTATTTTCGTGACCATATGCTGGTGGGCGGGCCGCTCGCTGGCGGGCAGGCGTATGCCTTCACCGATTTTCGTATCCAGGATGATGGGTTCAGCCGCTTCCTGATTTATGATGGTGGCATGTCGCCCTATCAGGCGGGCCGGCTTTCCCAGCGCTTGCTTGAGATGGAAACCTATCGCATCATGGCACTGCTGGCGCTGCCTGTGGCGCAGGAAGTCGCACCAGAGATCGGCGCGCAGGAACGCGAATTGGCGGAAATCAGCGCGGCACTGGTGGAAGCGCAGGAAGCCGATGAACCGCTGTTGCTGCAACGCCTGACGCGCATGGCCGCCGAAGCGGAAAGCCGCGAATCGCGCCATCGTTTCCGCTTTTCTGCTGCTGCCGCGTATTACGACTTGGTGCGCAACCGCATTCAGGAATTGCGCGAAACCCGCATGGAAGGCATGCAGACCTTCGGCGAATTCACCGAACGCCGTCTGGCGCCGGCCATGAATACCTGCCAGGCCGTGGCCACACGGCAGGAAATGCTCTCCCAACGCGTGGCGCGTGCAACACAGCTTCTCTCAACCCGTGTTGATATCACGCGTGAGCGGCAGAATCAGGCTTTGCTTGCCTCCATGGAACGGCGTGCGCGTCAGCAGGTTCGGCTGCAACAGGCGGTGGAAGGTTTTTCGGTTGCTGCCATCACCTATTATGTGGTTGGGCTGGTGGCCTATCTCGCCAAGGGTTTGGTCACATCGGGCGTTTCGCTGCGTGAGGAAATCGTCACCAGCGTTGCCATCCCGATTGTCGCAATTGGCGTGGCGCTTGGGGCGCGACGCTTTCGCCGCCGGATGGCCAATCATGATTGAAGCAAAGAAAATACGGGGATGCGCATGTCCGGATTGAACGGCATTTCGGCCGAGGATCTCGCCGCCTGCACCAGGCTGCTGGCGGGTGGTTCAAAAAGCTTTCGCGCCGCATCCCTTCTTCTGCCGCGCCGCATCGCAGCCCCCGCCGCCGCGCTTTACGCCTTTTGCCGCGTGGCCGATGACGCGATTGACATGAGCGATGATCCGGCGGCCTCACTGGAACTACTCCATCAACGCCTTGATGGCGCTTATGCCGCGCGCCCCTGGGATCATGTGGCGGATCGCGCTTTTGCTGCCGTGGTTGCGCAATATGGCGTGCCGCGCGCCTTGCCGGCGGCGTTGCTCGAAGGCTTCGCCTGGGATGCCGAAGGCCGCTTTTATGAGGATATCGCCGCACTGGAAGCCTATGCCGCGCGCGTCGCCGCGACCGTTGGCGCGATGATGACATTACTGATGGGCGTGCGTTCACCGGAAGCGATTGCGCGCGCCTGTGATCTTGGCCTTGCCATGCAGCTTACCAATATCGCCCGTGATGTCGGCGAAGATGCCAAGGCCGGGCGCGTTTATCTGCCGCTTGCCTGGCTGCGTGAGGAAGGGCTTTCAGCAGAAGCATTGATCGCCAGCCCAGCCTTTTCACCCGCCCTTGGCCGTGTTGTTGCGCGGCTTTTGGGTGCGGCGGAAGCGCATTATCGCCGCGCCTGGCCAGGCATTGCGCTGCTACCTTGGGATTGCCGCCCAGGCATTGGCGCCGCCCGCCTTGTTTATGCGGAAATCGGCCGAGAGGTGGAACGCCAAGGGCTAGATTCTGTTTCTCGTCGCGCGGTGGTTTCGGGGCGGCGCAAGGCTTGGCTTTTGGCGCGTGCGGCTGGCGCGCTCGCGGCTCAGCAGGATGGCGCGGATGAAGCGCCATCGCCGGCCACGCGCTTTCTGGTGGATGCGGTGCGTTCTGCCCCCGCGTTGGAAGGCCCGCCGCTTGGTGCCGGCTATGGCGAAAGGCTGGTTTGGGCCTTGGAATTGATGGACCGGATGGACCGCGAAACCCGTTTTGCTGCGCGGGCGTGAAAAGCCTTGACATAAGTGTCAAGATAACACGACAATAAAAACCGTCTATTACAACATACACAGGGCTGCCGCGATGCGTTCGCGCCACCCCTCGGGAGGTCCCGCATGGACGCCTTGGCCCGTATTGAGAGCAGCCTCGCTGACGCGGTGCTCTCCGCCGAGGCGAGCGGTGCCCCGCCCCGCCTTGCCGCCGCGATGCGTCACGCGGTTTTCCCGAAAGGGGCGCGCATCCGCCCGCGCCTTACGCTTGCTGTTGCCGCGGCCTGTGGTGATGACCAGCCAAGGCTCGCCAGCGCCGCCGCCGCCGCGATTGAACTGCTGCATTGCGCCAGCCTGGTGCATGATGACCTGCCCTGCTTCGATGATGCCGATACGCGCCGTGGCCGGCCTTCCGTGCATCGCGCCTATGGTGAGCCCTTGGCGGTGCTGGCCGGGGATGGGCTGATTGTGCTGGCGTTCCAGACTGTTGCGCGCGCCGGCTGCGCCGCGCCGGAACGGCTTGGCCCTGTGATCAATGCGATTGGCGATGGTGTGGGCGTGCCCTTTGGCATAGTCGCCGGTCAGGCGTGGGAATGTGAACCGCGCGCTGATCTTTCTGAATATCAACGGCAAAAGACCGGGGCGCTTTTCGCCGCTGCCTCCGTTGCCGGTGCTGCCGCTGCGGGTGTTGCTGATGCCGAAGCCTGGCGCCTGCTGGGGGATCGCCTCGGTGAGGCGTTCCAGGTCGCTGATGATTTGCGCGATGCTGTGGAAGATGAGGCGAGCATCGGCAAGCCTGTCGGGCGCGACCAGGCTTTGGGGCGGCCATCTGCCGTCTTGCAATTGGGTCTGGATGGCGCGGTGGCGCGGCTCAAAACCCTGGCCAATGCGGCGGTGGAGGCGATTCCCGCTTGCCCCGGTCGCACCCTGTTGCGCGCCGCCATGTTGGAAGAAGTGGGCCGGCTTTTGCCGCGCAAGCTGGCCGTGGCCTGAACCATGGCGCGGGCCATGCCGCTGCCCCCGCAAAGGGCGGATCGGGAAGGGGGCGCATCCTGGGCGGATCGCTTCACCGCCTGGCGCGAATCCCTCACGGCGCGCCCAAGTTTTCGTGCCTGGGCTGCGCGTTTTCCGCTGACCCGCCCGCTGGCGCGCCGCCGCGCGCGGGAGTTGTTCGATCTCTGCGCTGGCTTTGTCTATTCGCAAGTGCTGGCCGCTTGTGTGCGGCTGAAGCTGTTTGAAGCGCTGCATGAAGCCCCGGCGGAAGAACATAAGCTGGCGGCGCGACTCGGGCTGGCGCCTGAAGCGATGAACCGCCTGTTGGTGGCCGCCGAATCGCTCCGGCTGGTGCGCCGGCGTGCAGATGGTGCCTGGGCGCTCGGCGAATTGGGTGCGGCCATGATCGGCAATCCCGGCATCGCCGCCATGGTGGAACACCATGCCATGCTCTACGCCGATCTGGCGGATCCGGTAGCGCTTCTGCGCCGCGAAAGGGGCGGCACGGCGCTGGCGCAATACTGGGCCTATGCCGGCGCGGCGCAGCCGGATGCCCTGCCGGGCGAAAAAGTGGCCGATTACACGGCGCTGATGGCGGCAAGCCAGCCCATGGTGGCGCAGGAGGTTCTGGCCGCCTACCGCTTTGGCCTGCATCGGCGCCTGATGGATGTCGGCGGTGGCAGCGGCGCCTTTCTGACCGCAGTCGGCAAGGCCAATCCCGGCCTTGATTTGCTGTTGTTTGACCTGCCGGCCGTGGCCGAACAGGGGCGGCAGCGCTTTGCCCGCGAAGGGCTGGCGGACCGCGCCATGGCGATGGGCGGCGATTTCTCCACCGATTCCCTGCCACTCGGTGCCGATATCATCAGCCTGGTGCGCGTGTTGCACGACCATGATGATGATGTGGTGCAGGCCCTGCTTGGCCGTGTGCGTGCGGCCTTGCCCAAAGGCGGGCGCGTGCTGATTGCCGAGCCCATGGCCGGCACTGCGGGCGCTGAGCCCATGGGCGGCGCCTATTTCGGCTTTTACCTGTTGGCCATGGGCCGCGGCCGCCCGCGCCGGCCGGATGAGTTGGCCGCGATGCTGACCGCTGCTGGCTTCAAAGCGCCCCGGCTGCTGCCGACCGACACCCCCTTGCTAACGCGTGTGATGCAGGCTGAGGCAGATTGACTCGTTTAATGTCATTTTAACTTGACAGTTACGCGCGTCACATTAGAGTTACAAAACCCAATTGGGAGATCCCGGAGTGGAAACACTCGCCATCCTGCTGAGCGCCCCCGAAAAGCTTTCGCTTTCGCGCCTGCAACTGACGCCGCCAGGCGCAGAGGATGTTGTCGTGGACATTGATTGGAGCGGTATCAGTACTGGAACGGAACGTCTTCTCTGGTCCGGGCGCATGCCGTCCTTCCCTGGCATGGGGTATCCGCTGGTGCCGGGTTACGAATCCGTTGGGCGCGTGGTGCAGGCAGGTGTCGCCGCGGGCCGGCAGCCAGGTGAGGCGGTTTTCGTCCCCGGTGCGCGTTGCTTCGGCGATATTCGCGGATTGTTTGGTGGCGCTGCCGCGCGGCTTGTGGTGGCCGGTGCGCGCGTAACACCGGTTGATCCCGCGCTCGGCGCAGATGCCGTGCTTTTGGCGCTGGCCGCCACTGCGCATCACGCCATGGCGCTGCAAAACGCGGCCATTCCGGAATTGATCATCGGCCATGGTGTGCTGGGGCGCTTGCTGGCGCGTATCATCATCGCCGCCGGCCATCCCGCGCCGATCGTGTGGGAAAGCAATCCCGCGCGGCGCGATGGCGCGAATGGTTATTTGGTTATTGATCCGGCAGAAGATACGCGGCGCGATTATCGCGCCATTTGCGATGTCAGCGGCGATGCCGCTTTGCTGGATGCATTGATTGCGCGGCTTGCCCCCGGTGGCGTGGTGACGCTGGCCGGTTTTTACAGCGCGCCGCTTTCCTTCACCTTCCCGCCGGCCTTCATGCGCGAAGCACGCATCGCGATCGCCGCGGAATGGAAGCAGCCTGATCTGGAAGCGGTGAATCAGCTGATTGCAGCGCGCCGCCTGTCCCTTTCCGGCTTGATTACGCATCGCGCTGCCGCTGATGCCGCGCCAGAAGCCTATCGCCAGGCTTTTGAAGATCCCGCCTGCCTCAAAATGGTTTTGGACTGGAGAAACAAACAATGAATGCTGTCCCGGGGAAGCCAAACGGTCCATCCATGAATGCGATGCATAACGCGCTGCGCGCCGAAGCATCCACGCCGCCTGACGGGGTGCTGACATCGCCTGCGGCGAAGAAAACCCAGATCATCGCCATCTATGGCAAGGGCGGTATCGGCAAATCCTTCACCCTCGCGAACCTTAGCTACATGATGGCGCAGCAGGGCAAGCGCGTTTTGCTGATTGGTTGCGACCCGAAAAGCGACACGACATCACTGCTTTTTGGTGGGCGTTCCTGCCCGACCATCATTGAAACCTCATCCAAGAAGAAGGCCGCCGGTGAGGCTGTTGCCATCGGCGATGTCTGCTTCAAGCGCGATGGTGTTTTCGCCATGGAATTGGGCGGCCCGGAAGTGGGCCGTGGCTGCGGTGGGCGCGGCATCATCCATGGTTTCGAATTGCTGGAAAAGCTTGGCTTCCATCAGTGGGATTTCGACTATGTCTTGCTCGACTTCCTGGGCGATGTGGTCTGCGGCGGCTTCGGCCTGCCGATTGCGCGTGACATGTGCCAGAAGGTGATTGTGGTCGGTTCGAATGACCTGCAATCGCTTTATGTCGCCAATAATGTTTGCTCTGCCGTGGAATATTTCCGCAAGCTTGGCGGCAATGTCGGCGTGGCCGGCATGGTCATCAACAAGGATGACGGCACCGGCGAAGCCCATGCCTTTGCGGCTGAAGCCGGCATCCCCGTGCTGGCCGCCATTCCGGCGGATGAGGATATTCGCCGCAAATCCGCGAATTATGAAATCATCGGCAAGCCTGGCGGGCGCTGGGCTTCGGTGTTTGAACAGCTCGCGCTGCAAGTCGCTGAGGCGCCGCCGCTGCGCCCGAATCCGCTGAGCCAGGAAAATCTGCTTGGCCTATTCAAGGGCGAAGCCGTGGGCCGTGGTGTGGTGCTGAACCCCGCCACCATGGAAGACATGTGCGCCGCGGAAGTGCTGAACAAGCCATCCCTTGAAGTGGTGTATGAGGGCGTCTGAGGGCATGGACACACTCCCGCCCGTATCGCCGCCTGCCGCCGCTGAAGGCGCTGCCTGCCATGGCGGGCGGGAAACGCTGGACGCTGCCGCGCGTGCTGCGGGCAAGTCCGAGGTGATGGATAAGCTCGCTGCCGATTATCCGCGCGGGCCGCATGATCAGCCGCAATCCATGTGCCCGGCCTTTGGGTCCTTGCGCGTTGGTTTGCGCATGCGGCGTGTGGCGACAATTCTTTCCGGCAGCGCGTGCTGCGTCTATGGCCTGACCTTCACCAGCCATTTCTATGGCGCGCGTCGCACGGTGGGTTACGTGCCGTTCAATTCGGAAACCCTCGTCACCGGCAAACTTTTTGAAGATATTCGCGACGCAGTCTATGCCCTGGCGAAGCCAGAGGATTATGACGCGGTCATCGTCACCAACCTATGCGTACCAACGGCATCTGGTGTGCCGCTTGATCTATTGCCGAAGCAGATCAATGGCGTGCGCGTGATTGGCATAGATGTACCGGGCTTTGGCGTGCCGACCCATGCAGAAGCCAAGGATGTGCTGGCCGGCGCCATGCTGCGCTACGCACGCAATGAGGCTGAGGCAGGTCCGGTTGCCAGACCGCGCGATTATGCACTGGATCAACGCAGCATCGCGGTGATTGGCGAGTTGTTCCCCGCCGATCCGCCAGGAATTGGTGCGTTGATCCAGCCCATGGGGCTGACGCTTGCGCCGCAAACCCCAGCGCGTGAATGGCGTGATCTCTATGCGGCGCTTGATAGTGTTGCCGTTGCGGCAGTGCATCCTTTCTATACCGCAAGCATTCGCGAATTCCGCGCGGCGGGTCGCCCAGTAGTGGGTTCTGCGCCGGTGGGTGTGGAAGGCACGGATGCCTGGCTCTCTGCGATTGGTGCTGCGGCGGGCGTGAAGCCATCCGATATCGAAGCGGCCAAGACGCGTGCCTTACCTGCCATTCGTGGTGCGCTTGCCGGCAACCCGGTCAAGGCGCGCATTACGGTTTCTGGCTATGAAGGTTCGGAATTGCTGGTGGCGCGCCTGCTGATCGAAGCCGGCGCTGAAGTGCCTTATGTCGGCACAGCCGCACCGCGCACAGAATGGAGTGCTGCGGATCGCGAATGGCTCGAAGCGCATGGTTGCCATGTGCAGTATCGCGCGAGCCTGGAACAGGACATTGCCGCGATGAAGGATACGCGGCCTGATCTGGCGCTTGGCACAACACCCTTGGTGCAGAAGGCCAAGGAAATGGGCACGCCCGCGCTCTACTTCACGAATATGGTTTCCGCCCGTCCGCTTTTTGGCCCGGCTGGTGCCGCTTCCATGGCAGGCATTGTGGCGGCGCAGACCAATGGGCGTGAGCGTTTTTCGCGCATGGTTTCCTTCTTTGAAGGTGTCGGCACGCCGGATGGCGCGGGTTATGGGTTCCGCGACAAGCCAAGCGATCCCCCTGGTTTTCGTGAGCGTCAGCGCAAGCTGCGCGCCGCCAAGGCCAAGGCCGAAGAAGCGGTGGGGAGCTGAGCATGCTCGTTCTCGATCATGATCGCGCCGGCGGCTACTGGGGGGCGATCTATGCTTTCTCGGCAGTGCGTGGCCTGCGGGTTGTGATTGATGGGCCAGTCGGTTGCGAAAACCTGCCGGTGACGGCGGTGCTGCATTACACGGATGCGTTGCCGCCGCATGAATTGCCGATTGTGGTGACGGGTTTGGATGAGGATTCACTCTCCCAGAACGGCACCGAAGGCGCCTTGAAGCGCGCTGCCGCCACACAGGATGCCGAGTTGCCTGCCGTGGTGGTGACGGGTTCCATCGCTGAAATGATCGGTGGTGGTGTCACACCGCAGGGCAGCAATCTGCAACGCTTCATCTGCCGCACGATTGATGAGGATCAGTGGCAGGCCGCCGACCGTGCCATCATGTGGCTCTGGAGCGAATTTGGCTCACGCGGTCGCAAGCCAAAACCCCGCACGCGCAAGGAAGGCGAAAAGCCGCGCGTGAATATCATCGGCCCCATCTATGGCACCTTCAATATGCCATCCGACCTGGCAGAGATTCGCCGCCTGGTCGAAGGCATTGGCTGTGAGATCAATCTGGTCTTCCCGCTTGGCAGCCATGTGGAAGACATCGCAAAACTGCCCGATGCGGATGTGAATATCTGCATGTATCGCGAATTCGGTCGCAAGCTGTGCGAGGAGCTGGATCGGCCCTATCTGCAGGCGCCAATTGGGCTTTTCGCGACAACAAATTTCCTTCGCAAGCTTGGTGAATTGACTGGGCTGGACCCGGAACCCTTCATCGAACGTGAAAAACACACCACGGTGAAGCCGCTTTGGGATTTGTGGCGGAGTGTGACGCAGGATTTCTACGCCTCGGCCTCCTTCGCGGTGGTTGCGACTGATACCTATTCGCGCGGATTGCAGCGTTTTTTGCATGATGAAATGGGTATTCCCTGTGCTTTCGCCTTTTCGCGCAAGGCAGGGCAGAAGCCCGATAATGCGGCGGTGCGTGATGCTTTGCGCAAGACACCGCCCTTGGTGCTGTTCGGTTCCTATAATGAACGCATGTATGCGGCAGAAATCAAAAGCCGCGCCATGTATATCCCGGCAAGTTTCCCCGGCGCCATCATCCGCCGTGCTACCGGCACGCCCTTCATGGGCTATGCGGGGGCGACCTATATCATCCAGGAATATTGCAACGCCTTGTTTGACGCGTTGTTTCATATCCTGCCGCTCGGCACTGATCTTGATCGCGTTGAACCAACCCCGGTGCGTGCTGCCGAACCCTGGGACGCAGCGGCGGTCGCGCTATTGGATGAACGGGTGGAACAGGAACCCTTCCTGCTCCGTATTTCCGCAGCCAAGCGGCTGCGTGAACAAGTTGAACGCGCCGCGCGCGATGCGGCAGAGCCGCGCGTGACGGCAGAGCGCGTGCAAAAGACTTTGGCGGAGGTCATGGCATGACGCCCCTTCGTCATCACGAATCTTGTCTGCGAACGGACCGCGGTCACCGCTGTCGGCACGTATCCGACGACAAGAAGGCTTGGGCGGAATTCCGCCTCTGCCGTCCCTGCCGCGCGGGTGGACGCGGTAATGGCCGTAAGGCCAAGTCGGAGGTTTGCTAATGGCCGACACTAGAACGCGCCTGACGGAAGCTCAGGCGAAGGAAGTCCACAACTTGGTGGTCCAGGGATGGGCTTTCTCCGTGTTCGCTTCCATGGGCGCGCATATCCTCGTGTGGTTGTGGCGGCCGCTTGTCTATACCGGACAAGTGGTTCCGCCCGACTGGCGCTTCTTCTGAAGGATGTTCCGGGTTGACGGAATTTCCTGAAATCTGGAGCGAAAGAAAGGAGAATGTTCGATATGCATAAAATGTGGATGGTGATTGACGCTCGTCGTGTCGGGTTCCTCGGCGCGGCAGGTGTGGTGGCGATCGC
>JBIKWX010000032.1:0-17887 GCA_044356095.1 Roseomonas sp.
ATTCGCAAGACGCCATCGAGAAAGAGATGCTGATGCGTAAGCCCGATCCGCTCTTGGATGAGGTTTGCTGTCTGCCACTGGGAGTGCCGATCTGAAGCCGTTCGGGCCTGGCTGGAGTGCTCAAGAAACCTCTCTATCAAGGCACACACAGTTTCGGGACCAGCTGCGACAGATAGAATGCTTGCACGGCGATCCAACTTGGTGAAATCCAATACAATCGACGCGACAGAGCGATCATCCGTGGGATCGAGAGCGGCAAGAAGCTCGCCGATGCCGCTCGGTAGGGCTAGGCCTTGCGCGGCCCTCCCTGCCATGGCTTTGAGAAAAGCGAGAGGGGCCCGTCGAGCCGCCTCGGCGAGCGACCCGTTCACATGCATGTGGTCGGTTGGATAGTCGTGCGCGGCCAAGGTCCCGATCACGCGCAGTTCCCAGTCCGGAGAGTCGGGAGCTTGCTCCAGCAACCAACGCAGCCGCCTATCGGCAGCGGGCGCGGTTTCAAGCATGTGAGATCTAATTTGGCGCAACTGGGCTGCGATGACGGGATCGCTCACTTCGTCGGCGTAGTCGCGGGACGACAATATGCTCCAAACATCAGTCGATGCAGACGAGAGCAGTGCGGCGGCGTGGCGATCGGCGTGGCGGAAGAACAGATGCTGGATCACCTCTGCTTGAATCTCTGGGCTGGGCTCCGATTTGGCGATTGAAACGGCGAGATCCATGGCGTCCATGTCCCCGTCCCCAGCGAGCAGATCGAGGACTTGGCGGCGCTGCCCCTCGGAAAGTCGCGGAAGTACCGTCGCCAAGTCATGACCGAGGACCCCATGACGAAAGCGTGGCGTTATACGTAGCCTTGGCAACCCTGGCTGTACCTCGAGGATAAACGACCAAATCGCAGAAGCGAAATCAGGCTTTCCCGCGATGAGAATGAAGTTTACCGCGCGATCCATTGTTCCCGGGGAGTGCCACTTTACGATGAATTCGGTGACTTCGGACTTTATAAGATCCCAAGCCTCGGGTGTCGCGCGATAGATCATCTCCGCGGCAAGAAGCGGGTCGATCGACAAGCCTTCCCGAATCGCGTTGGCAACGGCGCTATGTCCACCGCTTTCGCGGCAAAGTCGCTCAACAGCGAAAAGCACTGATTCCTCCCATGATGGTCGATCGAGTATTTCAACTCTCAGGCGTTCCCGCGCGGTGGGGACATTATTGGCGGCATCTCGCATCGTGTCGACCACGAAGCTCGCGGCAAACCACTCCTGAAACTGCTGATGGTGGAAATAGACAGCTTCGCGCGACGGGCTTCTTACGAGAAGGTGGTGACCGGTCAGCACATCGAGAACATCCCCAATGCGAGGCTTGTCAGCAATCTGCCCTTCCTGTTCAAGCCGCCTCAGGCTAGCCGATATGAGACCGCGCGCAGCACTGTCAGTAAGCGTTGTAGATCCCTCGTCATTCAGCGCTCGGGCCAAATCGGCCAGTATTCTGGCGTGACAGCCATCCAGAATTCCGCGGACTGCTTCTGAGTGTGCCCCGGTACGCTCGTGCTGCGTCACAAAGAGTTGGAGCAATCCTTCCTTCGTCGAGGGGATTGCTTGATCCGATCCTTTTGTGAGCAGTGCGGAAAGATATAGAGGGGTCGCAATCAATTCGCGGACGCCAGCAATTCGCCATGCGGTGTCAACGATGCGCTCGCCAGGCGCCCCAAGCTGCGCTCGTGCAAGTTCCATCTGCTGGTCTTCGCTGAGCTGGTTCAAACCGATTTTCATGCCATTCATAGGCACTTCGGCCGCTTGCAATCTTGTCGTCACAACGAACTGCATGTTCAGAGGGGCTTGGCAGAGCGTGGTGATTTCGATTCGTAGCCTCTTTTGAGACGCTAGATCGAGCTCGTTCCACCCATCAAGGAGCAGCAGCAGGCGGCCATCTCGCGCTAGAGAAATCAGGTGATTTTCTTTGAATGAACGAAATGCAGGTCGCCCAAGCACGTCTTGGAGAAGGCCCACGCTTCCGGCCGACCAATCACCCAGATGGATGTAAATCGGGACAACAGCGCCGACGCCTAAGGCGTATTCGGCAAGCTGCAAGACCGTCGTGGTCTTACCCATTCCAGGAGGGGCAACTAAGATAATCCGGTTTACCATCTCCATCGCCAAGTGTAATCGTGAAATAGGAAAAGGAATTGCTGTTGGATCTTCTATTTGGCTGAGATTCAAATCAATATGATGGTTCGGCCAGCTCGTTGCTTCTTTCTGTGCTTGGAGATTCAGCCTCGCCGCTGCTTGTACGCGAACAAATGTTTCAGCCGTATCTGAACTCCCGTCACTGTGCGCATCTGATAATCCGAGCGGTACGGTCGAAGCTAAATTCTCCTGAGTGCGCTCAGAGAGTAAATCTTTGAGAGCACGCTTTTGTGCTTCGGTTTTCCAGGTCCGCAAGGTTTCGACTGGATATTTCCTTGGGTCTGCGTCGATAAGTCGACCACAGTTCTGGCAAAGCCAGATGCCATTCTCAGACTCGCTCCGCTGAACTGCGGTCTGGCAAGGGTCGAACCTCGGCCCGCCCGCCGATGCTGCGCAGATATGCGCCGCGACTCCGATGGTGAATGTACCATCCTGTGCGTCGTTGGCCGCCACCGTCGCGCGTTGGCAAGCGGGATTGGAGCATCGAAATGCGACACCCTTTGCTATCTCATGGACTATTTTCCTAGAGAAGTTATCTCGCACTTCGCACCCGCAACATACGACTTCCTATCATGGCGTGATCGATTTATCTCGTCCGACCAGTGAAACATAATCGCATATCCTGCGACAGGTTTGCCAGAACGAAGCTCGCGTGCGCGTTCGGTGATGCGCGCCAACGGAAAATCTGCCACAGGACGGGTTCTCCATGGCCAGTCTCGGCCTCAGGCTGCAGAGACGCCGGTAACCATGACTAACCTGTGCGCAGAGCGGACCCACGCCTCAGTGCTGCTAAGGGACCGGCAGATGATCCTTCTGACGCATCCAGTCGCCCGGAAAAGGCTCGAGTAATTCCGAAAGAGCCACCCCGCCCTCATCCCGGCCGTCCAGAATAGCCTCCACCAATTCCGGCGCCAGCAGCGTCAGCCGCAGTAGGGTGCCAAGATACCCCCGCTCGATCTTCTCCGCAGCCGCCATTTCGCTGATGCTGGCATATCGGCCCTCGTCGAGCAGCTTCTGATAGCGGAACGCCCGAGCGAGCGCCTTCACCAGCGCCGGGTCGGCCTTGGTCGAAATGCGCCCGCCGTCGGCACCAAACCCCAGCGATACCAGGGTCTTGCGGCCCGGACGGCGGCGGATGGTCAGCGGTACGCGCACGGTGACGTGGGAGACAGGCATCGTCATGCTGCCCGCCCTCCCCGTCCAAGGTCGCGTGCCAGGCTGCCCAGCCCCTCCACGCGCAGCCGGATGTCAGCACCGGTCGGGCCAACCACCACACGGTCCACCAGGGCGTGGATGATGCTCTGCTGCTGGGCCGGGAAAAGCTCCTCCCAAAGCGGGTCAAGCCGCGCCAGGGCATCGCGCGCATCTTCTTCGGAAAGGTCCGGTGCCTCCTGTCGCGCCGCCAGCCAGCCGCCCGCTACGATTTCTGGCTGGCGCAATAACGCGCGCACCTGGCCAATGACGGCGCCTTCGATTTGCGCGGCAGAGATGCGGCGCAGAATGTCATCGCCGCCGGTGGGCTCCTCCTTCAACACGCGCTGCGCGACGTAGTAGCGGTACATCCGCCCCTTCTTGCGCGAATGGGTTGGCGATAGCGCCCTGCCATCCAGGCCGAATATCAGCCCCTTCAGCAGCGCTGTCTGGTGTCGGCGATTCTGCGCCACGCGCGCCCGCGGGCTGGTTTGCAGCAACGCATGCACCTTGTTCCACAATGCACGCGGCACGATCGCCTGATGCTCGCCGGGATAGATGCGCCCTTTATGCTCAACCTCGCCCACATAGGTGCGCAGGTTTAGGATCTTGTAGACATCACCCTTGTTGAGCAGCCGCCCGGATTTGCTGGTAACGCGCTTCGCTTGCAGGCGTTGCACGGTCTCGGTGCCGGAGGCTGTCTCGGCGAAGCATTCAAACACCTGCCGCACGCTTTTCGCCTCGGCGTCACTCACCACCAGCTTGCGATTAGCCACTTCATAGCCGAGCGGCACCTTGCCCCCCATCCACATGCCGCGCGCCTTGGAGGCCGCCACCTTGTCCCTGATGCGCTCGCCAATCACTTCGCGTTCGAATTGCGCGAAGGACAGCAGGATGTTCAGCGTAAGGCGCCCCATGCTGGTCGTGGTATTGAAGGACTGGGTGACGGAAACGAAGGTCACGCCATGCGCGTCCATCACCTCGACCAGCTTGGCAAAATCCATGAGGGAGCGTGACAACCGGTCGATCTTGTAGACAACGATGACATCCACCTGATCGGATTCAATATCACGCAGCAGGCGTTGCAGCGCGGGGCGTTCCAGGGAGCCCCCGGAAAAGCCGCCATCATCATAACGATGCGGCACCAGCACCCAGCCCTCCGCGCGCTGACTGGCGATATAGGCCTCGCAAGATTCGCGCTGGGCGTCGAGGGTGTTGAATTCCTTCTCCAAGCCCTCGTCGGTGGATTTGCGCGTATAGACGGCGCAGCGGCGCTTTTGCACCGAGGCCGGCATGGCTGGTTCGGCACTTGTCTTGCGGCGGGTCATGCGTGCGCCCCCGATTTCAGGCCAAAGAACACCCAGCCATTCCAGCGCGTGCCAGTGATGTGCCGCGCGATGGCGGACAGCGATTGATAGGGGCGGCCTTCAAACTCGAAATCATCGGCGCGCACGGTCACCACATGTTGCACGCCTTCATATTCGCGAATGATCTGCGTGCCTGGCAGGGGGCGATTATCGGCGCGGATACGCCGCAGCACGGCATTGCCGCCATCCAGCCTTTCGCCGAGTGCTTCGAGCCGCTTTCGTGTTTCCGGCCGCAGCCCGCCATAGGCGAGTTCCTGAATGCGATAGGCGAGCCTGCTTTCGATGTAGCTTCTGCTGAAGGCTGGCGGCTCCTTGCCGTAGAGCATGCGCCATTGCTCCTTCAGATCGGCGATTGGCGCGGTGCGGAGGGCCGCGAGGCGGGGCAGCACTTGCGCTGGCGAGATTTTCAGTGTGGCCGGGTCGGCTGGCACCTGCTTGGTGATGGATCGTTGTTTCATACGATTCCCTTTCTCTTGGGGGTCGCATGACGGCGCTGCTTGGCAGTGAAGTGTAGCGGAATGTCTCTGCGGTCGGCGGTTTCGGCGCTTTCTGCCAGCGCACCGCGGCTCCGCAGCCGCACCAAACCGCGAGCGATAATGTCGCAGACCTCGCGGAGATGGGGCGGGAGTTGAGGATTCGGTCCCACGTTCATCATGCGCTGATGGCCTCCGCATCGTTGCGGGGGACGCCAGGGAGGTCGCGTGGCGCGTCGATCGACTTCCCGCCGCAGGGCATTCGATCCGCGTGCTTCAACGTGTCGCCTTGCCGAGAAAGCATACCTGCCCCCTGCGGGTGGGAATCAGGTGAGTGCGGTACGGCAAGGTTGCGACGCCGCGCGCCTACTGCTTCGAGATACATCATCCTACCCCCCAGTACGGCTGATGAATCTTTGTTCTCGTCTTCTGTGGCGCCCTGCGTCTGCCCCACGCATGCCAGCGTCGCCGCGATGCGCGCCTTCGCCAGTTGCCGCGCAGCGCGTTCCTCTGCGGCCCGGCGCGCGAATCGCTCCCGCACCAGCGGATTGACCTCCCACGCCGTCGGCGGCCGTGCCGGATTCTCCTGTGGTTCGGCCTTCAACCATCCCATGGTCTCCAGCGACTGCATGACGCTCAGCAGCTCGTTGCGCTGCTCCGGCGCCTTTAACGGGCCATAGGCGCGCACCACGTCGCGCAATGCGATGCGACCTTCCCCGCGCGACAGGATAAACCCTGCGATCCATCGGGCATGACCCGACTGCACGCTGGAGAACATTACTGCCTCGGCCCGCAGTAGATGTGGCAGCAGTATATCGCGCAGATAGGCCGCGCTGCGCCGCGCCACCGCCTCAGGCACCACCATGACATTGGGCGGCGCGATACCCCGATTCAGCGCATCCGCATGGTCGATCAACTGGAACAGCAGCGTCATGCGTGCGAACAACCCTGGCCATTTGCCAAGTGCCGATTTCATGCGGCTCGACGTATCCGGCATCGCGGCAACGGCCTCGGCCAGATCCAGGATCGCCAAGCGATGCACTTGTGCATCCGGATGCAGGACCACCACCCGTGGCAATGCCCCGGGAAATGCCGCCGGCGGCAGCAACCCTGCCATGGCATTCACCAAACCATTGTAACGCTCTGTCGAGGCCTGATCGGGCTTGCGATCGATGCCACGATCTTGACGCGCTGGCACGGCGTAGCAAAAGCGTTGCAGCAGGCCGTCATCGGCCGCTTCGCGCGCAATGCGCTGAATCGGTTCCGGCTGGATGCCGCCGATGATGCAGGCGGACCAGCTCGAGATCGATAAGGTGCCGCGACCGACGCGGTCCACCACGAACCGCGTTCCATTGTAGAGGCGCAGATAGGCCCCGCGATCACTTCCGCCACGACCACCGGCACGATAGCGGTCCATGTTGGCAAGCCATTCGCTCATCTCATCCTGCCGGATCAGCACCTTGCCCATCGGCACACGCTGCTTGGCCTCGGGGTCGTCGCGCAGTACTTCGGTCAGCGCTTCAACAGTGCTGTTCTCCACCAGATAGCGATCGAGCCGTGGCGGCGGCGGCCCGCTGCCGGGGGGTGCATTGTCAGCCTTGAGCGCTGCCATCTCTGCGCGGTACTCGGCCATGGCTCGCTCGTGTCGGCCACGGGCCAGAATGTCGATATGATCGATCGGCTTGGTTGCTGCCTGGATCACCGGCGTCTTGAGAATGCTGGGGTCACCGACGATCGCCCCCCAGATGCGGGCGCCCTCGCGCCAGGTATCGTCGATCTGCTTCGGCTGTAGCCGCCAAGTCTCGTGCGCAACGCTGGAGAGGGTGACCAGAGCAGCCAGCGCCACGGTCGCCGGATCAACGCCCATGCGTGCCGCCGTGTCAGCCACGAAGGGCGCGATGGCAGGCGGCAGATGTTCGGGCCGCAATTCGGGGGCGCCGGTCATCTCGGCATCGGCCAGGAAGTCGATGGGCTCTGGCCAGGCGCCATCGCTAGAGGCCACGGATGCGCTGGCGCCGTCCAACCCGGTGCCCTCATTGCCAAGTTTTCGGCAGGCGGTTGAGACAGCGCGGGGCGTGTCATCGTAGCGGGCCTGCCAGCGCCCTGGCACGGTGCTGCCGTCCTTAATGTCGCGCTGCGCCTCTGGCACGGCGAGGAGTAGGCCGCGCAGGGTCAGGACCACCTGGGCAGGCGCCATGCCGCCTTTGAGGTAGCGCATCGCCAGTGCCACCAGCGGCGCATGGTAGTCGGCGGCGGTGAGGATTTGCTGGATCAGGACAGAGGTGTCGCGGGCCTCGCCGATCTCCGGTTGCGCACCCCCGTGGGCAGTCAGGATTGCCGAAGCGGGCAGATCCATTGCCGGCAAGGCATCGGCGAGGCGTTCAAGCGCGTCGCTAAGCTCCAGCTCCGCGTCGTTTTCTGCAACGATCACTGCGAGGCGGGGGCGGTCCTTGCGATGCCAACTACCCGGCCAGCGGATGGGATGGACCGTCGGGGCGTTGCTACGATCGCCGCCGACCAGGGCTGCCGCCAGGGACCGAGCCTGCTTCAGCGCTGTATGCGTGGCGGCGTCCCGTGTCGGTTCGGTAAGGCGCCAATGCAGGTGCAGCTTGTCCTGCACCTCGCCGGTCTGCTCATCGGTCCAGCACCCGCCGCTGCGCACCACCAACGTTGCCGGCCCCAGCAAGCCCTCCAGCCTTGTGCGGGCATCGTTTGGCGCCATGTCACATTCGACCGACAGTGCCAGGCCGTTGATAAGGTCCTGCTCGCGAGCCTGTGGCCCCTCGGCGAAAGTTGCAACGGGCGGGCAGAATACCACCGGCCGTGGGTGCTGCGAGCACCGTGTGGCCTGCGCTACAGCGGCCGCGACCAGGGCCTCGAGCCCGTCCGCGATGCGGCAGACGCCAATCTCATGGACTGAGGAGGCATCGTCGTAGAAGGAGCGCAGTGCCACCACGCTGTCCGGATCGGCATAGCGGAATAATGCGTGCACGAAGCGCGCAATCTGCGCGGTATCGGCTGCGAGCATGGCTGGGGCTGTATCCATCATTCGCCCGCTTGCCATTCGAGGAAGGCTAATGCTGCCTCAAGATCACCTTTGCGCAGCATTTCGCGGAGGCTTTGAAGACCGTAAAGCAGCGTCGCGCCTGCATCAGCGTCATCCATGCCGTAATAGGCTGCGAAGGCTGCAAAATCACCGCCACAGACGCGTTCAACGGGGTCAGTCGGGCGAATGTCCTGCCAGCGCTTGATCCCCAAAAAAAGTAGCGGCACCGGCTTCATGCCACCGCACTCCCCGGCTGGAAGATCGCACTATCGCGTCGCGCCTGAAGGCAGCTACGCGTCCAATCAAGGGCGGCAACAGTCAGGTCGCGGGCCAGCAGGGCTTCTGGATCGTCGGGGGTCGGGGTGGGCATCGTGTCACCATCAGTCGGCACGCAGCGGCGTGCGGTTGCGATGGCACTGCATTCAAATCAGTTTTTTCACCCGTAAAAGAAACCTGAAATGGTCGGATGCGTTTTATTTCGGGCGTTATTTCGGGCGCGATTTTAGGCCCCGCCGATGTGCCGCCCCGATATTATTCGCGATGGTCTTTGCGGACGCCTTGGGCCATTCCGGATGCGTCCTGGCGAGCCAAGCCGATAGATATTGAGCCTCATCCGTGATCTTTTCCTCAGCTTCGCCGGCAGCCAGCCGGCGTGCATGCTCAAGTTCGATCACTTGTTGGGAGCTCGGACGACCGGCGAAGCCTGACCGCCCAGAGAGCGCAGACATGCTATCCGCAGTTGGCGCTGGCATTTCGGGCGTCACAGCCGGCGCCTCAACGGTCGGGGCAATCACTCGATTCGCCGTGAACACGCGCACGCCAAGCAGCGTGATCCCGCCCGGCAGGGTCACCAAGCCTGGCGCCGGTGGCGGCGAGCCATGGCTGCTGTAGGGCTTGGAGCCGCGTTGCCAAGTCGCCTCCTCCCAGCCCAACGCGATCTGGGCCGTCCCCCAGGCCAGGGCCGGGATCTCCATAGGGCGCAGCGGGTCACGGGGGGAAACACCACGCGCCATGAAGGCACCGCCAGCCAGCCGCGCTGCCAACAACCCTGGCAGCGCGGCCCGCTGCTCGGCACGCCGCACCAGGGCGGCAGCGATGCGCTGCGAGGTCTCGGCCTCATAGGAGCGGCAAGCGTCCACCACGGTCTCCAGGCCGGCAGGGATTGCGCTGCCCGCCATCACGGCAGCCGTGACCGCGGCGATCATCTCGAGCGGCACCTGCGACCAGGGCGATGGCGAACGCTCTATGCCGGGCCGGGCGCGCGCGGCGGTAACATCGTCGGGAAACCATGCCGCAGACCAAGCGTCAGGAAATAGCGCTGCCGCCGCCTCGGGTAGCGTCCAGCCCTCGGCAGGCGGTTCAGGGGTGGCTGTCACGGACGACTCCAACAGGGATTCGATTCGGGGTGGTGCCCTAAGGCTAATCGGCCAGCGCGTGATCGCCCAGCGTCTGGGGCCGTCCCTCGCCCCTGAATGTCGATTTTGTCGCTTGCGCGCGTGTGAGAAGGGAAAGCCAAAACACTCCCTTTTTCACACATATGATGTGCCCATCGCTATCTATCTGCTCGCGCGCGCGTAAGCGACATTTGCGACAAACTGCCGGGCCGCGGGGCTGCCGCCAGGTCACGCAAGCAAATCGCTGACGCACGTAGTCAACCCTTTTCCGCCATCTCCTCGGCATCGCCCGCATCCGCATGCACATGATCGCGGATCAGCTTGAGGGTAATGTCGAGGAGATGCGCTTGCAGCACCTCGTTCAGCTGTAGAAATTCCGGCCATAGGATCTGGTCCGAAAAGGCGCGTGGCAGACGCACCATGATCGTGCTGCGCTTTTGCCGCGGACGGCGATAAGGGCGTAGCCCGTACCGGCGGCATAGCGCGACGAACAGGCGTTGCGCCCAATGATCCTGGATCGAGAATTGTATCTCGACCGGCTGTTCGCTGCGCTCGATCTCAGCGAGGCGCCCCCTGACACGCAGCATCGCAGCCTCAGCCGCATCGCGCTCACCGGGCGTCGCCGCACCTGCGAACAGCGCCTCAATTTTGCGCAGCTTTTCGCGAAGGGCCGTGTCCTGCACCGTGACCTTACGGTTGTTGTGAGATGGACGACGGCATCACCCGTTGGCGGCGCTGTCAATACCGGATTCCATCGCACCAATGCAGCGCCAGTGTTTGGCAGTTTGTTGCACTAAAGCCCGTTGCACTGGGGAATCCACATGTCGTAGATTCCTGACAATCTTGAGAAGTTGCTATAGCTGCCGCCAGTACGAAGTCGAGGCCATGGTTCCTTCCTGGCGAATATGTATGCGGGGAGCAAACGCGCGCAACATCGCTAGTGGCAGAACAAAAATATGGGTTGCAGTTTGCACCACGGAGCCATGAATTCAATGACTTAGGTGCAAACCTAGGCCACTCAGGTTTGCACTTGGGTTGCACCCTTTCGGGTAATTTCAGCAGCCTGAGCGCCAACCAAGGCACACAGCTACGTACAAACGAGACGATCAGCATAGGCGCGGTTGGGCGCGCGGTAATTGAGAAACATTGGGCGGTTGATAGCGATCTGGTACTCGTACTTGGAGGCTGCCGCGCGGGATTGCTGTCAGACGAGAGGCAGAAGGCAGCGCCGCCACACGCATGCGAAAAGGCCGGCACTGCGCAAAGCTGCGTGATTATTCCGAAGGCTGCATCCAGGACGGGATGTCGCGCTGGCCATGCAACACGCGCCACACATCAAGCGCATCCGGCTGCTCGATATAGAAAATCAGATAGGGAAAGCGCCGTAGCGGCCACGCCCGCAACCCTTCAAGGCCAAGCCCATAGGCATAGCGGGGGGAACCGATCGCGGGATTGCGGCCAATGCGACGAAAAGCCTGCTCAGCCTCCTCGATGAAATCCAGGGCCAGCGCCTCGCCACCTTCCGCAAGGTAATGAAGGCTTGCCTGCTCGATGTCCTGCTCAGCAAGAACGCGAAGGATAACGGGTCTGATCGTCACGCTTTTTTGCGTTGCTTCAGCTTCTGACGCAGTCCGTCAAAATAGGCGGCGTCTGCCACAGCACCTTGCTTTGATTTGGCCCCCTGCAGCAATAGCCCTTTGAGTTGCTGGCGGTCCTGATCCCGCCGGATCAACTCGCGGACATATTCGCTGCTCGTACTGTAGCCGCCCTCAGTGACCTGATCGTCAACGAAGGCCTTGAGCGTTTCAGGGAGGGAAATGTTCATGGTGCTCATGCAGCAAGTATGGCTGGTATGGCAAATTTTGGCAAGTTTTTATTGACGACCTCGGCACCCGTTTGATTACAACCAATCAGACCGAATCATAGCAACGAAATTACGCTCATTCTTGCTTGGCTCAGCCCCTGCTACAGCGCGAATGGTCCCTCACGCACCGCGAATGTTCCCGGCGCCACAGCAAGGAGACCAAGATGAACGACGCCCCTTCAACCGATCAGCTTTTCCTGGAAATCGCCAAGCGGCACATGCCCTCGGTTGAAACGCTCGAGACCAGAAACCGCGATGCGCTCGACTTTCACGATGTCGCCGTCTGGTCGATCCGAAACTCTCTCGCGGAAGCCTACGCCGCTGGCCAAGCCGCCGCGAAGCGCAGCAGAAAGCGCAGCCGATAAGGCAAAGCGAGGGCCGAATGGTGCTGCCATTTGGCCCTCACATCATGATCAAACCCTGCTGAACTTAGCAATGAAATAACGCTCTATTTCGCTTGGCTCAGCCCCCATCACAGCGCGAATGGTCTGTCACGCGCAGGGGATTTTCCCCGCCGATGACGGAGACAAACAGATGAGCACGATCCTTCCCACCGAAAACCAAGACTGGGGTTTCTGGGGCACCATGCGCGAACACGCAGCAGATGCCTGGCCCATCGCTTTCACCGCGATCCACAACGCGACCAGCACGGATCCCGCCTCGGTCCGCGCCTTTCTCGACAGCCGCTACGGACGCCACTTCGCCGACGGGGTGAATGGCCAGATGCATTACGGCGCGAGCCTCGCGGACGCGATTGCGAAGACCACCGCGGAATGGATGGGCTGGCGCATCACGCAGCGCACCAGCCGCGAGACGGGCATCCCCGCAGGCCTGCCCTACCTGACGGGCTTCGTGATCAACGAAGGCATCGCCGCCGAAGCGCAAGACTGAAGCGACGCCCGCCGCGCAGCGGCGCCGCACTGCCCCGCAGGGTCCGCCCGCGGGGCTCCCGGCAGTAGGGGGCCGATGGTCGGCACCCGCAACCGGAGACGAAGACGATGAAGCTTTCAGATACGCAGCGGATTGTATTGAGCCATGGTGCGCAGCACCCGCAATTGCTGGCGATTGCGCCGAAGCATTTGCCTGTCGCCGCCTGCCGCGCGGTGGTGAACAGCCTGATCAAGAGCCGCCTGCTGATTGAGGTGGCAGCGCCGCGCGATCAATTGGCGATGGTGTGGCGCAAGGATGCCGATGGCACGCCGATCCTGATCCAAGTGACGGATGAAGGGCTGCGCGCCATTGGCATTGACCCGAATGAAGGGCGCGCGGCGCGCGACACCGCGCCGCAGGACGGGGAAGACAACGCGCCGCAGGCTGAGGAGCAGCCTTCTGCCGAGGCCGCCCCAACCGCGCCAGAGGCGCCCAACATGGGAAGCGTGAACCTGCGCGAAGCCGCCGAGCGCTTGCTCGCAGCCTGGGAGGAAACGCCTCCGCCGAATGCTGACAAAGACCCCATTGCGCGCGCGATGGACATGCTGCGCAAAGCTCTGACACGGCGCGGCACACGCGCCACGGGCGCGCCACGCAAGCCACGCGAGGGCACGAAGCAAGAAGTGGTGCTTGCAATGCTCCGCCGCCCTGAGGGCGCGACGGTGGCGCAAATCGCCGAGGCGACAGGCTGGGCGCAGCATACGGTGCGCGGATTTTTCGCGGGCCTGAAAAAGCGCCAGGGCATCACGGTGGAGATTGCGGAACGCATCCGCCAAGTCGGCTCGAACAAGCAGGGCGCGAAAGGCTCCTACACCGTCTACCGCGTGGCGGAATGAAGCTGCGCAGCCACACCTTGTATTATCAGCGCATCAGCCAGGGATCATCGCGATCCCTGGCGCTTTATTGCCTTGGCTCGCGCAAACCACAGCGCGAAGCGTCCGTCACGCAAGACGGAGAGTGACGATGCACGCAGAAACTGAAACCCGATGGATAGTGCTTAGCGCCGACGGGCGGCATGTTTCACTGGGTCGCGTCGAGCCGAGCGAGGCGGAAGTGATGGCCGCCAGCGACGCCCTTGCCGCGCGGGGGCTGTCTGGATGGCTCGCCCGCATGCAGGGTGATTACTACAGCCGACAGAAAGTGACGCTCGAACCCCTGCAGCGTATCGGCGCTGCCCATGACGCCGACTGGCAAGCCGCCCTGACCGCATTCCACGCAGCACGCCACTGGAGGTCTCCGCTATGCTTGAAATAACTTCCTCCACAGATGAAGCGACGCAAATCTCTGGCACTATATGAGTAGCAGTCATCCTGTTTACATTGCACTTTTACTATCTTTTCCACTCTGTTTAGCCGAGAACTTTCACTCGACCTCCAAGCCGCCCTCACCCCAGCCAAACAAGCTTTCTTCAAAATATCACAAATTGGAAACGTCATTGCCACCGTTCATCTGCGAGCAGCTGTTTACGAATTTTTTTAGGGTCACTCTGCGTGCAGGGCATCTCCATTAGATCTGTTTCACGTCACTTTGGATCAGTAAGAGCTCTTGATAACGTGACGCTAGACGTGGCCGCAGGTGAGTTTGTGGCCCTGGTCGGGCCGTCCGGCTGCGGCAAATCCACTCTCATGAGGATCGTCGCCGGCATTGAAGCCGCCGATGCAGGTTCACTTTCCATTGGGTCACGAGACGTTAGTGCGTTACGCGCGGCAGAACGTAATGTGGCGATGGTATTTCAGAATTACGCGCTTTATCCGCATCTGACCGTCAGTGAGAATATCGCCGTTCCTCTTGCCATGCGGCGCCTTTCTGTCCTGGAGCGCCTTCCTCTTCTTGGTCGCATGGTGCCAGGTCTTTCGCAGAAGCGGGCGGCTATAGCCACCGATGTCCTTCAGGCTGCCCAGTCGCTAGGCCTGGATGCCTTATTAGACCGAAAGCCGGGGCAGCTTTCGGGGGGGCAGCGACAACGCGTGGCCTTGGCCCGGGCAATTGTTCGCCATCCCGACGCTTTTCTGATGGATGAGCCGCTTTCCAACCTGGATGCGGCACTTCGTGTGCAAACTCGTCGTGAAATTGTTGAGATTCATCGCCGCGTCGGCGCTGCAACACTCTACGTGACTCATGATCAGTCTGAAGCACTCACCATGGCGGACCGCGTCGCCGTTATGCAAGCTGGTCAGATACTACAGGTTTCCTCACCTGAGGCGATTTATCACGATCCACAGGATATCCGCGTGGCGACTTTCATTGGGAGCCCGCGGATCAATTTAATCTCGGCTGCAGCAGATGCCGCTGGTCATGTCCATATCGCGGGAAAATCCAGTGGGCTTCATGCAACACCTGGTCCCGTTATTATTGCCATTCGTCCGGAGAATTTGCGGATCGAATCCAATGGTATTCCTTGTGTGGCAGAAGGTATCGAATTTCTCGGGGAAAGCCTGCTGCTTCATGCGCGCCATAGCGCCGGTAATGAAGCCTTTATCATACGGCTTCCGCCAGAAATGCCGCGCCCGCATGACGGTGAGGTGATCCATCTTGCGTTTGAGGCTAAGCACGCTCTGCTGTTTGATCAAAATGGCAAGCGTCTGGTGCCGAGCAAACATTCTGCTCAGAACCAGGAACTGACCCTTGCCTGAAGCAATGTCAGCAGCAGCGCCTGCATCATTTGAGGCAAAACCGCGCCGCCTTGCGCGGGGCGAAGCCCTGGTCGGCCTGTTGCTGAGCCTACCGGCAGGCATCGCCTATTTACTGATGCTCCTATTGCCCAGTTTGGCTACGATCCTTTTGGCGTTCACAGATTACGAATTGGGTGCATTCGAATGGGGCTGGATTGGCGCTGCGAATTTTGGAGAAATGCTGGAAGATCGCGGTTTTGCAGTCGCTCTACGCAATACCGTCATTTACGTCGGGTTCGTCACGCCGCTTTCCATTTTACTCGGCCTTGGTGCGGCGCTTCTAATTGAAGCGGGCACTCGTGGGCGCGCCCTGTTTCGTGCGGTCTTCTTCTTGCCAGTTGTTTCCCTGACTGTCGCCATGGCCGCCGCTTGGCAATATCTGCTGCATCCAACAATCGGGCCTTTGAATGCTTTTTTGCGCCTTCTCGGTGTCGCTTCCCCTCCCTTTTGGCTTTCTTCTTCAGATTGGGTGCTCCTCAGTCTCGGGGCCATCGGTACTTGGGAAAATATCGGCTACAATATGGTGCTCTTTCTGGCCGGCCTCAGCGCTATTCCGCGCGAACTCTATCATGCCGCTGAGGTTGATGGGACTAAGACTTGGCTTGATCGGTTTCGGCTCGTCACCTGGCCAATGCTTGGACCAACGACACTGTTCGTGCTGACCATTACTATGATCCGCAGCATTCGGGTTTTTGATACGGTTGCTGTTCTGACTCAAGGCGGACCGAACAAGGCGAGCGAAGTCTTGCTGCATACCATGTACAAGGAAGGCTTTACCTTCATGCGGCTTGGGTATTCTGCCGCGATCACCTTGGTTTTCCTGATGATGGTTCTGGGCCTTGTCTGGCTGCAAACCAAAGCTCTGGATAAGCGGGTGCATTATGGCTAAGCGCGACTTGAGATCGCTTTGGGCGGATACGCCACGCCTGCTTGTGCTGGGCTTCCTCGCGCTCTTGCTGCTCATGCCCTATATCTGGATGATCTCCGCCAGCGTAAAGCCACTGGATGAGTTATTTCGCGCCAGTCTCAATCTTTGGCCGGAACGCTTTTACGGTGTTGAGAATTACCAGCAGGTTTTTTCACAGATTCCGGTATTTGGGTACCTCTGGAACGGTGTTGTTGTCTGCGCTGGAATTCTTTTTTTCCAGCTGCTTTTCGCTGTTCCGGCAGCCTATGCGCTCGCGAAACTGCACTTCCCTGGCCGAGATCTGGTCCTTGGCTTGGTTATGCTGGGGCTTCTTGTACCGCCCCACGTTCCAGCGCTGCCACTTTATGTGGCCTTTAGCAAAATGGGGCTGCTGAATACCTATGCCGCGCTGATTTTGCCCTTCACCATTTCAGTCTTTGCAATTTTTCTATTCCGTCAATTCTTCAAGGCGCTACCGGATGAATTGGTGCATGCCGCACGCCTGGATGGCATTGGCGAATTTGAAATTGTCTGGCGTGTCATCCTGCCAAACGCGTGGCCTGCGGCCACGGCATTTGCGATCTTCTCCGTGGTTGCGCATTGGAATGATCTTTTTTGGCCACTGATTGTGATTGAAGGGCAGGCTCGTGCCACCCCAGCGCTTGGTGTCTTGTATTTCCGTTCTGATGAGGCGGGCGATGATTTTGCCGCATTGATGGCGGCTGCCGTCATCATGACGCTGCCGCTAGTCCTGGCATTCCTTTTCGCACAACGCCGCTTCGTTGAGGGTATCGCCACAACCGGGCTGAAGGGATGACCATGCAATGTAAGATAGAGCATCGCTTCCTTCACTTCTCCACTTCATCCGAATCGAAAGGAACCGAACTATGAAATCATTTACCCGGCGCACGGCCTTGGGCATCACGGCCGGCTTGCTCGCCGCGCCGCAGTTGCGCGCCCAAGCGAATGTGGAAATCACGGTGCATTATGCACAGCCGCAGATCTTCAAAGAAAGTTACGACGCGATTGCGGCAGAATTTGCCAAGCGTGAACCGAATACTACGGTCCGCTTCATCACAACGCCGAATTATGAGGAAGGCAATCAGCTTATCCTGCGGCAAGCGGCCACCAATCAATTACCCGATCTTTCATACCAAGGCTTCAATCGGTTGAGGGTATTCGCCGAACGAGGCATTGCTCAAGATCTCGCGCCTCTTCTTGCGCGTGAGGGTGATCCGGCCGCCCATGGCTATACGCCCGGCATCCTTGCCCTTGGCCATTTTGGCGGCATGCAATCAGGGCTTGCCTATGCCGCATCCAACGCGATTTCCTACTACAACACCGAACTTCTACGCCGCGTTGGTGCCAATCCTGCCCCAGAAGCTTTCCCAAAGACCTGGGATGAGGTGATTGCGCTTTCGGCGCGCATCAAGGCGCTTGGCGATGGTACTGAAGGCATGTGGTTCCAATGGCCCGGCGATGACTGGATGTTTTCCGCGCTGCTGTTTAGCCATGGCGCGCGCATGCTTACCCTGGATGAGCGCGATGTAGGCTTCGCGGGCCCCGAAGGTCTCGCCAGCTTGCGCTTGCTCCGCCGTATGGTGACCGAAGGCGGGATGCCGCAACTGAATGGCACAACGGCACTTCAGGCCTTTGCGGCCGGCAAGCTTGGCATGCGTTTTGGTTCAACCGCCTTCCTGCGAAATATGATGACCAGCGTCGGACGGAATTTCGAAATGCAAACCGCGCTGCTGCCGGTTGTTGATCCCGTGAATGGCCGCCTGCCCACAGGTGGTGCCGCCGGCATGTTGACCGCCCGTGATGCCGCAAAGCGCGAGGCTGCCTGGAAATTCCTGCGCTTTT